>JAOPWJ010000007.1 GCA_025965715.1 Blastococcus sp. | reverse complement strand
CGTCGTCCGGACGAAGGCACCGCCCTTGCCGGGCTTGACGTGCTGGAAGTCGGTGACGGTCCAGAGCTGGCCGTCCAGGTTGAGGACGATGCCGTTCTTCAGGTCGTTGGTGGTAGCCATCTAGAGACCCAGCAGTTCCTTGCTCGTGAGGGTCAACAACTCGGGCGCGTCGTCCGTGACGATCAAGGTGTCCTCGATCCGGACACCGCCGCGGCCGGGCAGGTAGACGCCTGGCTCCACGGTGACGGCCATGCCGGAAGCCAGACTACCCGCGCCGAGCGGACCGATGCCCGGGGCCTCGTGGATCTCCAGGCCGACGCCGTGGCCGAGTCCGTGGGAGAAGTGGTCACCGTGGCCGGCGTCCACGATCACCTGGCGGGACGCCGCGTCGACGGCGACGACGTCGGCGCCGACGGTCAGCGCCGCTCGCCCGGCAGCCTGCGAGGCCGCCACCAGCTGGTAGACCTCCCGCTGCCAGTCGGCGGCGTGCCCGAGAACGAGCGTGCGGGTCATGTCGGAGTGGTAGCCGTCGACCGTGGCGCCGAAGTCCAGTTTCAGGAAGTCGCCCTCGCGCAGGACGGTCGGGTCCGGCCGGTGGTGCGGGATCGCGGAGTTGGCCCCGGCGGCGACGATGGTCTCGAACGACGGCGCCTCGGCGCCGAGCGCCAGCATCCGGGCGTCGAGCTCCCGACCCACCTCGAGCTCGGTGCGGCCGGGCCGCAGCGCCCCCTCGGCGGCGAGCTCGGCGAGCGCCTGGTCGGCGACCGCGCAGGCACGGCGCAGCGACTCGATCTCGTCGTCGTCCTTGATCGCCCGCTGCGCCTCCACCGCCCGGCGCACCGAACGCAGCTCGGGTACGACGCCGCCCGCGGCAGCGTCCACGAGCACCTTCTCCAGGGCCGCGAGGCCGTCGACGGTCAGGTCGTGGGACTCGTAGCCGATCCGGCCGGCACCGCCGCGCACGGCCTCGGCGGCCAGCGCGGGCACGGTCGCGCGGTCGACGAGGAGTTCCACGTCGGGCACCTGCGTACCGGCCTGGATCGTGTACCGGCCGTCGGTGCCGAAGAGATCGGCCGGGTGGGCGGCGGAGGACCCCGTCCGCAGCAGCAGGGCGCCGTTGGACCCCGTGAAGCCGGTGAGGTAGCGGACGTTGAGCCGGTTGGTCACCAGGACCGCATCCAGGCCCAGCGCCGTGGCGGTCACTCGCAGGGCCTCACGCCGGGCTGCCTCCCGGCTCACCGAGCGCCCTGCCCCACCATCCAGTGCAGCGCCAGCACATAGCCCCGCACGCCCAACCCGGCGATCACCCCGGTGGCCACGCCGGAGACGTAGGAGTGGTGCCGGAACTCCTCGCGCGCGTGGATGTTGGAGATGTGCACCTCGACCAGCGGCGCGGTCAGCATGGCCAGGGCGTCGCGCAGCGCGATGGACGTGTGCGACCAGGCCCCCGGGTTGAGGACGACGGGGTCGCCGGCGTCGGCCGCGGCGTGCACCCAGCGCAGCATCTCCGCCTCGTCGTCGGTCTGGCGCACCTGCACCTCGAGGCCGAGTTCCCGGCCGGTCCTCCCGAGCAGCTCCACCAGGTCCGGGTAGCTCGTCGAGCCGTACTTCTCCGGCTCGCGCATGCCGAGGCGGCCCAGGTTCGGGCCGTTGAGCACCTGCACGGTCACGAGGGTGTCCCTTCGTCGGCGACGGCGGCCCAGGCGGCGTCCAGCCAGGCCTGGTCGGGGTCGGTGAGGATCGTCGGCATCGCAGCTTCTCCAGGCCGCCGCCCGTCGAGGACGACGAAGCGCAGGGAGCCACCGCGAGCCTTCTTGTCCATCCGCATGACGGGCTGCAGCCGCGCCCAGTCGCCGGTGTAGCGCGTCGGCAGGCCCATCGCCGCGACGAGCGTGCGGTGCCGGTCGACGTCCTCGCGTGTGAGCAGCCCGGCCTGCCGGGCCAGTTCGGCGGCGAAGATCAGCCCGACGGCGACCGCCTCGCCGTGCCGCCAGCCGAAGTCCTCCACGCGCTCGATGGCGTGGCCCAGGGTGTGCCCGTAGTTCAGGAACTCGCGGCGACCGAGGTCGTAGAGATCGTCTGCCACCGCGTCGGCCTTCACCCGCACGGCGCGCTCGATGAGCTCCTCGGTGTGCTCGCGGCCGCTGGGATCCTTGTCGAGCAGGTCCAGGATGCCCGCGTCGGCGATGAAGCCGCACTTCACCACCTCGGCCATCCCCGACCGGAACTCCGCGTCGGGCAGGCCCGCGAGCGCGTCGGTGTCGGCGAGGACCGCGGCGGGCGGATGGAAGGCGCCGACGAGGTTCTTGCCGGCGGCGGTGTTGATGCCCGTCTTGCCGCCCACGGCCGCGTCGACCATGCCCAGCACACTGGTGGGCACCTGCACGATCCGCACGCCCCGGGTCCAGGTGGCGGCGGCGAACCCGGCCAGGTCGGTGACCGCTCCCCCGCCGACGGCCACGACCGCGTCGGACCGGGTCAGGCCCAGGCGGCCGAAGGCGTTCCACAGACCGGCGGCGACCTCCGCGGTCTTGGCCGCCTCGCCGTCGGGAACGACGACCGCCTCGGCCGCGATCCCGGCCGTCTGCAGGGTCTCGACCGCGGCACCGGCCGCGGCGGCCAGGGGCGCCGCGTGCACGACCGCCACCTTCGCCGTCCCGGCCAGCACGAGGGCGAGTTCGGCGCCGGCACCCGGGCCGATCACCACGTCGTAGGGCGCGGGGCCCGCGACGCTCACCCGCCTCACGAGACCGCCGTCCGGCCCGGCAGCGCGGCCAGCACCTCGGCGACGACGTCCTCGGGTGTCCGACCGCCGGTGGTCACCGTCAGCGTGGCGACCTCGTCATAGAGAGGGCCCCGCATCTCGAGCATGTGCCGGAGCATGGCGCGCGGGTTCACGCCCAGGAGGGGCCGGTCACGGGACAGGCCGACTCGCTTGGCGGCCGAGGGCAGGTCGACGTCCAGCCACACCACCGTGCCGCCGTCGCGGCCGTAGGAGACCAGTCGCTCCCGGGTGCCGCCGCTGGTCACGGCACCGCCGCCCAGGGCCACGACGCCGTCGTGCTCGTCCAGGGCGCGGGCCACCGCCTCCTCCTCCAGCGCGCGGAAATGCGGCTCCCCGTGGGTGACGAACAGGTCGGCGACCGACATGCCGGCCGCGGCCTCGATGTCGTGGTCGGTGTCGCGGAAGGCGATGCCGAGCGCGTCGGCCAGCGCCGTTCCGACCGTCGTCTTGCCCGACGCCGGTGGCCCGACCAGGACGATCAGTGGTGCGCTCACCGGATCTGCAGCGCGTCGAGGTAGCCGCGCACGTTGCGGTGGGTCTCGGGCACCGAGTCGCCACCGAACTTCTCGAGGACGGCGTCGGCCAGGACCAGGGCCACCATCGCCTCCATGACCACGCAGGCGCGCGGCACCGCGATGGCATCGCTGCGCTGGTTGATGGCCACGGCCGGCTCCCCCGTGGCGGTGTCGATCGTGGCCAGTGCGCGGGGCACGGTGGAGATCGGCTTCATCGCCGCCCGCACCCGCAGGACCGCACCGTTGGTCATGCCGCCCTCGATCCCCCCGGCGCGATCGGTGAGCCGCCTGACCCGGCCGTCGGCGAGCTCGATCTCGTCGTGGGCCACCGAGCCGCGACGACTCGCGCTCTCCAGGCCGTCACCGACCTCGACGGCCTTCACCGACTGCACGCCCATCAGTGCCCCGGCCAGCCGTGAGTCGAGCCGGCGGTCCCAGTGGACGGAACTGCCCAGGCCCGGCGGCAGCCCGTGGACGACCACCTCGATGACGCCGCCGAGGGTGTCTCCGCTCTTCCGGACGTCGTCGATCTCGGCCACCATCAGGCCGCTGGTCGCCGGGTCGGCACAGCGAACCGGGTCCTCGTCGATCCGGGGGTTGTCCCCCGGTCCCGGAAGTACGCCGTCGGGCACCTTCACCGGCCCGATGGCGACCACGTGGCTCACCACCTCGACCCCGACGGTCTGACGCAGAAAGGCCGCGGCGATCGCCCCGAGGGCGACACGGGCCGCGGTCTCGCGCGCGCTGGCCCGTTCCAGGACGGGGCGCGCGTCGTCGAAGCCGTACTTCTGCATGCCGGCGAGGTCGGCGTGGCCCGGCCGGGGACGGGTGAGCGGCGCGTTGCGGGCCTGCCCCGCCAGGACATCGGCATCGACCGGGTCCGCCGACATCACCGTCGTCCACTTGGGCCACTCGGTGTTGCCGATCTGCACGGCGATCGGGCCGCCCTGGGTGCGGCCGTGCCGCACGCCGCCGGTCAGGGTCACCTCGTCCTGCTCGAAGGACATCCGCGCACCCCGGCCGTGGCCGACACGGCGGCGGGCCAGGGCGGCGTCCACGTCGGCGGTCTGCACCTCGACGCCGGCCGGAAGTCCCTCCAGGATGGCGGTGAGCTGCTGACCGTGCGACTCACCTGCGGTCAGCCAGCGCAACATGCCCCGGATTCTGCCTTACCCCTGCTCCGTCCCGGGGCTCGCCCCGAACGTGGGAGACGTCAGGAGGACGCGGGCCTTCACCAGCCGAGCGCGGCAGGACCCCAGACCGCGAGCGCCAGCACGGCACCGGCCAGCAGGGGCGGTCCCAAGGGGACGGCGGTGCGCCAGCCAGCCCGGCCGGTCGCCAGCAGGATGATCGAGCTGACGGTGCCGGCGACCAGGCCGAGGAAGATCCCGGCGAGCAGCACTCCCCAGCCCGTCCAGCCGAGGAGCAGCCCGAGCAGGGCCAGGAGTTTCACGTCGCCGAAGCCGAGGCCCTCCGGAACGACAGCGGCGAGCAGTCCCGCGACCGCGAAGGCGGCACCGGCCGCCCCCAGCGCCCGCACGAGGGCTCCCCACGACCCGAGGACGGCGGCGTCGGCGGCCAGGGCCGCCGCGCAGACCGCCACCGCGGGATAGGTCACTCGGTCGGGCAGCCGGTGGGTGGCGAGGTCGACCGCGGCCAGCACGATGCCGGCGCCGCCCGCCCAGCCCAGTGCCAGCGTCGCCGGTCGGAGGCCGGTCAACGCGACGGCTCCGGCGAGCAGCCCGGCGAGGAGCACCGCGGTCAGGACGATCCGCGGGACCGACGGCCGGGCCGCGTCGTCGCGGGCCGCCAGCCGGACGGAGATCCGCGCCAGCCACGGGCCGACGACCGCGGCGATCGGTACCGCCGCGGCCATCAGCGCCGGATGGGCGACGTCCAACGGAACCGCTCCGCTCAGGCGGCGCCGACGGCCGCGTCGAGGGCGCTGCGCATCGCGGCGATCGGAGCCGGCTGGCCGGTCATCAGCTCGACCTGGACCGTCGCCTGCCAGAAGAGCACCTCGAGGCCGCCGACCACCGTGCCGCCGGCGTTCGTCACCCGACCGGCGAGCGGGGTGGGCCAAGGCGCGTAGAGGACGTCGAGCACGGTGTGCTCGGCCCGCCAGTCGAGCGTCAGGACACCGGGCTGCGCGTCGATCGGCACGGTGCTGACCACCAGCGGCGCCTCCGGCGCGGCGCCACCGAGGGGGATGACGCTCGCGGAGACGCCGAGCACCTGCAGCACACGGAGGACCTCCCCGGCACGACCGGCATTGCGGACGACGAGGTCGATGTGCTGGGCGCCGAGCGAGCAGAGCGCCACGGCCGCGGCGGCCGCCGTCCCGCCGGCTCCGATGATCGCGGCGTGGCTCACGCGCTCCACACCGGCCAGCTGCAGAGCCATGCCCACACCGGTGACGTCGGTGTTCTCGGCCCGCCAGCCCGCATCGGTGCGGACCAGGGTGTTGGCGGCGCCGAGCAGTCGAGGCAGAGGCTCGACGAGCTGCGCCGCCTCGACCGCCGCCTGCTTGCACGGCATGGTCACCGAGAAGCCGCGCCACTCCTCGCCCAGCCCCGCCAGGAGCACCGGCAGGTCGTCGGCCCCGATGTCGAGCGCGTCGTAGGTCCAGTCGTCCAGCCCTAGCGCCGCATACGCCGCCCGGTGCAGCAGGGGGGACAGCGAATGGGTCACGGGGCGGCCGAGGACGGCGGCCCTCATCCTCCCGGGTGCTCCCGCAGCCACTGCTGGAACAGCAGCACGTTCTGCTGGTGCTCGGCCCCGGTGGCAGCGAAGCGGGTCTCACCGGTGTCGGGGTTGACCACCACGAAGAAGCGCCAGTCGCCCGCCGCGGGCGAGAGGACCGCCCGCAGCGCCTCCTCCCCCGGGTTGTCGATGGCGCCGGGCGGGAGGCCGGGGTGCAGGTAGGTGTTGTAGGGCGAGGGATTGGCGCGGTCGGCCGAGGTGGTGGTGATCCCGGCCTTGCCGTTGGCGTAGTTGACCGTCGTGTCCAGTTGCAGCGCCATGCCGTCGGCCAGCCGGTTCTCCAGAACCCGCGCGACCTTCGCCATGTCCTCGGTGCTGCTTGCCTCGGCCTGCACGAGGCTGGCCTTGGTGACCACCGCGAGCCGCTCGGCCGGGGGGATCTGCAGATCGTCGAAGGCGTGCACGGCCCGCTCGATCATCTGCGTCAGCATCTGCGCCGGGGTGGTGTCGGGCTCGAAGTCGTAGGTGGCCGGGAAGAGGAAGCCCTCGAGCTTTCCGCCGGCGTAGGCAGGGAGGCCCAGCGCGACGGGGTCCGCCGCGGCCTTCTCGAACTCGGCGACCGGCGTGCCCGAGGTCTCGGCGAGCTTGGCCAGCGTCGCCTTCACCGTGAGGCCCTCGGGCAGCATGACGCGGGTGACCAGCCGGGCGGCAGGGTCGAGCAGCAGGTCGACAGCCGACTCGCCGCTCATCTGCTCGCGCATGCGGTAGACGCCGGGCTGGATCCCCGTGGCGGCCGGGTCGGCCTCCGCCGCGTCGACGAACGGGCCGACGGAGGCGACGACGCCCTCGTCGACGAGCGTGCGCGCGATGTCGCTGAGGGTGTCCCCCTGGCTGATCCGCACCTCGACGGTGCCGCTGCCCTGCCCGGTGAAGTCGCGCGAGGACGGGTTGATCATGGTGAGGAGCTTCTCGCCGCCCACCACGATGCCGACGACCAGGCCGGCGAGCACCAGCAGGGAGAGCAGCACGGCCCACGGCCGGCGGTCGCCGCGACCTCGCGCCCTGCTCGCGTTGTAGGGGGCGACGGGGATGTCCTCGTCGTGCAAATCGCCGTGCGCATCCTCGTCGAGGTGGGTCTCGCGCCGTCCGCGGCGCCACCAGCGCCCGCGCGAGCCGCCGTCCTCGACGTGCGCCCCGATCACCTCGAGCCCACCCGTCTGGTCCTCCCAGACGTGCGGGTCCATGTGGTGCGCGTCGGTGTGGTCGTCGTCCTCGGGGAACGGCCCGGTGGCGCCCGGGGCCTTCGGGGCCTGCGTCCGGTCGTCGGCGGGCTCGTCGGCCGGCCGGCCGAACCGATGGGCGACGGTGGGCGCGTCGTCGTGACCGTCGTCGTAACCGTCGTCGTGACCGTCGGCATGGCCGCCGTCGTGGCCGTCGGCGCGGTCCCGGGGCCGCAGCCGGTCCCAGACACCCGAGGGAAGAGGCGGCAGCGGCGCGGACGGGTGGTACTGCTCGCGCGGAGCGCTGCCCGGCAGGTCGTCGGAGGAGTGGGGCTCGCGGGATCCCGGCCGCGGCCGGTCCTCGCTGTGCCGCGCACTCAAGGGGTGGTCGGGATGGTCGCTGGAGCCGTAGGACCACCAGGCCGGCTCCGCGATGGGTCCGGTCTGGTCGGGAAACCGGTCGAGGACGCCGGAAACGCGGGCGAACGCCCCCGTGGCCCGCCCGGGGGCTGAAGCCACGTAGCCCGGCTTACGGGAGGTCGCCTCGGCGGCGCCGGCCGGCGGTTCGCCACTCCGGAACCCACCCGTGGTGTATCCCCCGGTGCGGGCGCGATCGGTCGCGTAGCGGCCCGCCTGTTCCGGCACGCCGTGGCGGTTGCCCGGCACGCCATACCGGTTCGCAGGGCTGCCGTAGCGGTCGTCATGGGCCGGTCGGCCGGGCGCGGGGACACCGGCGGGACCGTCGGCGGCCGAGGAGTGTCTCCCCCGCTGCCGCGGACCGCCGGGCTCCGTCACGAGCCTGCCCGCCGGCTGTCGAGGAACTGTTGCAGGATGACCACGGCGGCCGCCTGGTCGATGACCCGGCGCTGTTTGCGGCTGTCGATGCCGCCCTCGCGCAGGTGATTGGCTGCGGTCACGGTAGAGAGCCTCTCGTCGATCAGGTTCACTGGCACATCCGGAATGCGGTCGGCTAGTTCCTGAGCGTAATTGGCTGCATCGGCGGCGGAGGCGCCCGACGCACCCGACAGATGCACCGGCTCTCCCACGACCACCTCTGCCACCTCGTGTTCCATCACGAGGGCTGCGAGGCGGTCCAGGTCGGACATGTTCTTGGCCCGGCGGAGGGTCTCCAAGGGGCTCGCGAGGGTGCCGGTGGGGTCGGACAGCGCCACCCCGACCCGGACGGTGCCGACGTCGACGCCGAGGACCCGCCCGGTCGGGCGGGACGCCGGCGAGGGCCGCGGGGGCACCTTCAGGTGCTGCGGCCAGCCGCCGCTGAGGTCGATCTCGGTGGTCTCGTTCGAGACGGGCGGGAAGCCGCGACCGAGGTCGAGCTCGGTGGTGGGGTGGTGCGTCGGCTCCGGGTCGGGGCCGCGCCGCGGCCGCGTGGGCGGCACGGCCGGCAGCTCACGCCGACG
>JAOPWJ010000260.1 GCA_025965715.1 Blastococcus sp. | reverse complement strand
CCGGCGCTCCCGCCCCGGCTGCGCGGGATCCGCGGAGGCCGCCGTCGCCGGCACCTACCGCGTGCTCGGCCGGGTCGGGGCCCTGCGCACGGGCCCGACCAGCTTCGAGCTGACATGACCTGACCTGACCTGACCGGTCAGACGTAGCGCTCGAGGATGCTCGACTCGGCCAGCCGCGACAGCCCCTCGCGGACGCTGCGGGCGCGGGTGTCGCCGACGCCCTCGACCACCTGCAGGTCGTCGATCGAGGCGGCCAGGAGCTTCTGCAGGCCGCCGAAGTGCTCGACCAGCCGGTCGACGACGAGCCGGGGCAGCCGCGGCACCTTGGCCAGCAGCCGGTACCCGCGGGGGCTGACCGGGACCTCGAGAGCGTCGACCGTGCCGGGGTGGCCGATGGCGCGGGCGACGGCGGACAGGTCGAGGGCGAGCTCGGCCTGGGGGAGCGCGTCCAGCTCCTCGAGGGCCTGCTCGACGCTGCGCTGCTTGCGGCCGGTCCCGCTGACGAGGTAGTCGCGCACGATCAGCTCGCGCTCGCCCTCGACGCCGGCCATGAGCTCCTCGAGCTGCAGGCTGAGCAGGCGCCCGTCGGTGCCGAGCTCGACGACGTAGCCCTCGATCTCGGTGGCGATCCGCCGCACCATCTCCAGGCGCTGGCTGACCGCCATGGCGTCGCGGACGGTGACGAGGTCCTCGATCTCCAGCGCCGACAGGGTGCCGGCCACCTCGTCCAGGCGCAGCTTGTAGCGCTCGAGGGTGGCGAGGGCCTGGTTGGCGCGGGACAGGATCGCGGCGCTGTCGTCGAGCACGTAGCGGGTGCCGCCGACGTACAGGGCGATGATCCGCATGGAGGCGCTGACGCTGACGACGGGGTAACCGGTCTGCTTGGCCACGCGCTCGGCGGTGCGGTGCCGGGTGCCGGTCTCGTCGGTGGGGATGTTCGGGTCGGGCACGAGCTGCACGCTCGCCCGGGTGATGCGGGACAGGTCGGCCGTCACGACCACGGCGCCGTCCATCTTGCTGAGCTCGCGCAGGCGCTGCGCGCTGAACTCGACGTCGAGGGTGAAGCCGCCGGTGGCGAGCTGGTCGACGACCTTGTCGTGGCCCAGCACGATGAGCGCGCCGGTGTTGCCGCGCAGGATCCGCTCGAGGCCGTCGCGCAGCGCGGTGCCCGGGGCGACCGCGGCCAGGGTGGTGCGGAGCTGGTCCTCCGTGGTCGCCACGCTGCCCCTCCCGGCCGTCCGAGTGCCCAGTCTAGGGAGGACCCGGGCAGGGCCTGCCCTGCGCCGCGCCGGGGGTGCCTCAGGTCACACTGGTTGCACTGCCTGCAACGTTGCACTCACTGCAGTGATCGGCGAGGCTGACGGGGTGACCACCGGACCCGGGCTGCGCGAGAGCAAGAAGCTCGCGACCCGTGCGGCCCTGGCGCGCGCCGCGCTGCGGCTCGCGGCCGACCGGGGGGTCGACGGGGTGACGGTCGAGGACGTCGCCGCCGAGGCCGGGGTCTCGCCGCGCACGTTCTTCAACCACTTCGCCACCAAGGAGCAGGCGTTCGTCGACGACGACCTGGCCCGCGGGCGCGCCTTCCTGTCGGCCGTCGCCGCGGGTCCGCCCGACGCCGACGTCTGGCAGCTGCTGCGCTCCGCGGCGCTCGCCACCTTCGTCACCGGCACGCTGCCCGACCGCGACCAGCTGCTCAAGGAGCAGCTGGTGCGCACCAGCCCGGCCGTCCTCGCCCAGGTGCTCGCGTCCTACGCCGCGCTCGAGCAGGAGCTCGTCGTCGAGCTGGGCCGCCGCACCGGCGACCCGGCCGGGCTGCGACCCCGGCTGCTGGCCAACGGCGTCGTCGCCGTCGCCCGCGCGGCCACGGAGACCTGGCTCGCCACCGACGGCGCCTCCCCCGACGCCTTCGCAGCCCTGCTCGACGAGGGCTTCACCGCCCTCGCCCCCGCCTTCTCCGCCGTCTGACCAGGAGCACCCCGTGGCCTCTCGCCTGTACCGGCTCGGCCGGCTGTCCTACCGCCGTCGCTGGGTCGTCCTCGCGCTCTGGCTGCTCGTGCTGGTGGGTGCGGGCACGGCGGCCAGCACGCTGTCCGGGCCGTACTCGGACGAGTTCTCGATCCCGGGGACCGAGTCGCAGCAGGCGCTCGACGTCCTCGCGGAGCGCTTCCCGCAGGCCGGGCTCGCCAAGGCGTCGGCCAACGTCGTCCTCGCCGCGCCCGAGGGCGAGACCCTCACGACGCCGGAGCGGCGAGCCGCCGTGGCCGCGGTGCTCGAGCGGGTGCGCGCCGTGGCCGACGTCGCCGTCGTGACCGACCCCTTCACCACCGGGGGGTTGTCGCCGGACGCCCGGGTCGCCCGGGCCACGGCCACCTACGCGGTCGACCCGCTCGGGCTCGAGGCCGCCGACCGCGAGGCGCTGTTCGCCACCGGGAAGGCCGGACGGGCGGCCGGCCTGCAGGTCGAGTTCTCCGGCACCGCCGCGCAGCAGACCGAGGCGGGCGGCGGGGGTGGCGAGCTGGTGGGCATCGTCGCCGCGGCGGTCGTCCTGCTGTTCATGTTCGGCTCCGT
>JAOPWJ010000180.1 GCA_025965715.1 Blastococcus sp. | reverse complement strand
CGGCCCGACGACCCCGAACCGGGGCCCGCCCTGCTGGGTGATGTCGTCCTCTGCCCGGCGGTCGCGGTCCGGCAGGCCCGGGCCGCCGGCCACTCCATGGACGACGAACTCGTCCTGCTGGCCACGCACGGCGTGCTGCACCTCCTCGGCTACGACCACATGGAGCCCGAGGAGGAGAAGGAGATGTTCGGCCTCCAGCAGAGGCTCATCGAGGGATGGCGGGCCTCGCCCCGTCAACCCGTGACCGGAGCGCCCGCCGGCGGGGAGACGAGTTCCCGATGAGTTCCGCAGCGATCTCCATGCTGGCGGTCGCCATCTGCCTCGTTCCCCTGGCCGGCACCTTCGGGGCCATGGACGCCGCCATCCAGCGGGTGTCCAAGGCCCGGGTCGACGAGATGCGCCGGGAAGGCCTCAAGCGGGCCGACTCGCTCGAGCAGGTCGTGCAGGAGCGCGCCCGTCACGTGGCGCTGCTCCTCCTGCTCCGCATCATCTGCGAGATGGTCGCCGCGGTGCTGGTCACGGTTCTGTTCTACGACCTGTGGGGCAGCAGCTGGCAGACCGTGCTCACGGCCGCCGGGGTGATGGTCGTGGTCAGTTACGTGCTGATCGGCGTGGGCCCGCGCACCCTGGGCCGACAGCACGCCTACGGAACCGCCCTGGCCACCGCGGGCGTCGTCAAGCTGCTCGGCCGGGTGCTCGGCCCGGTGGCGACGCTGCTAATCCTGGTCGGCAACATGCTCACGCCCGGCCGCGGTTTCCGGGACGGCCCGTTCTCCTCCGAGGTGGAGCTCCGCGAGCTGGTCGACATGGCCGAGGCGCGCGGCGTGGTGGAGTCCGGCGAGCGCCAGATGATCCACTCCGTCTTCGAGCTGGGCGACACGATCGCCCGCGAGGTGATGGTGCCGCGCACCGACGTCGTCTGGATCGAACGCGGCAAGACCGTGCGCCAGGCGCTCGCACTCGCGCTGCGCAGCGGGTTCAGCCGCATCCCGGTCATCGGCGAGAACGTGGACGACGTCGTCGGCGTGGTCTACCTCAAGGACCTCATCCGCCGGTCGCAGAACAGCCCCGACAACCGCGGGCCGCGGGTCGAGGAGCTGATGCGCACGCCGACGTTCGTGCCGGAGTCCAAGCCGGTGGACGAGCTGCTGCGCGACATGCAGGCGCAGCGCATCCACATCGCGATCGTGGTCGACGAGTACGGCGGGTTCGCCGGACTGGTCACCATCGAGGACATCCTCGAGGAGATCGTCGGCGAGATCTCCGACGAGCACGACGCCGTCCAGCGGCCGCCGGTCGAGGAGCTGGCCGACGGGTCGATGCGGGTCACCGCCCGCCTACCGGTGCATGACCTCGCCGAGCTGTTCTCGGTCGAACTCCCCGAGGACGACGACGTGGAGACCGTGGGCGGCCTGCTGGCCCGGGAGCTGGGTCGGGTGCCGATCGAGGGTGCCGCGGCCGAGGTGGGCGGCCTGCGGCTGGTCGCCGAGAGCCTGGGGGGCCGGCGCAACCAGATCGACACACTGCTGGTGTGCCTCGTGCCCCAGGCGCGGCACAATGCCGAAGCAGAGGTCGACGGCAGGCCGCCGAACGGAGCCACCCGGTACCAGGAGCCGGCCCGCGTGGAAGGCTGACGTCCCGTGCCTGATCTCCAGCCCGAGGACGCCAAGCTCGTCACCCTCGCCCGCTCCGCGCGCGGCCGCACCGGTGCCCCCGAGGGTGCCGCCGTGCGCGACACCGACGGACGCACGTATCTCGCCGCGACCGTGGATCTGCCGTCGCTGAAGCTGTCCGCGCTGCAGGCCGCCGTGGCCGCCGCCGTCTCCAGCGGGGTCCAGGGGCTGGAGGCCGCCGCGATCGTGTCGGCGGCCGACGTGGTCGAGGAGCTGGGGCTCGCCGCGGTACGCGACCTCACGCCGTCGGCTCCCGTGCACCTGGCCAACCCGGACGGGAGCCTGCGCACCACGGTCTGAGGTGCCCCCGGTCTGAGGTGCCCCCGGTCTGAGGTGCCCCCGGTCTGAGGCGCCCCTGCGGGCAGCCATTCAGCTGCTCGCGGCGGTATCGGTTCCACGCGACCCTGCGGTGCGCCATGCTCCGGGCGACACCGGAACCGAGGAGTCCCGCACCGGTGCCGTTGGACGGTTGGCTCAGTCGCGTCGCGGCCCGCATTTCCGTGGCGCGGCCCTGACCGACAGCTGCCGTGTCGCGGGTCGTGCTGTGGACGATGGGGGTCTCGTGGACGGACTCGACACTCACCGCCCGCCGAGCCGCGTCGGGCGGTGAGGCGATGACAGTGCATCCTCCCCGCGTGCCGGGCCTGGACCTCTGGTCCCCCGATGCCTACGACGGCCTCACCCGGGACTTCGAGGACCGCAAGAAGCGGTACCTGTTGATGCTCGGCTCGAGCGGATCGAGCACGGAACCCGCAGATCGCGTGGCGGAGGCCCGCGGTTACCTGATGACGCCGGCCCAGCCGGCCCCCGTGGGCCCTGGTTCGCTGCGGCTGCGGGCCCCGGCACCGCAGCCTTGGCGCGACCGCCTCACACCGGACGATCACAAGCGCGCCGGTGAGCGCCATTCCAAGCCGTACACGAGCTCGTGGGCCGACGACCCGATCGTCCGGGCCAGCACCTGGTGGCCGCCGTCCCGCGAGAACATCAGCATGGCGATCGCACGCCTCGCCTGCCAGCCCGCGG
This sequence comes from Blastococcus sp., assembly GCA_025965715.1. Taxonomy (GTDB): domain Bacteria; phylum Actinomycetota; class Actinomycetes; order Mycobacteriales; family Geodermatophilaceae; genus Blastococcus_B. The sequence continues at coordinate 11,496 of JAOPWJ010000180.1, read as the reverse complement.
ACACCTTCACCCCGCCCTTCGGGGTGCCGCTCGACGGCATGGCCGTCCGGCAGTCGCTCAAGGTGGTGGTGGACACCCTCTTCACCTTCGACGTCCTTCGCATCGACGGCGGCCTCGGTGTGCGAGCGCTGGTCGAGGCGCTGTTCGCCACCGTGGAGAAAGCGGTGCCGACGCAGCTGCCCGTGGCGGTGCTCGACTCGCTGCGCCAGGCGCTGCAGGCGTGGTTCGACACCCTGCACGTCCCGGTGCCACCGGATCCCGCCGTCGGCTCTGCCCTGGCCGGTCACGTGGGGGAGGTCGCCGGGTACGACCCGCGGCAGATGGCTCGGCACCTCGGCGCGCCCCTGACCGAAGCGGTGTTCGCGGCGGCTGCCGCCAGTCAGACCGCGCAGACCCGGGAGCTCACCGACACCCTTGCCTGGATGGCGAGCCAGGCGGACCGGCCGTTGCGCAGCGCGCTGCCGGCTGTGGCCGACTGGGTGAGCTTCGGCGGCCGGCCGTCCTACATCCCCCTGCTCGGGGTGTGGACCATAGGTGGTGCAAACCCCTCCTTCGGGCCTCCGCCGGGCGGTGACGGGCTCCCACTCGCGGCGCGGGTTCTCTCCTGCGCCGCGCCGAACCATGCGCCGGTCTTCCGTTGCGCCACCGACATCCCCGTCCCGGCAGGCTGGAGCTGGCCGGACTGCGACGCGACGGGCTGCTACTGGTGGCGCGCGGTGCTGGCGCACTCCGTGGTCGACCACATCCTGCGGCTGAAAGACACCGCCGATTTCCACGTCACCGACATCCTGCGGCTGGTGCTGCGCCACCGCCTCTACACGGCGTCCCCCGACCCTCGCGTGCCGCAGTACGTCGCTGACTCGGTCAAGGCGGCGCTACTGCACTTCAAGTACTGGCTCGACGAGCCCGCCGCCACCGGGCATGACGGCGGGGAGATGACCTTCTGGTCGGAGAACCACCAGATCCTGTTCCACTCCTGCGAGCTGCTGGTGGGACAGCTGTTCCCTGACGACACCTTCCCCCGATCGGGCCTCATGGACGGCGGTGGGCCGGTGACCGGCCGCGAGCACGAGCGGCGCGGCGCCGAGCGCACCCGGCGCTGGCTCGACCGGCGTCTGCGCTACGGCTTCAGCGAGTGGTGCTCACCGGGCTACTACAACGAGGACTTCCCACCTCTGTTGAACCTGGCGGACTTCGCCACCGACCCCGGGATCAGCACGAAAGCGGCGATGGTGCTCGACCGGCTGGTGTTCGATGTCGTCCGCTTCACGACGCGGGGCAGCTTCGCCTCGTCCGCCGGCCGCGCCTACTTCGAGCACAAGGCGTTCGGGTGGAGTCAGTCGGTCGGGGAGACCGTCGAGCTGCTGACCGGCGCCCGGGGTGACCACATAGGTGTGGAGAACACCGCCGTCGCCCTCGCCACGGCCGTGCGCTACACCGTTCCGGAGGTACTGCTCGCGGTCGCCCGGGACCGGGAGCACGTCGACGGGCGAGACCCGTTCGCCGACGACGCGCGCGCTTCGGTGACGTGGGCGGACGGCGCGCGGGACGGCATCGGCACGCGGACGCCGGACGACGTCGCGTTCTGGTGGGGGCTGGGCGGCTACTTCACCGACGAGCTGTTGGACTCGACCCGACGCGTCGCCGAGTCCCATCCCAACCTGCGCAGGTCCCAGCCGATGATGCTGCTCTGGAAGCTGGACGACGCGCTGCCCTTCCTGGACGCGTTGGGCCCCTATGTCAAGGCGCTCGTGCTGGACGCCGCCACCGCGGTGGTGGCCTCCACGGCGGGTGCCTTGCTGGGGCTGGCCGGCGCGCTCGTCCCTTTCCCCCTCAACCTGCTCTTCGGCCTGGGAAGCCTGGCCTCGGTCGCGCTGACGGTCGAGTCGCTGATCAACCTCATCCACGACATCGGCAAGATGATCGTCGCCGGGCTCGAGGCGGCCTGGGCCGCGATCACCGGCGACGACCCGCCGGAGCCCGACATCCCGAAGTCGGTTCTCCAGCAGGCGCTGGAGTCGATGCTCGAGCTGTTCAACCGCGGAAACCTGCTGGGCCGGGCCAACCTGCGCACCTTCTCGGTCGGCGACGCCATGCTGTGCAGCGTCCAGGATCACCAGCCCGGCCAGATCTCGTTCCAGAAGCAGCCGTGGATGGCCAGCCTGGGGTGTGACGTCAGCGTGTGGACGAACGCGCCGCTGACAGCGGGCGGCACCGTGGGGTCGGCCGGGTGGCAGTTCTTCAAGCACCTCGTGCTGCTGCAGGGCGCCGAGGCCATGGCCGACGTCGCCAAGCTCGCCGGTCTCGCCGACATGGACGAGCTCAAGGACGAGGGGCTCTACGAGTGGGGCGGTTCGCTGTGCCTGCCGCGCATCGTCCAGCACCGCGAGGCGGCCGTGATCATCTACAACTTCGACGACGCCCACCGCACGATGAGCCGCACCCCGACGCATGCCTGGTTCCCGTGCGAGTTCTTCGACGAGGTGGACCCGGCGCCGACTGGTGACGCGGTCCTGCCCGAGCGCGACGCGGGCGGCACGTGGGTCTTCGGTCGCAACGCGGACGGCTACCTCGCCCTGTTCTCCGCCCGCCCCGTGCGCTGGGTCCGTGACACCCGCTTCGACGCCGACCCCGATCCCTCGTCGGAGGGCACGCTGGCCGACGCGGGCTTCACGTCGACCGAGCTGCGAGCCGACAACGGCAGCAACGTCTGGGTCGCCATCATCGGCAGCAAACGGCGGCACGGCAGCTTCGCGGCGTTCAAGCGCTCGGTGCGCGACACCTATCTCGACGTCTCCGGCGTCGGCACACCGAGCTCGCTCGCCTGCGAGCTGGACGTACCCCGTGGGGTCGACGCGTCGGTCGGCGGCTTCCGGCTGGACGTCCAGGACGAGGACGACGACGCCCGGGTCGACGGCCAGCCGCTGCCTGTCGCCGAGCTGCCCCTGATGGCCAACCGTTACGTCAGCGGCGCGCGCCCCGGCCGGGTGGACTGGGGTGAGAGCCGGTACGCCATCAGCCACCCGTCGTTGGACCTGTGGGTCGAGCACGACACCGGGTCGGCCGCCCGGACGGCCAGCCCGCCGCAGGAGATCCCGGGTCAGGCACTGCCGCCTCTACCGGTGGGCGCCGTCGAGGGACGTGCCGCCCGCTTCCGGCTCCCGACTGCGGCCGGCGGGGGACCGCCCCGTCCGGCGCCTCCCGGGCCCCCCAGACCCCGGCGGCCGGAGCGCCGGCGCCGGTTCGGCCTCGACTCGGCTGTTCCCCGGTAAGCGACCGTCCCGAGCACCGCGACCCTCAGGAGCCCCCCATGGCCGATCCGCTCACCAACTCGCGTCGGCGTTTCCGCACCGCGACCCTGACCCCGATCGAGCTGCCCGTCGACGACGGTCCGGCCTCCGGCGGTCAGGCGCTCGTGCTCGGTGCGCTCGTCCGCAACGCGGGGTTCCAGAAGGACGAGCTCGTCCGGTTGCGGCAGCAGGCTCAGGGGGAGGCCGACGCGGCGGCGATAGACGCCGTGGCGCGCGTGGCCGACGCCGCGACGGCCGACCAGGGGCTGGCGGCCGTCCAGCAGCTGAACGCGGTGCCGCCGGAGGTACTGAGCGAGGTGGTGCGGCGGGTGCAGGAGCTGCGGGAGGAGGCGTTCGCCGACGCCGTGCGGACGCTGGCAGCCGCGGCGGCGCCGGCGCCGCCGGAGGAGGAGGGTGCGCATCGCTCCCCGGCGACGACGATGACGCTGCACCAGCGGACGTCGGGGTTGGCCGCGCGCTCGGCGGTGCAGGTCCTCGACCAGGACTTCGCCGCGCCCGTGCGGGCGAACGTCGTCGCGGCGCTGAACGAGCTGGCGCCGGACGCGCCCATGGTCACCCGCTCCTACTACAGCGACCTGGTGGTGCCTCTCGCCGAGGAGCGGGTCGAGCTCGTGTCGCACTTCTGGAAGCGGGTCAAGCCCTATCTGCCCTCGGGTGCCGACGAGGCGTCCCTCGACCCGATCTCCGCGCTGGAGGAGATCGACCGCCGCCGGCAGGCGGGGGAGGTGGCGATCAACGCCCTGCAGCGCAGGGCGGTCCAGCCCCTGGGCCTGCTGCACCTCGAGTCGTTGGAGATGACTCCTGACGGCGTCGAGCGCGGTGAGCTGGTCTACAGCCTGCCCATGGCGCCGAAGGAAAAGGTGACGCTGTCGCACAAGGAGTGGGCGGTGCGGGAGACCGAGCTGACCGACGTCGTCCAGGACTTCCTGGAGAACTACAGCGAGCGGGGGGTGGCCGAGACCGACGAGATCGCGATCGCGACGCAGACCGAGCACCGCCAGGTCGACCGCAACGGCGGAGGCACGTCCAACGGCGTCACCCTCACCGCACCGGCCGACGGCGGTCCGGGTAGCTCCACCGTGACGAACGCGAACTCCCGTCAGGAGAGCCGCACCCACGCCCGCAGCGTCACCTCGATGGCGTCCGCGCGCTCGGTGAGGGACCACAAGGTGTCCTTCACGGTGGCCACGACGGCGGGTTCGGAGGACTTCACCTCACGGCTGCTGGAGAACCCGAGCGAGGACCACAGCATGCGCATCGACTATTTCCGCATGATGCGCCGGTGGCAGATCGAGCTACGTCGGGTGGGGGTCCGGCTGACCTACGACATCGTCATCCCCGACCCGGGACTGCGGCTGCGGTCACGGCAGGAGCTGTTGCGGCGCTACGACCGGGCGCTGGCCGAGCCGTTCGCCTTCGTGTTGCAGCCGTGGGACATCGACGAGGACAACTGGGGCCGGTACGCAGCGGCTTACGGCGCGGTGCTGACCCCGCCTCCCGACCCGAACGCTCCCGGCACGGCCTTCCAGCAGTGGCAGATGCAGAGCTTCAGCACGGTGCGCGACGCCGCGTTCGCCAGCCACGTCCAGGCCCTGGAGACGGTCCGCCAGCGCCGCGCCCAGCTCGCCCGCGAGATCGACAGCGGCACCGACGGTCCCTCGCTCCGCCGCCTCGAGCGCGAGCAGGTCATGCGCAGCGTCATGGAGTGGGTGTTCCCCGGGTTCGGCACCGCGACGGCGCCGGCCGGGCTCGGCGTGAGTGCGGGCCTGTCCGACGACTCCTGGCGACAGATCATGGAGTACGGCGAGTACATCAAGTACGTCCACTCCGCGATCGACTGGTCGAACCTCGCCTACGTCCTCTATCCGTACTTCTGGTCGAACACGGCCGGCACGAGTGGCATGGACAAGCTCTACCTGGATCATCCGGACCCGACGCACCGCGACTTCCTGCGGGCGGGCGCGTGCCGTGTCATCCTGCCGATCCAGCCGTCGTTCGAGAGCGGTGTGCTGTCGCTGCTGGATCAGGGCCGGCTCGGCACGCTGCCGAACGCGCACCGGTTCGCTTCGGTGATCGACGAGGTGACGGCGGCTCGTGCTGAGCTCGAACCGCTGCCCGGCCCGGACGGGGCCCTGGTCGACGGTGGGGTGACGATCGGCAGCTGGGTGGAGTACACCCCGACCAGTGCGCTGGACCTGCAGGTGGTGACCGCGGCCGTGACCTGAGGGCCCGATCTGGCCCTTCCGGCGCGCACCTCTACCGGGTGCGGGGATTCCGTCGGCGCCCGGTGGGAGACTGATCGGTGTGACCGCCCCTGAGCAGACGCCGCACCGCAGCGGCTTCGTCGCCCTGGTGGGCCGCCCCAACGCCGGCAAGACCACGCTGACCAACGCGCTGGTCGGCGAGAAGGTCGGCATCGTCAGCAACCGGCCGCAGACCACGCGGCACGCCATCCGCGGGGTGGTGCACCGGCCGGCCGGGCAGCTCGTACTCGTCGACACCCCCGGCCTGCACAAGCCCAAGAGCCTGCTGGGCCAGCGGCTCAACGACGTCGTCCGCGACACGCTCTCCGACGTCGACGTGATCGTCTTCTGCATCCCGGCCGACCAGCCCGTGGGCACCGGCGACGCCTTCATCGCGCGGCAACTGCGTGAGGTGAAGGCGCCGATCGTCGTCGTCGTCACCAAGACCGACACCGCCTCCAAGAAGCAGGTGTTCGAGCAGCTGGTCGCCGTCAGCAAGCTGGTCGAGGGGGCCGCCGAGGTGGTCCCGGTCAGCGCCGTGAGCGGCGACCAGGTCGAGCTGCTCGCAGATCTGCTGATCGGCCTGCTCCCCGAGGGGCCGCGGCTGTACCCGGAGGAGCAGACCACCGACGAGGACACCGAGCGCCAGCTCGCCGAGCTGATCCGCGAGCCGGCGCTGGAGAAGGTGCGCCAAGAGGTTCCGCACTCGCTCGCGGTCACCATCGAGGAGATCAACCGCCGTCCCGACCCGAAGCGGCCGGGTGAGCAGTTCGTGGAGGTCCACGCCCTGCTGCACGTCGAGCGCAACAGCCAGAAGCCGATGCTGCTGGGCAAGGGCGGCTCGATCATCAAGCAGATCGGCATCGAGGCGCGGGCCGGCATGGAGACGCTGCTGGGCGCGCGGGTGCACCTCGAGCTGCACGTCACGGTGCTCGGCGAGTGGCAGGACGACCCGAAGAAGCTCAACCGGCTGGGGTACTGATGAGCCGCGAGAACCACGGGGGAGTGCGCAGCGCGGCTAGATCCCCGCAGCCGACGGGGAGTGAGCATCGCACGGCGCGCCGGCGACCGCGGAGCGCAGCGACGGCGGAGGCGACCCACGGTGGAGTCCGAGGAGCGGAGCGACCCGGAGTCGAGCCATGAGCGGAACCCCTCAGTCGCTGTACCGCGACGAGGGCGTGGTGCTGCGCACCCAGAAGCTCGGTGAGGCCGACCGGATCATCACGATCCTGACCCGTCGGCACGGCAAGGTGCGGGCCGTGGCCAAGGGCGTGCGTCGCACGAAGAGCAAGTTCGGTGCCCGGCTGGAGCCGTTCAGCCACGTCGACCTGCAGCTCTACGCCGGCCGCAATCTCGACATCGTCAGTCAGGCCGAGTCGATCCGTGCCTACGGGCAGGACGTCGTCGCCGACTACCCGGCCTACACCGCCGGCACCGCCGTCCTGGAGACCGCCGATCGGCTGACCGCGGAGGAGAAGGAGCCGTCCCTGCGACTGTTCCTCCTGGTGATCGGCGCGCTCCGCTCACTCGCCGAGCGGACCCACCCCTCCAGCTTGGTGCTCGACGCCTTCCTGCTGCGGGCCATGTCGGTGGCCGGCTGGGAGCCAGCCCTCAGCGGCTGCGCCCGATGCGCCGAGCCCGGCCCCCATCGGCACTTCTCCGTGCCCGCCGGGGGGTCGGTCTGTCCGGCCTGCCGTCCTACCGGCTCGGCGATGCCGAACCCGGTGACCATCGAGCTGCTCGACGCGCTCCTGAGCGGCGAGTGGGCGTTCGCGGAGGCGAGCCAGGGCACCAACCGCCGGGAGGCCAGTGGTCTGGTCGCCGCGCTCCTGCAGTGGCACCTGGAGCGCGGCCTGCGCTCACTGTCGCTGGTCGACCGCTCGTGAGCGGGCCCTGCTGCCATGCCGTCGCCCGGTCAGGGTCTGCGTGCGCGCGCGACGAGCGCCGGCGAGGAGCCCGATGAACCGTGAGGTGAAGGCGCCGAACCCGCATCCGTCGGGTGTCCGACCGCCGGAGCTGCCCCGCGACCGGATCCCGCGGCACGTGGCGATCGTCATGGACGGCAACGGCCGCTGGGCCAAGTCCCGTGGACTGCCGCGGACGGCGGGTCACGAGGCGGGGGAGTCCTCACTCTTCGACTGCGTCGAGGGGGCCATCGAGCTGGGCGTGAAGGCGATCAGTGCCTATGCCTTCTCCACCGAGAACTGGCGGCGCAGCCCGGACGAGGTCCGCTTCCTCATGGGCTTCAACCGTGACGTCATCCGCCGCCGCCGCGACGAGATGCACGAGCTGGGCGTGCGGGTGCGCTGGGCGGGGCGTCGTCCCCGGCTGTGGCGCAGCGTCATCAAGGAGCTCGAGGTCGCCGAGGAGCTGACCCGCGACAACGACGTCCTGACCCTGACCATGTGCGTCAACTACGGGGGGCGGGCGGAGATCGCCGACGCCGCAGCCGCCATCGCGCGGGAGGTGGCCGCCGGGCGGCTCCATCCCGACAAGGTCGACGAGTCGACGGTCGCCCGGTTCCTCGATGAGCCGGACATGCCCGACGTCGATCTGTTCGTGCGGAGTTCCGGTGAGAACCGCACGAGCAACTTCCTGCTGTGGCAGTCCGCCTACGCCGAGCTGGTCTTCCTCGACACCCTGTGGCCAGACTTCGACCGCCGGCACCGGTGGGCCGCCTGCGAGGAGTACGCGTCGCGCCAGCGGCGGTTCGGCAGCGCCTGACCACCGCGCCGTATGCGGTAGGCGCCGAGGCCGCTCCTCACTGCGTCGCGGCGCCTCCGGGGCACGCACGCGCCCGCCCGATACCGATCGAGGCACGTGTCATGAGCCGGCCCGGCCCCTACGGTCCTCCGGGTCCTTACCGCCTGCCCGGGCCCTACGGTGCACCCGAGCCCTTCACCCTGCCCGTCCACGTGGACGCGCCGTGACGGTCCGCGACTTCGCCTGAGCGCTCAGGCCGTCGTCCGTTCGGGTGGCGGCGACTGGACCGGGACGGCGGCAGCGCGCCGGCAGGCCGCGCACGTGCCGAAGATCTCCAGCGTGTGGCTGACGTCGCCGAAACCGTGCTCGCCGGCGACCCGGTCCGCCCAGCGCTCGACGGCCGGCCCGGCGACCTCGACGGTCAGCCCGCATCCCCGGCAGACCAGGTGGTGGTGGTGCTGCGGGCTGCAGCGCCGGTAGAGCGCCTCGCCCGTGTCGGTGCGGATCGAGTCGAGTTCGCCGTCGTCGGCCAGCGACTGCACGGCGCGATAGACGGTGGACAGCCCGACGGGGTCACCGCCCTCGCGCAACCGCGCGTGCACCTCCTGCGCACTGTGGAAGCCGTCGAGGTCCTGGAAGACCGCTTGGACGGCCGCGCGCTGACGGGTGCTGCGGGGCATCCACCCATGGTCGCAGGCCGGCATGACAACGTCAGAGGCATCCCGACCGGACAGGAGGACGCCGTGTTCGCCGTGACCCGCCTACGGGCACCGCAGGAAGACGCCGAAGCGCTGATCGCCGCCGTCGCGCCGTTGCTAGCCGCGCTGTCGAGTCGTCCCGGCTTTCGGGACGCGGAGCTGGGGCGGTCGGCCGACGACCCCGAGCTCTGGGCCCTCGTGACCCGCTGGGACGGCGTGGGCGCATACCGCCGTGCACTGTCGGCCACGGAGGTGAAGATCACCGGCGCCCCGGTCTGGGTGCACGCAGTGGACGAGCCCAGCGTGTACCTGCCCCCGGAGGACGTCGCCCGTAACACCGGGGAGGCGTAGGGCGGCGGATCAGCGGGCACCCACCGGTCATGACCGATCGGCCGCTGGGCACGCCCGCCTCCGAGCAGCCGGAGGGCTTGGACGACCGCACCCGGGACATCCGGCTCCCGCCGCTACAGGGGCGCCCGCCTGCGCAGGTTCCCGGGGAGTGGACCGGCGCCGGTGGGGCGCAGGACGCGTCTGCCTCCGAGCCTCCCGCCCGCGAGCGGCACCTCCATGAGCCGCCGCTGCAGGAGATCCCGGTGCGGGAGATCCCGGTCCAGCCACCACCGGTCGCGGGGCCGGCGGTCGTGGGGCCGGCGGTCGCGGGGCCACCGGTAGCGGGGCCACCGGTAGCGGGGCCGCCGGTCGTGGAGCCGGCGGCCGCGGAGCCACCGGATTCCACCTCCGTGCTGGAGCCGAGGACGGACCACGTCACGCCCGTGGCCGCTCCGCCCCGCCAGGAGACACGTCCCTTCGGCGCACCGGGCGACCACGCCCTGCACGCTCCCTCCGCGCAGCCGGACCCGTCGCCACCCCAGCGGGCGGCTCACGCCGCGTACCCGGATGCTTCGCCACCCGCCGCGAGGGCCGGTCGGGCCTGGACGTGGGTTCTCCTGGTGATCCTTCCCATCGTGATCATCGCTGCCGCCGGCGTGTTGCTCTACGTCTTACTGAGCGGAAGTTGAGCAGCGTGCCGCCGAGGCCGGCCGACGACGAAGGAATGCCATGACCGAGCCAGCATCCGGCGAGCCGGTACCCCGGGCCGTCGCACCCCACGACCCCACGCTCCGGGTCGATCGGCCACCGGTCCCCGGCCGGGCAGCACGCGCGGAGGTGGCGGACGGTAGCCGTCCGATGCCGCCGATCCGCGTCGACGAGCCGACCATCTCCATCGCCGGGTCCCAGCCCAAGGCGCGCCATCGCACGCTCGAGTTCGGGGCACCGGCTCCGGTGAAGGTCACCGTGGGGCCGCGGGCCAAGCCCAGACGGCGGCACCGCACGTGGCCGTGGATCCTGGCGGTGGTCCTCGCCCTGGTCGCGCTGGGCGTGACCCTGCTCGTCATGCTGCTGCACGGCGGCACGATCGACGGGAACACGGATGTCGTCGGCCTGGCCGGTGGGACCGGTATGTCGGTCTCGGCACCCGAGGTCGGAGGGCGCTGACGGGCGCCAACTACCGTGGGCTGGTCAACCCGCCGACCGCCAGCCGGATGGAGCCTCCGTGTCAGCCCCCACCAACACCCAGCCCGTGAACGACCGCCCCGACCGGTCCGAGAAGCGTGACCCCGCGCGCCTCGACTAGGTCGTCAACCTCTGCAAGCGACGGGGGTTCGTCTTCCCGTCGGGCGAGATCTACGGCGGTACCCGTTCGGCCTGGGACTACGGGCCGCTGGGCGTCGAGCTCAAGGACAACATCAAGAAGCAGTGGTGGCGCACCGTCGTCCAGGGGCGGGACGACATCGTCGGCCTGGACTCCTCGGTGATCCTGCCGCGGCAGACCTGGGTGGCGTCGGGTCACGTCGGAGTCTTCACCGACCCGCTGACGGAGTGCCAGAGCTGCCACAAGCGGTTCCGGGCCGACCACCTCGAGGAGGCCTTCGAGGAGAAGAAGGGCCGGCCCCCAGAGAACGGCCTGGCCGACATCAGCTGCCCGAACTGCGGCACGAAGGGCGCCTGGACCGAGCCGCGCGACTTCAACATGATGCTCAAGACCCACCTCGGCCCGGTCGAGGACGAGTCCGGCCTGCACTATCTGCGCCCGGAGACCGCTCAGGGCATCTTCGTGAACTTCGCCAACGTCATGGGCGCGGCCCGGAAGAAGCCGCCGTTCGGGATCGGCCAGATCGGCAAGTCCTTCCGCAACGAGATCACGCCCGGCAACTTCATCTTCCGCACCCGCGAGTTCGAGCAGATGGAGATGGAGTTCTTCGTCGAGCCCGGCACCGACGAGGAGTGGCACCAGTACTGGATCGACGAGCGCACCCGCTGGTTCACCGACCTGGGCATCGACACGGCGAACCTGCGGCACTTCGAGCACCCGAAGGAGAAGCTGTCGCACTACTCCAAGCGCACCGTCGACATCGAGTACCGCTTCGGCTTCCAGGGGTCGGAGTGGGGTGAGCTCGAGGGCATCGCCAACCGCACCGACTTCGACCTGAAGACCCACACCGAGCACTCGGGCACCGACCTGTCCTACTTCGACCAGGC
>JAOPWJ010000137.1 GCA_025965715.1 Blastococcus sp. | reverse complement strand
CCGGCGGAGGAGGTCCGGCGCACGGTGGACCTGGTCGCCGCGATCCGGGCCGCTCATCCGCAGCTGCCGATCTCGATCGACACGTGGCGGGCGGAGGTGGCCCGCGAGGCGCTGGCCGCCGGCGCGGACGTCGTCAATGACGCCTGGGGCGGCGTGGACCCCGAGCTCGCGGGAGTGGCCGCCGAGGCCGGTGCCGGCATCGTCTGCACGCACGCCGGCGGGCTGCCGCCGCGCACCCGCCCGCACCGGGTCGCCTACGACGACGTGGTCGCCGACATCGTCGCCCGGACCACGGCGCTGGCCTCGGCGGCCGTCGCGGCGGGGGTCGACCGCGACCGCGTGCTGATCGACCCCGGGCACGACTTCGGCAAGAACACCCGGCACTCCCTGGAGGCCACCCGCCGGCTCGACGAGCTGGTCGCCAGCGGATGGCCGGTGCTCGTCGCGCTCTCGAACAAGGACTTCGTCGGCGAGACCCTCGACGTCCCCTTGGAGGAACGGCTCACCGGCACGCTCGCGGCCACCACGGTGAGCGCGTGGCTCGGGGCCCGGGTGTTCCGGGTGCACGACGTCGCCGCCACGCGCCAGACGCTGGACATGGTCGCCTCGATCCGCGGTGACCGGCCGCCGGCACGCACCGTCCGCGGACTGGCGTGAACGCCATGCGGCCCGCCTTGGTGATCAGGTGACCTGATCGTCAGGGGTCCTGGCTCACTGTCGGACGTGAGCCAGGACCCCTGACGGTGAGCCAGGACGAGCGGGTTGGCGGCTCGTGACGATGCCCGGGATGGGCGGTTACACGCTGGTCACGTCGGGGTCGAGCAAGGGCCAGGGGCCGACGGAACCCGGGTTCATCAACGGCGGGATGCTGTCGGGGGAGGACAGCCCCGCGAGGTGCCCGGTCATCGTCGTCGTCGAGAGCATGGACGCCACCCTCGAGCGGATCTCCGGGCTCGGCGGCGCCGTCGTCTCACCGAGAGCGTCGGTGGGCGACATGGGCGTCGCTGCCCGCGTCACCGACCCAGAAGGCAGCGTGGTCGGCCGGTGGGAGACCGCCCGCAGCTGATCCGGACCCTCGTGGGATGGCCCGTTAAGTTGCCGAGCATGGCCGCCACCGGGTTCCACTCCGCCGACGAGCTCAACGCCCTGCTCCCGGGCACGCTGCCCGGGCTGCTCGGGCTCACGATCGCCGCGCACGAGCCGGGGCGCCTGGAAGCCGCCCTCGACGTGCGTCCCGACCTGCTCGCGCCCAACGGGTACCTGCACGCGGCCACCGTCGTCGGCCTGGCCGACACCGCCTGCGGCCTGGCCACCCGCGCGTTGCTGCCCGAGGGCGCGACCGGGTTCACCACCATCGAGCTCAAGTCCAACTTCCTCGGCACGGTGCGTGAGGGCCGGGTCGCCGCTGTGGCCACGAACGTGCACGCCGGGCGGACGACGCAGGTCTGGGACGCCGTGGTGACCGACGCCGGCTCGCGGAAGAAGATCGCACTCTTCCGCTGCACGCAGTCGGTGCTGTGGCCGCGTCAGTAGCAGAACGTCGCTGCCCCATCGCCGGCTCGACTGGCGGCCGACCCCTGCAGCGAAGCCGCAGAACTGCCGCGGCCCCCTTGTGGCGGGGGCCGTGTGCAATGTGAGACTGGCGCCACACCCGCACGAGGAGGACTACCCGTGGCCCTGGCCAGCCCGTATCCCGATGTCGAGATCCCGAACCTCTCCGTGCCCGAGTTCGTCCTGGCCGCGGGCAAGGACCGCCCGGACGCCCCCGCGCTGATCGACGGCCTGAAGGGCGACACGATCACCCACGGTCAGCTCGCGGCCTACGTCGACCGGGTGGCCGCCAACCTGCACGCCCGCGGCCTGCGCACGGGCGCCGTGGTCGCGGTCGTCTGTCCGAACACGCCCGGGTACCCGGTCGTCTTCCACGGCATCGCGGCGGCCGGCTGCGTGATGAGCCCGATCAACTCGCTCTACACGCCCGACGAGATCGCCTTCCAGCTCGACGACTCCGGCGCGAAGATCCTCATCACCATCTCGCTGTTCATGGACCGCGCGGGCGCCGCCGTCGAGAAGTCACCGGTCGACGAGGTCGTCGTCCTCGACGGCATGGAGGGCCACGCGAACCTCTTCGACCTCCTGGGTGCCGACGCGCCATCCGTGCAGGTGGACTTCGACCCGGCCAACGACCTGGTCACGCTTCCCTACTCGAGCGGCACGACCGGCCTGCCCAAGGGCGTCATGCTGACCCACCGCAACCTGGTGGCCAACGTCGCCCAGACCCGGACGCTGATCGACCTGCAGCCCGACGAGCGCATCATCGCCGTCCTGCCGTTCTTCCACATCTACGGGCTGACCGTGCTGATGAACCAGGGCCTGCAGTGGGGTGGCACCGTCGTGACGCTGCCCCGCTTCGACCTCGATGACTTCCTGCGCACGATCCAGGACTACAAGATCACTCGGGCCTTCGTCGCCCCGCCCATCCTGGTGGCCCTGGCGAAGCACCCGCTGGTCGACTCCTACGACCTCTCCTCGCTGACGTCGATCCTCTCGGGCGCGGCGCCGCTGGACGAGTCGCTGGCCCAGGCGGTCGAGCAGCGGCTGCGCAAGGGCGCCGACACCGGCGTGACGGTCGCGCAGGGCTACGGCATGACGGAGCTCTCGCCGGTCTCCCACACCACCCCCGACGTGGGTCACGAGCCCCCCGGCGCCGAGGGCCAGGCGGTGCCGAAAGGCTCGGTCGGCTACGCGATCCCGAACACCGAGTGCCGCCTGGTCGACCCCGGCACCGGCGAGGACGCCGCGCCGGGCGAGCGCGGCGAGCTGTGGATCCGCGGGCCGCAGGTGATGAAGGGCTACCTCAACAACGAGGAGGCCACCAGAGGCACCATCGACGACGAGGGGTGGCTGCACACCGGCGATGTGGCGGTCGTCGACGCGTCGGGCCGGTACACCGTCGTCGACCGGGTCAAGGAGCTGATCAAGTACAAGGGCTACCAGGTCGCGCCGGCGGAGCTCGAGGCCGTGCTGCTGGGGCACCCGGAGATCGCCGACGCGGCGGTCATCGGCGTCCCGGAGAAGGAGACCGGCGAGGAGCTGCCCAAGGCCTTCGTCGTCCGGGCACCGGGTTCGGAACTCTCCGAGCAGGCGGTCATGGCGTACATGGCAGAGAAGGTCGCCCCGCACAAGAAGATCCGGCTCGTCGAGTTCATCGAGACGGTGCCGAAGTCGGCGGCCGGCAAGATCCTGCGCAAGGACCTCAAAGCGAGGATCTGACGCCCGTGTGGAGGAGATTCGTGGGCGTGACCGCAACGAATCTCCTCCACACCGCGCTCATTAGGGTCGGGGCATGCGCGCGGTGACGGTGAACGAGCCAGGCGGCCCGGAGGTGCTCGGCTGGGGTGAGGTACCCGACCCGGTATGCGGCCCGGGCGAGGTCATCGTCGACGTCGCCGCCACCGCGGTGAACCGCGCCGATCTGCTTCAGCGGCAGGGGTTCTACCCGCCGCCGGCGGGCGCCAGCGAGATCCTCGGCCTGGAGTGCAGCGGGGTGATCAGCGAGGTCGGCGCAGGAGTCGCCGGCTGGTCGGTCGGCGACGAGGTCTGCGCACTGCTGTCCGGTGGGGGTTACGCCGAGCGGGTCGCCGTCCCGGAGGGGCAGCTGCTCCCCCGGCCGGCGGGGGTGGAGCTCGCCACCGCCGCTGCGCTGCCCGAGGCCACCTGCACCGTCTGGTCGAACGTCTTCCTCCTGGCCGGCCTGCGCCGCGGGGAGAGCCTCCTGGTGCACGGCGGCTCGAGCGGCATCGGCACGATGGCGATCCAGCTGGCGGCGCGCGCCGGTGCCCGGGTGTTCACCACCGCGGGCACCCAGGCCAAGCTCGACGTCTGCCGTGAACTCGGCGCCGACGTCCCGATCAACTACCGCGACGAGGACTTCGTCCAGCGGATCGAGGAGGAGACCGGTGGCGCCGGGGTGGACGTCGTCCTCGACAACATGGGCGCCAAGTACCTGGCCCGCAACGTCAGTGCGCTGGCAACCGGCGGCCGGCTCGTCGTCATCGGCATGCAGGGCGGCACGAGAGCCGAGCTCGACCTCGGCCGGCTGATGGCCAAGCGGGCGACGGTGCACGCCACCACGCTCCGATCCCGTCCCGCTTCCGGGCGTGGGGGAAAGGCCGAGATCGTGGCGGCCGTGCGGCACGACGTCTGGCCCGACGTCGAACGAGGCGTCGTGCGCCCGATCGTGGACCGACGGCTGCCGATGTCGCGGGCCGCGGAGGCCCACCGGGTCGTGGAGGCCAGCGAGCACGTCGGCAAGGTCCTGCTGCTGCCCGAGGACTGACCGGCGGGCACGACCCGCCGAGAGGGGGGCGACCTCTTCTCCGTCGTGCCGCCTGACGCGAGGGACGAACTGCGCGTCAGGCGCCCCCTCGGTCGAGCGGCCGGGGTCACGGCCCGTCAGAGCGGTACCCGCACCAGTTCCTGCCCGTCCGTGTCGAGCAGGACGACGTCCTCCACGTCGGAGCGGTCGACATCGGACCAGCCCTTGAACCAGGCCTGCCCGCCGTATGTCGCGGACCACTGGCCGGCCTCGTGCCGGTCGCCGTCCGCGTCCACGACGACGAGCGTGCAGCGGGTCCGGGCCGGCACCCCGGCGACGCTGACGTCGAGCGAGGTGCCGTCGCCCTGCTCGGTCACCGTGACGCTCATGTGCACCGGCCCGGCGGCCGCGGAGCGGGTCTCCTCCCCCGAGCCCAGGATCCAGCCGGTGACCGCGGTCCCCGCCCCGAGGACGGCGAGCACGGCGGCCGCCGCCAGCACTCGCCGCCCCGGGCCGACCGACGGTGCCGTCCGCGCCCCGATCACCACCTGACGGCGGTCCGCTGCCGCGGCGGCCGAGACCCGGTCGAACAGGTCGGCGGACGGCGTCACGGGAGCCCCCCGCAGATCCTCCGGTCGCACCCGGTCGAGCAGGGCCGGCAGCGGCGCGAACTCCGCGAGCTCCGCGGCGCAGGCCGGGCACCCGTTGACGTGTTCCTCCACCCGGCGCCGCTCGGCGGGGTCGAGCGCGCCCAGGACGTAGGCCCCCAGGTCGGTCACCCCTTCCCGGCAGGTCATGTGGTCACTCCTCGTTCGGCGAGCGCCAGCTTGAGCGCCCGCAGCGCGTAGTAACAGCGGGACTTCACCGTGCCCGGCGGAATGCCGAGCGCGGTCGCTGCCTCGGCCACGGTGCGGCCGCGGTAGTAGGTCTCGACGATCACCGCCCGATGGTCGTGCGTGAGCGCCTGCAGCGCGTCGGCAACCAGGATGCGGTCGAGGGTCTGCTCGACGGCGTCCAGGCTCGGCGCGGTCGCCAGTCCAGCGTCGCCCACCTCGGTAGGCCGCGCGGAGCGGGCCCGGTGCGCGTCGATGGCCAGCCGCTGGGCGACGGTGAACAGCCACGGGCGCACCGGCCGGACGTCGTCGTCGAGCAGCTCCGGGTTCCGCCACGCCCGTAGCAGCGTCTCCTGCACGATGTCCTCCGCGCGGGCCCGGTCCCCGTTCGTCAGACGGAGCGCGTAGGCCAACAGCACGGGGGCATGCCCGTCGTAGAGCGCCCGGAGGCTCTTCTCCCGGGAGTTCTCTGCGCGGGCTCTCATGGGCGGCCTCCTCCGGGCCGCTCAGTATGCCGGCGGGTGGGGCACCGAGGCCGGCTTCGGAGTCGCCGTCCCGTCGGGCGACAGGGCGCACCAGATCTCGCCGGCGAACGGGTACAGCGGAGGGCCGCCAAGGTCGAAGACGTGGACCGTTCGCCCGCCGGCGTCGACCAGGCGGGTCCCCAGGTCGACGTCGGCGGCGGTCAGCACGGCGGTCCCGGTGCCGGCGGCCGTGTCGCCGCCGTCGGCGGCACCGCAGCCGGTCAGGAGCAGCATTGCGAGCCCGACGGCCACCGCGACCATCGACGTCCTCGTCATCGCGGGCCCCTTCCTCCGGGCGCGACCGGGTCGGCACCGGTCCGCACACCCAGCAGCACGTCGGCGGGCGCCGAACGGTTCAGTCCGGGACGAGGCAGGATGGAGACATGACTGCATCGGACAACGGCAGTGAGAGCCCTCAGCAGATCGTCGTCGTCGGGCCCGACGGCCGCCCGGTCGGCACCGTGGCGATGCCCGCGGGATCGGACGGCAGGGACGGCGGTACGGACGGCGGCGGCATGGGGGTCGGCGGCATGGTCGAGGAACCGGCCAAGGTCATGCGGATCGGCACGATGATCAAGCAGCTGCTGGAGGAGGTGCGGGCCGCTCCCCTCGACGTGGCCAGCCGCAACCGGCTGCGCGACATCCACGCCGCGTCCATCCGCGAGCTCGAGGAGGGCCTCTCGCCCGATCTCCGCGAGGAACTCGAGCGGATCACCCTGCCGTTCAGCGAGGGCGAGACGCCGTCCGACGCCGAGCTGCGGATCGTCCAGGCCCAGCTGGTCGGCTGGCTCGAAGGCGTCTTCCACGGGATCCAGACGGCGATGTTCGCCCAGCAGATGGCCGCCCGTGCGCAGCTGGAGGAGATGCGCCGCAAGGCCCTGCCCGGCGGTCAGTCGGGGCCGCTGGACAACGACTTCCGCCCCGGGGGCGGCCAATACCTGTGAGTCGACCGCCGGCAGGTGGCTGCCCGACACGCGGTCGGCGGGCGCCACCTGCCGAGGATCGGCGAGGAGCGCCGCTCCTGCCCCGGGCGCGCCGCCTCGATCGTGGGATCGACGTCAGAGAGCGGCCAGGAACGCGGCGACGCCGTCCTCGTCATTGCTGCCGGTGACGTCGGTGGCGACGGCCATGAGATCGGGGTGGGCCGAGGCCATCGCCACCGCCCGCCCGCCGCCGGCCCGCACCCACTCGAAGGCCGCGATGTCGTTGGGCATGTCCCCGAAGACGACGACGTCCTCCGGGCCGATCCCGTGCCCGGCCGCCACCTTCGCCAGGCCGGAGGCCTTGGTGACGCCGGGCGCGGAGATCTCGGCCAGCGCGTCGCTGGACGAGTGGGTGACCGTGGCGAGGCCGCCGATGACGTCGTCCACGATCGCGACGAACTCGTCCGGACTGAGCAGCTCGTGCCGCGCCAGCAGCTTGGCCGCGGGCGCGGTCACCATCTCCTCGAGCCCCGCCTCGGCGACACCGGGGGCGTCGACGTCCCAGCGCGGCTTGTAGGTCGGCTCGTGCCGGAACTGCTGGCCGTACTCGACGGCGAACCACGTGTCGGGCTGCCGGCGACGCAACTCGGTGCTGATCGTCCGCAGGGTGCCCGGGCTGAGTAGCTCCTGGTCCAGCACCTCGAACCGTTCGAGGTCGATGATGACCGCGCCGTTGCAGCACACCGCGGTGCCGAAGCGCAGCACCTTCCGGATGTCGTGCATCCACCGTGGCGGCCGCCCGGTGGCCAGCACGACCGGGACGCCGTCGGCCCGCCACCGCTCCAGCTCGACGACCGTGGCCTCGCTGACCGTCTCGTCCGGTCGCAGCAGCGTGCCGTCCATGTCGCTGACGATCAGCCTCGGTCGCCAGTCAGACATCGCGCACCTGGTCAGACATCGAGAACCGCCTCCAGGTAGCGGGCCACGCCGTCGGCGTCGTGCCCCCCGGTGAGCTGCCCGGCCGCGGCACGGACAGCGGGATGGGCGTTCGCCACGGCCACCGCGGTGCCCCCGGCCCCCACCACCGCCTCGATCATCGGCAGGTCGTTGGGCATGTCCCCGAAGACCAGCACGTCGGCGAAGCCCACCCCGTAGCGCTCGAGCGCGACCGCGAGCCCGGTCGCCTTCGTGATCCCGGGCGGCAGCACCTCGATGAAGCCGAGCCCGGCGTGGGTCAGCTCGGCGTCGGCGGTGTCGACCACGCGCCGGGCACGCGCCAGCAACTCGTCCTGCCCCAGCGTCGCCGACCGCAGGAAGACCTTGAGGACGGCGCCCGGCGGCAGCACCTCGTCCTTCGGCAGCAGCTGCGCGGGCTCCGGATAGGGCCAGTCGAACCCGTGCTGCACCCGCAGCGATCCCTCCCCCCGCGCCGCGGCCTGGTCGGCGGCGTCCTCGACGGCCATGATCAGGTCGCCGGTGACGGACTCGATCCGCTCGACGACGGCCAGGGCCTGCGCCCGGGGCAGGCCGACGGCGCGCAGCACCTCGTCCCGCTCCAGGTCGACGACGTAACCGCCCTGCGCCAGGACGGCGATGCCGCGGCCGGCGAGTGCCTCGCGGACGCTCTCGAGCAGCCGCGGACCGCGGCCGGTGACCCCCACCACCGGGATGCCGGCGTCCCAGCAGGCAGTCAACGCGGCCCGGGTTCGCGGGCTGACCTCGCCGTCGGAGTCCAGCAACGTGCCGTCGAGGTCGGTGGCCACCAGCTTCGGGCGCCAGGGGAGGACGTGGTCGAGGTCCACCACACGGTCGGCTCCGGGCAGCGCACCGTAGGCCTTGAGCACCTTCGGCCGGTCTGCGGTCATGCGGTCGGCGGCGGAACCGCCGCGGCGAGGTTCATCCCGGGGCTGAGCGACTCCACGCCGCCCAGCCACGGGCGCAGCGCCTTGGGGACGTGGACCGACCCGTCGGCGCGCTGGTGCACCTCGAGCAGGCAGGCGATGGTGCGGGCGACGGCGCACAGCGTGCCGTTCAGGGTGGCGGCCGGCTGCGGCTTGCCGTCGGCGTCGCGGTAGCGGATGGCCAGCCGCCGGGCCTGGAAGGTGGTGCAGTCGGAGGTGCTGGTCAGCTCGCGGTAGGTGCCCTGGCTGGGGAACCACGCCTCGATGTCGTACTTGCGGGCGGCGCTGGTACCGAGGTCGCCAGCGGCGATGTCCACCACGCGGTAGGGCAGCTCGAGGGCGGTGAGGAACTCCTCTTCCCACGCGAGCAGCCGCAGGTGCTCGGCCGCGGCCTCCTCGGGGGGGCAGAAGCTGAACATCTCGACCTTGTCGAACCAGTGCACGCGGATGATGCCGCGGGTGTCCTTGCCGTAGGAGCCGGCCTCGCGGCGGAAGCAGGAGGACCAGCCGGCGTAGCGCCTCGGCCCGGACGACAGGTCGAGCACCTCGTTGCTGTGCATGGCGGCCAGCGCGACCTCGGACGTGCCGACCAGGTAGAGGTCGTCGCGCTCGACCCGGTACACCTCCTCGTCGTGCTCCCCGAGGAAGCCGGTGCCCTCCATCGCCTCCGGGCGTACCAGCGCGGGGGCGACGACGGGGATGAAGCCGGCGGTCACGGCCCGGCTGATGGCCAGCTGGGCGAGCGCGAACTCGAGCAGGGCCCCGGGTCCGGTGAGGAAGTAGAAGCGGGCGCCGGAGACCTTCGCGCCCCGCTCCATGTCGATGGCGCCCAGCAGCTCGCCGATCTCCAGGTGGTCGCGGACCGGGAAGGCGTAGGCGGGAACCGCACCGACGGTCCGGATGGTCACCGCGTCGTCCTCACCACCGGGCGGCACCTCGTCGGCGACGACGTTGGCGATCTTCAGGTGCGCCTCGCGCAGCGCGGCGTCGGCGGCCCGCTGCGCCTCCTCGGCCTCCTTGACCTGCCCGGCCAGCAACCTGGCCCGCTCGAGGATGGCCGGCCGCTCCTCGGCGCTCGCGCCACGCACGGCCTGCGACGCCGTCTTCTGCTCGCCCCGCAGGTCGTCGGCGCGCTTCACCACCTCCCGCCGTTCGGCGTCGGCCGCCAGCAGGGCGTCGACCCATGACTCGTCGGCACCCCGGGCCCTCTGGCTGGCGCGGACGGCGTCGGGGTTCTGGCGGACGAGACGGAGGTCGATCACCCTTCGATCGTAGGGGCGTCGGGCGCGCACCCTGGAAGCTGCTCCTCGACAGGTCCCGCTCCGGTCACCCGCGACGAGCGCCTGGCCGACCACGGGATCGCACTGACTGCTGCCAGCGCGACCCGAGCTATGCCCGAGACTGCGGGACACTGAGGACATGCGCTTTCTCGAGGGCTCCCGTCCGGCCCACGACCTGACCTATTCCGACGTGTTCATGGTGCCCAACCGGTCCAGCGTCGGCTCCCGCCTCGAAGTCGACCTGACCACGCCCGACGGCGTGGGAACCACGATTCCCGTCGTCGTGGCCAACATGACCGCGATCTCGGGGCGTCGGATGGCGGAGACGGTCGCCCGCCGCGGCGGGCTCGCCGTCCTGCCGCAGGACATCCCGGTCGACGTCGTCAGCGAGGTCGTCTCGTGGGTCAAGTCACGACATCCGGTCTACGACACCCCGATCACGCTGTCACCGACGTCCACGGTCGGTGAGGCCCTGGCGCTGCTGACCAAGCGCGCGCACGGCATCGTGGTCGTCGTCGAGAACGGCAGTCCGGTGGGTGTGGTCACCGACGGCGCCTGCCAGGACGTCGACCGGTTCACCCAGCTCTCCCAGGTCATGACGGCCGATCCGCTGACCATCCCGGCCGGCACCGACCTACCGAAGATCTTCGACGTCCTGTCCGAGGAGCGCGTGAGCGCGGCACCCGTCGTCGAGGGCGACCGGCTGGTCGGCGTGATCACCCGCAAGGGTGCGCTGCGCTCGGCGCTCTACACGCCGGCACTCAACGCCGAGGGCCAGCTACTGACCTCGGCCGCGGTCGGCATCAACGGCGACGTCGAGGGCAAGGCCTCGGCATTGCTCGCTTCGGGGATCGACGTGATCGTCGTCGACACCGCGCACGGCCACCAGGAGAAGGCGGTCGAGGCGGTCCGCGCCGTGCGGTCGGTGGCCGGTAAGGGGGAGCGGGCAAAGCCGCTGGTCGCAGGCAACGTCGTCACCGCCACCGGCACCCGTGACCTGATCGAGGCCGGCGCGGACGTGGTCAAGGTCGGCGTCGGGCCGGGCGCGATGTGCACCACCCGCATGATGACCGGCGTCGGCCGACCGCAGTTCTCGGCCGTCGAGGAGTGCGCGGCCGAAGCGCGCGACCTCGGCAAGCAGGTGTGGGCCGACGGCGGCGTCCGGCACCCCCGCGACGTCGCGCTCGCGCTGGCCGCGGGCGCGGCGAACGTGATGGTCGGCTCCTGGTTCGCCGGCACCTACGAGAGCGCCGGGGACATGCACGACGACGGCGGCCGGCTCTACAAGGAGTCGTTCGGCATGGCCTCGGCCCGGGCGGTCAAGGCACGGACGTCGACCGCGTCGGGCTTCGACCGGGCCCGGGCGGCGCTGTTCGAGGAGGGCATCTCCTCGTCCCGGATGTACCTCGACCCGGCCCGCCCGAGCGTCGAGGACCTGATCGACGGCATCGTGGCCGGCGTCCGGTCGTCGTGCACCTACGCAGGCGCGCGGACCGTCGAGGAGCTGCACGAGCGCGCCGTGCTGGGGGTGCAGAGCTCGGCCGGCTACGAGGAGGGCCGGCCGCTGCCGACCAGCTGGTGAAGCCGCTCCCGCTCCAGCAGTTCGAGGAACTGGTCGCCGACGCGCTCGACGAGGTGCCGGCCGAGCTGATGAAGCTCATGGACAACGTCGTCGTCCTGGTCGAGGACCGCAACGACGAGGAACCCGACCTGCTCGGGCTCTACGAGGGTTTCGCGCTGACCGAGCGCGGCTGGGAGTACGGCGGGGCGCTGCCGGACCGGATCATGATCTACCGCGAGGCGATCTGCGACATCTGCGAGACGGAGGACGACGTGGTCGAGGAGGTGACGATCACCGTCGTCCACGAGATCGCGCACCACTTCGGCGTCGACGACGACCGCCTCCACCAACTCGGCTGGGACTGATCCGCATGACGGCTGCGCCCGACGTCGGACCCCCGACCGTCGTCTCGCTCGACTGGGACTACGCCTACGAGTCGGTGCTCCGGGACGTCTCGCCCGGCGTCAGCGACGTGCGCCTCCTGAAGCCTGCGGAACTCGGGCTCTCCCCGGCATTGGCCGCGCGCCTGGCGGGGTGGCACGAACGGCAGGACGTGCTCTCCGGCAGATGGGTCCGCGAGGAACCCGACACCGACGAGAGCCGGCGCGAGGAGAGCGCGCTGGCGCACGAACTGAGCACGCTCGCCTACGACGTCCAGCACGAACTGGGTCGGGACGTCGAGGTCCTCCTGCACGGACGACCTCTGCACGAACGCCCTCGTCGCTGACGGACCCGCTCGGACCTCTGCCGCCGCGAGTCCCCCACGGGGACGGCGGGTAGCGTGGACCGACGTGCCTGACGACATCGCCGCGACCGCCGGCAAGCTGCCGATCAAGATGCTGCACGACCGCATCCTGGTGGCGCTGCGCCACGAGGACGGCGAGCGCCGGTCGACGGGGGGCATTCTGATCCCGGCGACAGCGCAGGTGGCGAAGCGGCTGGTGTGGGGCGAGGCCCGCGGCGTGGGCGGCAGCGTCCGCCAGGTGAAGGTCGGCGACCAGGTGCTCTTCTCCCCCGAGGACCAGCACGAGGTCGAGGTGCACGGCGAGGACCTGATCATCCTGCGCGAACGCGACGTGCACGCCGTCGCCGCCGAGCGCATCGAGGAATCGACCGGGCTCTACCTCTGAGCCGGGGCGCCGCTTGCGATACCGGCCCGTCCGC
Organism: Blastococcus sp.; assembly: GCA_025965715.1. GTDB lineage: Bacteria > Actinomycetota > Actinomycetes > Mycobacteriales > Geodermatophilaceae > Blastococcus_B. The sequence goes on along the minus strand of JAOPWJ010000137.1, from coordinate 19,166 downwards.
CACGATCATCTGTCCATGAACCGGTCGGGTGGGCCCCGCTACGCCCGCTCGCTCGGGTGCCCGGGGGCAGTCGCGGCCACCCTCCCGGCTGGCCGGCCGACGGACTCCCCTGGATTCCTGCCGACGTCGGGACTGGTCGGCCCGGCACTCCTGTCCCGGTCGAGCCTGCTCGCCGGGCCGCTCCCCGCGGCAGGAGTGCGGCGGGCGACGCCTCCGGCCTGACCCGCGACCTCTCCTGTGCCCGCATCCACGACCTCGACGAGAACGGAAGAGCGCACGACGGCACACGGGAGGCACCGGAGGGCTGGAGTCATGTCGCGCCTTCGTTGGCTGCTGCCCGCACTGATCCTGGTGGTCTGGCTGGGCGGCGCGGTCCCGCTGAGCGGGCTCGGGGCGAAGCTCAGCGGCCTGCAGGAGAACGACATCGCCGCCTTCCTGCCCGACAGCGCGGAGTCCACCCGGGTGCAGGAGCTGCAGGTGCGGTTCCAGCCGGTCGAGTCCATTCCCGCGGTCCTGCTGTGGGAGGACTCCGACGGCATCGACGCGGCGACCCTCGCGACCATCGGCGACCGGCTGAGGGCGGCCGCCGACACGGCCGAGGAAGCAGATGCCCTCGCCGGCGATGCGACTCCGCCGATCCCGTCGGCCGACGGCAAGGCGGTCGAGGCGTTCCTGCCGCTCTCACCCGACCTCGGCGACGACCTGCTGCCCGTGGTCGAGGACCTCCGCGCGGCGATCGAGATAGACGGAACGGACTCGTTCGTCACGGGCCCGGCGGGCATCTTCGCCGACTTCTCCGCCGTCTTCGAGGGCATCGACGGGCTGCTCCTGCTGGCCGCTTTCGGCGTCGTCCTCGTGATCCTGCTGGTCGTCTACCGCAGCCCGCTGCTTCCGCTCCTGGTCATCGCCACCGCCGGGCTGGCGCTGACCGCCGCCAACGCGGTGGCCTACCTGCTGGCCGACGGCGGCGTCATCACGGTCAACGGCCAGAGCCAGGGCATCGCGTCGATCCTGGTCGTGGGCGCGGCCACGGACTACGGCCTCCTGCTCGTCTCCCGGTTCCGCGAGGAGCTGCGGCGGCACGAGTCGAAGTACGCCGCCATGCGCATCGCCCTGCACCGGTCGTGGGAACCGATCCTGGCCTCCGGCGCGACCGTCGTCCTCGGCGTGCTCTGTCTGCTGCTGTCCGACCTCGGCTCCAACCGGGGGCTGGGCCCGATCTCGGCGGTGAGCGTCGCCTTCGCCGTCGTCGCTGCGCTGAGCTTCCTGCCGGCGGCGCTCACGCTGCTGGGGCGGGCGGCGTTCTGGCCCTTCCGCCCTCGGTACGGGGTCGAGCCGGCGGCCGCCCGCGGCTGGCCACGCGTCGCCGCGCTGGTCGGCCGACGGCCGCGGCGGGTGCTGGCCGGCAGCGTCGCGGCGCTGCTCGCGGCCGCTGTGTTCGCCCCCACCTTCGACGCGGAGGGCATACCGGTGTCCGACGCCATCCAGGGTGAGTCGAACGGGGTCGCCGGCCAGGACGCCCTGGGCCGGCACTTCGACGCGGGCACCGGTAGCCCGACCGTCGTCCTCACGCCCGAGGAGACCTGGCGTGTGGTGGCCGAGACGGCCGCGGCCACCGACGACGTCGCCGCCGTCGTCCCGTTCACGGGCGCCCCACCGGTGGCCGACGGGGACCCCCGCGTGGTCGACGGCCTCGTGCGGCTGGACGTCACGCTGGACGTCGCCCCCGACAGCACCGCGGCGGTCGACGCCGTCCAGAACCTGCGGACGACGCTCGACGCGGCCGATCCGGAGGCGATCGTCGGCGGGGAGACCGCCAGCAACCTCGACGCCCGCGAGAGCGGCGCCCGCGACCTGCGGGTGATCGTGCCGAGCGTGCTGGTCGTCATCACCCTGGTACTCGCGCTGCTGCTCCGTTCGCTGGTCGCCCCGGTCCTGCTGATCGCCACCGTGGTGCTCAGCGTCGCCGCCACCGTGGGCGTGGCCGCGCTGGTCTTCGGGAACGTCTTCGGCTTTCCCGGCAGCGACCCCGCCATCCTGCTGATCGCGTTCGTCTTCCTGGTCGCGCTCGGCATCGACTACAACATCTTCCTCATGACGCGGGCCCGCGAGGAGTCGGCGGGACCCGGCACCCGGGACGGCGTCCTGCGCGCGTTGGCGGTGACCGGCGGGGTGATCACCAGCGCCGGCATGGTCCTGGCCGCCACATTCGGTGCCCTGTCGGTGCTCCCGCTGTTGTTCCTCGCCCAGATGGCGTTCCTGGTCGGCTTCGGGGTCCTGCTCGACACCTTCGTCGTCCGCTCGCTGGTGGTGCCCGCGGCCGTCGCGCTCATCGGCGACCGGGTGTGGTGGCCCAGCCGCCTGGCCAAGCGCCCCCCGAGTGCGAAGTTGTCGTCGCCGACACGGGCAGACACGCCGGTGAGGGCGACCACAAGCCCGCACTCGACCTGACGTCCCGCTGGTCAGCCCGGGGAGCCGGCCCGCAGGCGCGTCAGCCACGCCGCCGCCCGGGCGAACGCGGCGTCGTCGGAGATCGGCGGCACGGGCTTGTTGTCCCGGCCGTCGGCGCGCGGATAGGAGCCGAGGAACCGGACGTCCTCGCACACCCGGTGCAGCGCGGCCAGGGCCTCGCCCACCCGCGAGTCGGCGATGTGCCCCTCGCAGTCCAGGGAGAAGGAGTAGGCACCCAGCCGCTCACGGGTGGGCCGCGACTCGATGCGGGTCAGTGAGATGCCTCGGACGGCGAACTCGCTGAGCAGCTCCAGCAACGCGCCGGTGCGGTCGCCCACGACGACGACCAGCGAGGTCTTGTCGTTGCCCGACGGCTCGGAAAGCGGCCCGGGCAGCGTCACGAGGACGAACCGGGTGACCGCGCCGGGATGGTCGGAGATGTCAGAGACCAGCGTCGCCAGCCCGTACCGCTCCCCCGCGATCGGCGCACAGACGGCGGCGTCGAACTCGCCGGCGGCCACGGCGGCCGCGGCCGCCGCGGTGGACGTCGTCGGCAGCGGGGAGACCCCGGGCAGGTGGGTCGCGAGCCACCGCGCCGACTGCGCCAGGGCGTGCGGATGGCTCGCCACGGACCGCACCTGAGCCAGCGAGACGCCCTCCCGGGCCACCAGCGTCATCGTCACGGGGAGGAACACCTCGCGGGTGATCACCACCGGGTCGCCGTCGGCCAGGCCGTCCATCGTCGCGGGCACCGAACCCTCGACAGAGTTCTCCAGCGGGATCAGTGCGGCGTCGGCGTCCCCCGTTCGGACGGCGGCCAGAGCGGCGGCCACGCTCGGGGCGGGTGAACGGGCTCCCTCCGAGGAGGCAACCGTACTGATCAGGGCCGCTTCGGCGAAGGTACCCTCGGGCCCGAGATAGGCGAACCTCGTCGGGCGTGTACTGGGGAGCATCCCGGGCATCCGACGAGGGTAGTGCGGGCGGGTTGGGCCTGAGGCCCCGCCCGGGGGAAGCTGCTATTCGTCACCCGGCAGATCCCGGCCTCCGGCCGGTCACCCCGCGACTGGAGGGATTCGTGACGCCCGGCTCCGCCCCTGTCGCCCCCGACGAGTTGCACGCTGCCCTGTGGCGCCTCCTCGCGGCCGGCCACCGGGACGACGACGCCGGTTTCCGCACCGTCCTCGACCAGACCGACGACATCCTCGCCGACACCGCCGAGCCGCTGTGGGCCGCGTGGCGGCACGCCGTCGGCGCCCGCCGCAGCCTGCTCGACAGCGACCCCGACGCGGTGCCCGCGCAGGTGGCCGCCGCACGGGAGTCCCTCGAGAAGTGCCCGCCGACCGCCGACACCGCCCTCGCCATGGCCTACCTGGCCCACGTCGAGGTGACCGCCGACCACTTCGACGCCGCGATGCTGCTGGCTGTCGACGCCAGCCTGCTCACCGAGGGCGACGCCGCGGTCAAGCCGTCGAAGGCGCTGCTCCAGGCACACCGCTGGCTCTCCCTCAGCCTCTCCGGGCTCGACCTCGAGGAGTTGGCCGTCGCGCACGCGCTGCGCGGCCAGCACGTCGCCGCGGCGCTGCGCGACCCCGAGGACATGTGGCGGATGCGGCTGCTCTCGGCCCAGCAGCACACCGAGCTGGCGCAGACCCTGCGCCGCCGAGGCGACATCGAGCGGGCGCGCCAGCTGGCGGTCGAGGCGATCTCGGGGGCTACGGCCGCCCGCGACCTCCCGTGGGAGCCGGACCCGGCGGAGGAGGACCTGCTCGATGTCGTCCAGGCGTGGGCGCTCAAGTGCTCCGACGACCTCGACGGGGCCGTCGGTCCGCTGCGCCGGGTGCGCCGGCACGTCCAGGGCTGCGGCGGCGTCTGGCTGCGCGGCTACACCGACCTGGTGCTCGCCCGCGTCCTGGCGCGCCTCGCCGAGCGGGACGCCGACCCGGGACAGGGCGAGGAGGCCGTCGGCCTCCTGGTCGATGCCGGCGGGGCGTTCATCGCCGCAGGTGACCGCCGCCGCTACCGGCAGTGCCTGCTCGAGCTCGGCCAGCACACCGCCGACCTGGGCCGCCCGGCGGAGGCGCTGCACTGGCTGGAGGCCTACCGCGCCGACACCGGGCGCGCCCACGCCCGCGGGCGCGAGATGTGGGCGGAGATGTTCGTGCGCCGGAGCCGGCTGCGCGAGGCCGAACGCCAGGCGGCGCTGCTGCGCCGGCACGCGCTCGAGGACCCGCTCACCGGTCTCGGCAATCGGCGCAGCGCCGAGCGCCGGCTGGGTGCCATGCGGCTGGGCCGGGAGCCGTTGTCGCTGGCCGTCGTCGACGTGGACCGGTTCAAGTCGGTCAACGACGCCGCCTCGCACACCCAGGGGGACGCCGTCCTCCGCCGGGTCGCCGACCTGCTGCGGGAGCACAGCCGCACCGGCGACGAGGTGTACCGCTGGGCCGGTGACGAGTTCCTCGTCGTCCTGCCGACCGCGACCGAGGCCCAGGCCGTCATGGTGATGGAGCGGCTCCGCCGTGCGGTTGCCGGTGCCGACTGGGGCGACCTGGAGTTGTCCGAAGCGGTCACCGTCAGCATCGGGGTGGCCAGTGCGCCGGCGGTCGTCGAGGGCCAGGAGAGCGAGGGTGCCGTCGGCTGGCGGGCGCTGTTCGACACCGCGGACCTGCACCTGTTCTCGGCCAAGCGCGGCGGCCGCAACCGCGTCCGGGCCCCGGGGGCCGCCGCCACGGACGACGGCGCCACGGACGGGGTCGCCGACGGCACGCCTGGGAACGCGCCGGACGACTCGCCGGACGACGCGCCCGAGCGAGGACCCGCGTGAGCGGGCCGAGTGCGGGTTCGCCGCGCGCGTGGGGCTCCTGGGACGCGACGGACAGGGGACGGCGTGGCTCCGGACACCTGCTCGACAGCGACGTGGGTGACGTGCACAGTGCGCTCGTGCCGCCCGGAGCCCTGCATCATCGGGTGACCGCTGCCCTGGCGAACTGGCAACTCGACGATGCCGAGGAACTGCTCGCCGGCGTCGAGCGGGATCCCTCTCCATACGTCGCGACCGAACCGGTCGGCGACGCCTCCGACGACGCCCCCGGCTCGCTGGGCCGCGCCTGGGCCGACACGCTCCGCGCCGAACTGCTCGTGCGCCGGCTGCGGGTCGCCGGCTTCACGCTGGTCGGCGAACCCGTGTCGACCGCACCGGACGCCCGCACCGAGCCCGCCCTCGACCTGCACGCCGGGGTCGCGGAGCTGATCGACGGCGGTGCCGCCGCCGCCTCCGGCTCGACCGAGGACGGCGACCCCCGCTCCGAGTCGGCCGCCCGGGCCGCCCTGGCGATCGCGCTGGTCCGCTCGGCCAAGGCCGCCTTCGACGCCGCGGACGACGACTTGCAGCGCGCCGCCGGCCTGGCCCGGCACGCTCGCATCGAGCTGCTCTCCCGGCGGATCGACGCCGCGATGGACGAGGCGGTCGAGGCGGCCAGCCTGCTCGACCCCTCACTGGCCCCGTCGGCGCTGCTCGTGGACACCCTCGGCACGCTGGCCGCAGTGCTCGCCGACCTCGAGCTGATGCCGCTGGCCCTCGACTATCAGCGCCGCTCACACGAGGCCGCCCAGGCCGCTGCCGAGACCCCCGACGCACTGGGGCCGGGCGACGGCGACCCCGTCCTCCTCGTCGCCGACGCCGCCATCCGCCTCGGCGAGCTGTGCGCCGAGCTCGGTGAGGGGCTGCTCGACGACGGCGCCCCGGAGGCGGCCGAGCCGCACTTCGCCGAGGCCCGGCGGCTGGCCGAGCACGCCCTGGCGATCCTCCCGCCGGAGGCACCGGGCATCGTCGCGGCGCAGATCGTGCACGGCTGGGCGCTGGTCGGGCTGGGCGAGCACAACGCGGCGATCGGACCGCTGCGCGCCGCCGTCCGCATCACCTCGGCGACCGCCGACCGCGCCCAGCTCGCCTCCGCGCAACTCGCGTTGGGTCGTGCGCTGCGCCGGCAGGGTGAGGCCCACTCGGCCGACGAGCACCTGGTCTCGGCGCTCACCCTCGGCAGCGAGCACGGCCTGCCGCGGCTGCGCCGGGCCGCTCTGCGGGAGCTCTGCACGCTGCACGCGGAGCTGGACGACGCCGGTCGCGCCCTGCCCTACCTGCAGGCCTACCTCACCGACGAGCTGGACCGGGTCGACGAGCGGCGCACCCGCTGGGTCGAGCTGTTCGGCCGGCGCAAGAGTCTCCTCGAGACCGAACGCGCCGCCGGGCAGCTGCGCCGCCAGGCCTACGAGGACCCGCTGACCCACCTGCCGAACCGCCGCTACGCCGAGGCCCGCCTGGACGGACTGCTGTCCGCCGGCGCCGCTCCCGCGCTCGCGGTCGTGGACGTCGACCGGTTCAAGTCCATCAACGACGCCATCGGTCACCCCGGCGGCGATGTCGTGCTGCGCAGCGTCGCCGATCTCCTGGTCGCCGGCGTCCGCGACACCGACGAGGTCTGCCGGTGGGCCGGCGACGAGTTCGTCATCCTGCTGCCCGACACCACCGCCGAGCAGGGCGAGCGGGCACTCGAGCGCATCCGCATGGCGGTCGCGGAGCACGACTGGTCGGAGCTCGGCATCGAGGGCACTGTCACCATCAGCGTCGGCATCGCTTCGGCGGCCCGCGGCGACGACCGCCGCACGCTCTTCGCGGCGGCCGACGGCGTCCTCTACGACGCCAAGCGCAGCGGCCGCGACCGCGTCGTCCGTCTGTCCGGGGTGACGCAGACCCGCGCCCCCGGGGCCAGCCCCCTCGACGTCCTGTTCGGCCCGCCGCCCAGCGCCGACACAACTCCTGCGGAGGGCGACACATCTCCTGCGGAGGGCGACACATCTCCTGCGGAGGGCGACACATCTCCTGCGGAGGGCGACGACGCGCCTGAGGCGCCGGCTACCGTGGCCGACGTGCAGCCTTCCCCGCTGGACGAGGACGCCGTGACCTCCCCCGAGGACGACGGCGGTTTCGCTCCGCTCCTGGTCGACCCGCGCCCCGCCGATCCGCCGCTCGGCCTGGGGAGCCCCTGGGAGCCCATCCTGGGCCCGCTCCCGGGCGAGCCAGCACCGCCCGCCGCAACCCCCGCCGGAACGACCGAACCGGACGTCATCTGGGCCACCGGACGCACCACCGAGCAGGTGTTGTCGCTGGTCCGTGAGGCGCGCCGGGAGCACCCCGACCGGCCGGCCCTGGTGCTGCGCGCCGCCGCCGAGACCCTCGTAGCGCTCGCCAGCGAGCACGACGCATACACGACCATGGACGCCGCCGCGATGGCCGCCGTCGTCGGGCCGATCCCCGAGCCGGTCGGCCGGGTGACCGTGCTGTGCGCGGGCGGCGCGGACGGGCCGGTGGCCGCCGAGGCCGCGTTCGTCGCGCGGGTGACGGGCACCGACGTCGTCCGCCTGGACGACGTCGGCGGCAACCGCCTTCGCGCGCACCTGGCCGAGGGCACCCTGCTCGCCCACGCCGACTGCCTGGTCGTCGTCGCGGGCCCCGGCGCCTCGCTGGCCACCACGATCGGGAGCCTCACCGACATCCCCGTCGTGGCGGTGCCGACCTCCGCCGGCCAACCGGGAGCCCTGGGTGGGCTCGGTGCGCTGCTCACCATGCTGAACTCGGCCTCGCCCGGCGTCGCCGTGACCAACATCGACAACGGCTACTCGGCAGGAGTCTTCGCGGCGCGAGTGGCCCGGAGGAGTGCGCGAAGGTGAGACCGCGCTCGCACCGAGTGCGGCCCACACGGTTCCGCACAGGCGCGACGCTGTGGTCCCGCGCGACGGTGGAACCGCTGCTGGCGGCGGTGGCGTCCGGTAGGACGACGGCGTGATCGGGTGGCTCGACCTCAGCGCGGGGGCCTCGGGTGACATGCTGCTCGGGGCGCTGGTCGACGCGGGCGTCCCGCTGGACGTGCTCACCGCCGCGGTGGCTGCCCTGCCCGTCGAGCAGATCCGGCTCGTGACCGAGCAGACCAGCCGGCACGGCCTGGGCGCGACGCGGGTGCACGTGCATGCACCGCCGTCCTCGGAGCAGCGGACCTGGGCCGATGTACGGGCGCTGCTCACCGAGGCCCCGCTGGAGCCGGCCGTGCGCGACGGCGCGCTGGCCGTCTTCGAGCGGCTGGCCGTCGCCGAGGGCCGGGTGCACCGGGTGCCCCCGGACGAGGTCCACTTCCACGAGGTGGGCGCCCTGGACGCGCTGGCCGACGTCGTCGGTGTCGTCGCCGGGTTCGAGCACCTTGCGCTCACCCGGCTGGCTGCCTCACCGGTGTCGCTGGGCAGCGGCTCGTCGCGCGGGGCGCACGGCGTCGTCCCGATCCCGGGACCGGCGGTGCTCGAGCTGCTCGCCGGCGTACCGGTGGTCGCCGGGGCCGTGCCGGCCGAGATGTGCACCCCCACCGGCGCGGCGCTGCTGGCCGCGCGGGTGGACGAGTGGACGACGCTGCCGCCGATGCGGGTCCAGCGGGTGGGCGTCGGCGCCGGCGGCCGCGACCCGGAGCAGCTGCCGAACGTCGTCCGCCTCGTGCTGGGATGGGGTGAACCGCCCGCTCACGCGGGCGCCGTGGTACTCGAGACCAACATCGACGACCTGGATCCGCGACTCTGGCCGGGTGTGCTCGACACCCTCTTCGCCGCCGGGGCGTCCGACGCCTGGCTCACGCCGATCCTGATGAAGAAGGGCCGCCCCGCCCACATGCTGTCGGTGCTGTGCCCTGTCGAGGCCGAGCCCCGCATCCGGGCGGCAGTGTTCGCGTCGACGTCGACCATCGGCCTGCGGGTCGTGCCGGTCGGCAAGGTGGCGCTCGAGCGCGCGCACGCCTCCGTCGACGTGCTCGGCCGGCGGGTCGGCGTGAAGATGGCGGTCTCGGGCGGTCGGGTGGTCAACGTGAGCGTCGAGTACGAGGACGTCGCCGCGCTGGCCCGTGAGCTGGACCTGCCGGTGAAGGAGGCGCTGCGCGCCGCGACTGCCGCAGCTGAAGCGGCCTATCCGGTCACCCTTCCTGCGCTGCCCACTCCGCCAGACGGCGCTCCGCCTCCTCCGGGCTGACGTCCTCCACCCGGGTCATGACGGCCCACCGGTGACCGAACGGGTCGTAGATGGAGGCGAACCGGTCGCCGGTGACGAACGTGGCCGGCCTCTCGCGCACCGTCGCCCCACGCGCCACCGCCTTGTCGAAGACAGTGTCGACGTCCTCCACGTAGATGCAGGTGGAACCGCTGACCGCGTCGCCGGAACGGTCGGGCACCACCAGGCCGTACTGCTCGTTGGGGTCGGACAGTTGCAGCCGTCCCTCGTCGAGGTCGAGCTCCGCGTGCATCACGGTGCCGTCCGGGCCGTCCATTCGGCTCACGACCGTGGCGCCGAAGACCTCCCCGTAGAACCGGATGGCGTCCGCGGCCGGGGAGCAGACCAGGAACGGGGTCAGGGTGGTGTAGCCCGCGGGCTTTCCCTTCGTGATCGTCATGTCCCCCATGCTGCCTAGGGTGACGCCGTGGCGTCTTGGAAGAACGCGACAGTCCTCGACCGTGCGGCAACCCTTCGGGGCGTGCTGCGGCCGGCCGAGACGGCGAAGCTCGCCCATCTGCGCCGGAACGCAGCCGTCTCCGAGCCGCTGCGGCCCTTCGTCGAGCGGTACTGGTCGGTGCGTTGGGACCTCACCGGGCAGCCGCCGTTCCGGTCGGAGGTTCTCAGCCATCCGAGCGTGCACGTCTCGGTCGAGTCGGGCACGGAGCCCCGCTTCGGGGTCCGGCTGCCCGCAGTCCTCGTGCACGGGATCCTCACGCGGCGCTTCACCGTCGACCTCACCGGCGCGGGCCGGGTCAGCGCGGTGAAGTTCCGGCCCGGCGGCTTCGCCGCCTTCACCGGGGTGCTGCCGGCCGGCGACAGCGTCGTTCCGCTCGGATCGCAGCTCGGCCTGGGCGCTGGCGACCTGCTGGCCGCTGTCCTCGACGAGGAGGACGACGACGCCCGCGCCGCCGTGCTCGACACGTCACTGGCACGCCGCGCACCGGAGCCCCCTGGCGCCTACGTGGACCTCCTGGGCCTCGTGGGCGCGATGATCGAGGACCGCTCGCTCGTCCGGGTCGACCAGGTGGCCGCCCTCGGCGGCATGAGCGTCCGCTCGCTGCAGCGGCTCTTCGCCTCCTACGTCGGCGTGAGCCCCAAGGCCGTGCTGGCCCGGTACCGGCTGCAGGACGCCGCGGCGGCCATCGACACCGGAACCATCGACGACCTGGCCGCGCTGGCGGTGTCGCTCGGCTGGTTCGACCAGGCTCACTTCAGCCGCGACTTCCGCACGGTCGTGGGCGTCACCCCGTCGGCGTACCTGCAGCGGGCCCGGCTGGCACGGTGATCCGCAGGCCGGCGCGAAGGACGGGCACGACAGCCAGCACGAGCAGCGCCGCCCCGAGCGCCCCGCCCACGGCCCAGGCGGCGAACACCAGCAGCGACGACACCTCGATCCCGAGCGTGGCGACCGAGGTGATCGTCGCGCGGTGCGGCCCGGTGATGCGGTCCTGCAGCCGCGCCTCGGTGACCACGAGCACCGCCAGGTAGAGCCCGTAGAACACCGCGGTGATCACCAGGGCAGGCGGCCGGGCCCACAGACCCGATCCGGCGAGGCACGCCGCCGCTCCCACCAGCAAGCCGAGCAGCCACGAGGACGGCAGGCGGGCGGCCCGCCCACCGAGCGCGGCACCGGCGGCGCCGGCCAGCGCAACGCAGAGCACGGCGATCGGCACGGCGGACGTCGAGACGCCCCAGTCGGAGGCGAGCAGCGGAAAGTACTCCTCCACGGCGTCCAGCCCGCCGACCAGCGCGGCCGCGACGACCGCCCAGCGCAGCACCGGGCTACGCAGCGCCCCCCGAACCGCCTGGCGGAGCGGAACGGCGTCCCGGTCGTCGTCCGGCGTGCGCGGCGCCTCGGGGAACCCCAGCGCGAGCGCGGCCGCGAGCAGGCAGACCCCCGCACTCACCCAGCCCACCAGGGCGTAGCCACCGACGGCGAACAGTGCGCTGGCCGCGAACGCGGTCGGCACCTGCACCAACAGCTCGGCAGAGACCATCCAGCCGTTGACCCGGGCGTAGGCACCTGCGGCATCGGCCGCTGCGAGTCCGTCGTAGACCAGCGCCTCCGACGCACCCGAGACCAGGGCAGCGCCGAGACCCCAGATGACGAAGCCGGTGGCGAAGGCGGCGTACCCCGGTGCCACGGTCCAGACGGCGAACGCGACGGCCTGCAGGACGCTTCCGAGGACGACGGCGCCGCGGCGCGACCACCGGTCGGCGAACACGCCGGCCGGCACCTCGGCCAGGACCGACGTGAGCGACCACAGGCCGAGCAGACCGGAGAGCTGCGCGTCGGACAGCCCGGAGTCGATGAACAGCAGCGCGTAGAGCGGATAGAGCGGCACCAGCTCCGAGAGCGCGGCCCAGCCCACGGCGAGCCGCGCGAGGGGCCGGGCCGCGCCCGGAACAACCTGCGACGACGTGCGTCAACGGAACGGCATGGGTGGGACGGTAGCGCCGGCCGGCTGTGCGCGCGTGTGCCCTGCGCGCGACGCTCTGGCCCACCCGGGCCAGGGGTTGGCCCGAGCGGTCGCGCCGTCCCGGGCAGGACAGGTTCGTGACCGCCGGGTCACGCCGGTTCCCCACGAAAGGACCCACCATGAGGGTTTCCTCGGCAGCCGTCGTCTGCCGGACCGTCTTCGTCATGGCCTACCTGCTGGCCCTGGTCACCGCAGGCCGGCCTGGGTGGGGGGCAGCCACGGCCGCGCCGGCGCTGGTCGCGGTGTGGCTCGTCCCCCTCGCCGTCGCGCATGCCCGGCACCGGTCCGAGCAGCCGGCCCTCACGCCGGCGCTCCCCCAGCCCGGAGAGGTTCGCGCCGGCTGAGCGCGGCGGCGGGTCAGGTCAGCTCGGCGACGGCCTCGATACCGAGCCAGATGCCGAACACGAAGAACAGGGTGGCCGCGCCGTAGGCGATGGCCTTCTCGGGCAGGCGCTTACCCAGGGCCCGGCCGATGACGATCGCGAGGGCGTCGGCGGCCACCATGCCGAGCGTCGAGCCCAGCCACGTGCCGAACCAGCCGTGGTCGGTGGCCAGCGTGATGGTGGCCAGCATCGTCTTGTCCCCGAGCTCGGCCAGGAAGAACGCGGTGCCGACGGCGATGATCGCCGACTTCGCCGTCCGGTTGGCCTTCGCCGCCTCGTCGTCGGTCAGCTCGTCCCCGCGGAGGGTCCAGAAGCCGAAGCCGATGAAGGCGATCGCGGCGACCAGGTTGATCCAGCCGGTGGGCAGGGCGACGCCGAGGCCGTAGCCGATACCGACCGAGATCAGGTGGACGATCGCGGTGGCGATCGTGATGCCGATGAGGACCGGCCAGATGCGGAACCGGGTGGCGAAGGTCATCGCCATGAGCTGGGACTTGTCGCCCAGCTCGGCGACGAAGATGACGCCGAAGGAGACGAGCGTGCTGATGAAGACGGCGTCCACGGAAGGGGGGCCTCTCTGGTCCGGCCGGGGCCAAGGCGCAGACCTCGACCCGGCAAACGACTGCCTGGGTCGAAGGTCTCGCCCGCCTCGCCGGAGCGGGGCCGCGCGGCCGGACGTCAGCCGGACGAACCGGCTTCGGTCAGTGTGTCGACCGCGACATTGGGGGCTACTCCCCTTCGCTGCCGGAACTTTACCGGAAGGTCGCAGGCGGGACGGCCGCGGAGCACGGTGACGTCCGCGACACCGGTCGAGTCGGCCTCCTGGTGCGCATGGGCCTCAGGGGGCGCCGGCGGGCGGCGTGGGCGGCGTCGCACCCGACGCCCCCACCGGGCGGGGAAGCCGCTTGACCCTGACGTCGCGTCAGGCTGCAGGCTCCCTCTCGTCATGAGGAGGGAGGACCGATGAACGTGGGTGAGGTCGCCGCGCTGGCCGGCGTCACGGTGCGCACACTGCACCACTACGACCGGATCGGGCTGCTGTCGCCGTCCGGACGCACGTCGGCCGGGTACCGGCAGTACTCGACGACCGACCTGGACCGGCTGCACCAGGTGCTGCTCTACCGCGAGCTCGGATTCCCCCTCGACGAGGTCGCGACCCTGCTGGATGACCCGTCGGCCGATCCCGAGGCGCACCTGCGCCGGCAGCACCGGTTGCTGCGGGACCGGCTGGAGCGGACGTCGGCGATGGTCGCGGCCGTCGAGAAGGAGATGGAGGCACGATCCATGGGAACCGCACTGACCCCGGAGGAGAAGTTCGAGGTCTTCGGGGAGGGCTACTCCGAGCACTACGAGGCCGAGGCCGCGGACCGCTGGGGCGACACCGAGGCCTGGTCGCAGTCGCAGCGACGCACCGCGGCCTACAGCAAGCAGGACTGGGTCCGGATCAAGGAGGAGAGGGACGAAATCCACGGGCGCTTGGCCGAGGCGATGCGCAGCGGCGTCCCGGCCGAGTCGGATTCGGCCATGGACGTCGCGGAGGAGCACCGCCAGCACATCGCGCGGTGGTTCTACGACTGCCCGCCGGCCATGCACGCCGGGCTGGGCCGGATGTACGCGGCGGACGAGCGGTTCACCGCCACGTACGAGGAGATTGCGCCCGGCCTGGCGCAGTACGTGAGCACTGCCGTCCAGGCCAACGCCGCCCGCCACGGCTGACCAGGAGCCTCACTGTGCGCTGATGGGCAGTTCCGACGTCCGGAACTGCCCATCAGCGCACGTTGTTCACGGCACCCGGATCAGCAGCTCGCCGTGCAGCATGCCGAGCCAGCCCTCGTCAGCCGCGGCCCAGCGCAGCCACGCCGCTGCGATCCCGGCCAGCTCGTCGGCGTCCGCCAGTCCGTAGGACACCGCCTGCTCGGCGAAGGCCGACGCCGTCGCCCGGCCGGCCCAGGACTCTCCCCACCACTGCCGGTCGGCCGGCGTCGCAAAACACCACGACGACGTGCTGGGGACGACGTCGCGCAGGCCGGCCGCCCGCGCCCAGGACAGCAACCTCCGCCCGGCGTCCGGCTCTGCCGCGTTGCGGCGGGCGACCTTCGAGTACAGCGACAGCCACCGGTCCAGCCCGGGATCGGCCGGGAACCACGTGGTGGCCGCGTAGTCGACGTCCCGGACCGCGATCACCCCGCCGGGTCGGCACACCCGCGCCAGCTCGCGCAGCGCCGCGACGGGATCGGTGAGGTGCTGGAGCACCTGATGGGCATGAACCACGTCGAAGGCGTCGTCGGGCTCGGCCAGCGCGTAGGCGTCACCCACCTCGAACGTGACGGCCACGCCGGCCCGCTCAGCGAGTCCGCGCGCCTCCGCGAGCGGGTCAGGGGACACGTCGAGGCCCACCACACGTCCCGGAGCGACGAGCGCTGCGAGGTCGACGGTGATCGTGCCGGGGCCGCAACCGACATCGAGCAGGTCGAGCCCCGGACGGAGCGAGGGCAGCAGGTAGGCCGCGGAGTTCGCGGCGGTGCGCCAGCGGTGCGACTGCAGCACCGGCTCGGCATGGCCGTGGGTGTATGTATCCACGCGCGCATCCTGCTCCTCTCCGGCGGGAGCCCCCGATGCGGTCGGCGGCCCGAAGTCGGAGGAGTACCGCCATGCACCTCGCCATCGACGACCCTCCGCCTGCCGCTCCCCTGCCTCGGGGGCCCTGGGCCGACCTGCTGGCGCGCATCGCCGACGAGGTCGTGCTCGACGGCTCGGTGCGGATCGCCGGGGAGCTCGTGTCCGCACGGATCGGCTGCCGGCTGCTGACGGCGGCCCTCTCCGACGCCCTGCACGAGCGGTACTTCCGCTCCTCGCCGTCCCTCCGGGGACCCCGCGCGACGACCGGCCGCGGTGGCGGCGGGACGGTCACCCGGATCGCGCTCGCCTTGCGCCAGCAGTTCCTCGGGCGCGACGGTTGGACCTTCCGCTACGGCAGTGCGGCGGGGGTCCCCGTCTTCGTGGTGGCCGCCGGCGGCGGGCCGGGGAACGTCGCCACGAGCGTCTTCCTCGACCTCACCCCGGCCATCGCGCCCGAGGTGTTCGCCCGCATGGTCACCACCCTGGAGGGCTACGGCCTGGGCTTCCGGGCCGAGCTCCGAGGCGAATCCGCCTACCCCGAGCGGCTCGGCGCCGCCGTCGTCACGGTGGCCCGCCCGCACGCCGCCGCGGTGGCCCGGATCGCGCTGCGGATGCGCGAACGCTCGCCGCTGACGTTCGGGACGTCGGTCGCGCCCTTCACGCGGCCGTTGGCCCCGGGGATCGGCCTGGCCGACGAACCAGGGAACGGCATGGACTTCGGCCGACACCGCTGCCGGCTGATCGCCTCCGCCCTCGTCGCCGCCGGGCCCGGTGCCGGCCCGGCCCAGCGGCGGGCCGCCGTTGTCCAGGGCCTGATCGACGCCGGTCTCGACCCAGCGGCGCTGCACCTGAACCCCGGCCACCGCGAGGTCCCGACCGGCCGCTAGATGTTCTCGGCGAGCAGCTGTTCGGCGACCGGGACGGCCCGGATCCGGTCGGAGGGCACCAGGCCGATCCGGGTGCGCCGTTCCAGCAGGTCGGCGACCGTCCGCGCCCCCTCGTGCCGGACGGCGAACCGCAACTCCCCCACCGTCTCCGGCCGGCCGGCCACCACGACCGCGGGCCCCAGCGCCTCGACCACCGGCGCCTCGGTGCCATACCGCGCGACGAGCCGCTGCGGTGCGCTCACCCGGTCGAGTGCCAGGCGCGGGGCCGCGCCCACCAGCGGCAGTCTCGCCGTGGTCGACCGCGCCGCACCGCGTCCGAGCCGCGCCACCACGGCGTCCACCGCCTCCTCCGCCATCGCGCGATAGGTGGTGAGCTTGCCGCCGACCACGGTGAGAACCGTTCCGTCCCACGAGAGGAGGTGCTTGCGCGAGAGGTCCGCGGTGGCCTCGCCCGGGCCCGTGCCGGCCGACGCGGGCAGCACCAGCGGCCGCAGACCTGCGTAGGAGCCGACCATGTCGGCCCGGGTCAGCGGCACCTCGAGCACCTGGTTCACGGTCTCCAGGAGCTGGTCCACCTCGGCCTCGCAGGGCAGTGGATCGTCGTCGGGCACCGGTCCGGGCACCGGCTCGTCGGTGAGGCCGAGGTAGACCAGCCCGTCGGCCTGCGGCAGCGCGAAGACGTAACGCGACCGCGAACCGGGCAGCGGAACCGTGAGTGCCGCGGACGGCGAGCCGAGCCGCCACCCCGGAATGACCAGGTGGGACCCCCGAGAGGGCACCAGCCGGATGCCGGGCGCGAGACGTTGCGCCCACACACCCGCCGCGTTCACCACCACCCCGGCCCGCAGCGACACCGCCGTCCCCTCGACCTGCACGTGCACGTCGGCGCCGTCCACCGCGGTCACGGTCGCGCCGGTCAGCACCCCGGCACCGTGCGCCGCGGCGGTGCGGGCCAGGGCGAGGACCAGCCGGGCGTCGTCGGTCAGCTGCCCGTCCCAGAAGACGACGCCGCCGCGGCCGGCCCGGACCGCGGGCGTCAGCCGCGACACCTCGTCGGGGCGTACCCGCCGGGTCGTCGGCAGCGAACGCCGCCCGCCCGGCACGGAGGCCCGGACGAGATCGCCGAGCCGCCCCCCGGCCCCGGCGAGCGCGGTGACGTCCCGGCCGGCCACGTCGGGCACGAGGAACGGCAGCCGTCGCACCAGGTGCGGCGCGGTCGTGCCCATGAGGACGGCGCGCTCGCGCGCGCTGCCCCGGGCCAGCCCGATCTCGCCGTGCGCCAGGTAACGCAGGCCGCCGTGCACCAGCTTCGACGACCACCGGCTGGTGCCCGCGGCGAGGTCGGCCCGCTCCAGCAGGACGACCGAGAGCCCTCGGCAGGCCGCGTCCAGGGCCACCCCGGCACCGGTCACGCCGCCCCCGACGACGACGACGTCGACCGCCGAACCGGGAAGCGTCTCGACCTCCCGGGCCCGACGGTCGGGTGTCAACGAGGCGGTCACCTGCGTTCCCCCGGCGCGAACACCGGCAGACTGTAACGGTGCCCGAGCAGCCGGAACTGACGATCCAGGGATGGGGCCCCGCCGGCCCGGACGCCGACGGCCAGGCCGGCGGCGGAGCCGATCTCGAGGCCGCCGTCCCGAGGACCGCCCGCCGGTACCTCGCCAAGGAGCTGGGCTGGTCGCCCCGGCCCACGCCGCCGGTCGCCGTCGCCGACATCCGGCTGGGCCCCTCGCGGCTGACCGAGGAGGCCCGCACCGCACTGGTCGACCTGCTGGGTGCGGAGAACGTGCACACCGACCGGGAGTCCCGGCTGCGCCGCGCGGGCGGCAAGAGCTACCTCGACCTGCTGCGCCGCCGGGAGGGCGACGCCTCGGACGCGCCGGACGCCGTCGTCGCGCCCGGGACGACGGAGGAGACGGCGGCCCTGCTGTCCGCCTGCAGCGAGCTGGGCGTCGTGGTGGTGCCCTTCGGCGGCGGCACCAGCGTCGTCGGGGGGCTGGCCGGCATCGACCCCGACGACCGCCCGTCGGTGGCGGTCGACCTGGGCCGGATGGCGTCGGTGCAGGCGCTCGACCTCCCGTCGTCCCTGGTGACGGTGGGCCCGGGGCTGCGCGGCCCGGCCCTCGAGCAGGCCCTGGCCGCCGAGGGCCTGACCTTCGGCCACCTGCCGCAGAGCTGGGAGTTCGCCACCCTCGGGGGATATGCCGCCACCCGCTCGGCGGGGCAGTCCTCCACCGGCGTCGGCCGTTTCGGCGACCTGGTCGCGGGCCTCACCCTTGCCACACCGTCCGGTGTCCTGGAGCTGGGCCATCCGCCGGCGAGCGCCGCCGGCCCCGACCTGCTGGGCCTGGCCCTGGGGTCCGAGGGCATCCTCGGCGTGATCACCGAGCTGCGGCTGCGGGTGCGGCCGAAGCCGCCGGTCAGCTCGTACGAGGGCTGGTCGTTCCGCACCTGGCCGGCGGGGCTGGCGGCGATCCAGCAGCTGGCGCGGCACGACCTGCTGCCCGACGTCGTCCGCCTGTCCGACCAGGACGAGACCCGCGCCACCCTGCTGATGGCATCCGGCGCCCGCATGCTGCGGACGACGCTGCGCACCCGCGGGCACGGTGAGGGCTGTCTGCTGGTGGTCGGCTGGGAGGGCCTGCCCACGATGGTGCGGGCGCGCATGCAGTCGGCCGCCTCGCTGCTGCGCGACGGCGGCGGCCACCGGCTGGGCCGCCGGGTCGGCGAGTCGTGGAAGCGGCACCGGTTCCAGGCGCCCTACCTGCGCGACACCCTGATGGACGCCGGGCTGCTGGTCGAGACCCTCGAGACGGCGGCCACGTGGTCGGCGCTGCCCACCGTCTACGACGCCGTCCGCCGGGCGCTGCGCGAGTCACTCACCCGCGACGGACGCCGTCCACTGGTGATGAGCCACCTCTCGCACGGCTACCCGACCGGAGCCTCCCTCTACGTCACCGTGGTGGCCGACCGCGACGACGCCCTCCCGATCCAGCAGTGGCTGGGCGCCAAGCGGGCGGCGACCGACGCGCTGCTGGGCGCCGGGGGCACGCTCACCCACCACCACGCCGTCGGCGCCGTCCACCGCCCCTGGCTGGAGCGGGAGGTCGGCCCCCTGGGCGTCGAGGTGCTGCGCGCGGTCAAGCAGCGTCTGGACCCTCAGGGCATCTGCAACCCCGGAGTCCTCCTGCCGGACTAGAGGCGAGGATCCCGGACGCCGTCCCGAGCCCGCCGTCGCGCGTCCTCCCTCACCGTCGCGCGTCCT
>JAOPWJ010000119.1 GCA_025965715.1 Blastococcus sp. | reverse complement strand
TGCCGTTGATCCGGGGCAGGTAGTCGAAGCAGAAGTCGTTCTCCGGCTGGGCCGCGTCGCCCCACCACGCCTTGAGCAGGCTGACCATGTACGAGCGCTGGTTGCCCCAGAAGCCACCGGTGCCGGCGGCCTCGGCGGTGTAGTCGTCCAGCGACTGGTCCTTGTGGGCGTGCGGCATCGGCAGGTAACCGGGCAGCAGGTTGAACAGCGTCGGGATGTCGGTCGAGCCCTGGATGCTCGCGTGCCCGCGCAGCGCCATGATCCCGCCACCCGGGCGGCCGATGTTGCCCAGCAGCGCCTGCAGGATCGACGCCGTCCGGATGTACTGGGCCCCGACTGTGTGCTGCGTCCAGCCGACCGAGTACACCCAGGCCGTCGTCCGCTCCCGGCCGCTGTTGGCCGTGACCCACTCGGCGACCTTGCCGAAGACCTCCGGCTCGATGCCGCAGGCCTCGCTCACGACCTCCGGGGTGTAGCGGGCGAAGTGCCGCTTCAGGATCTGGAACACCGATCGCGGGTGCTGCAGCGTCTCGTCCCGCCTGCCCTTGCCCTGCAGGGGCGGGCCACCGGAACCGGCGGCCTCGGCCCGGCCGGCCTCCCGCACGGGCTGGGTCTGCGACTGCCGCTCGTGCTCTTTCGCCCTCCCCGGCGCGTCCCCGGCGCTCCCGTCGTCCGGCTCGTACTGCCAGCTCTCCTGGTCGTACTGCCGCGCCTCCGGGTCGAAGCCGGAGAACAGGCCGTCGAGGTCCTCGGTGTCCTGGAACTGCTCGCTGACGAGGTTGGCGGCGTTGGTGTAGGCGACCACGTACTCCTTGAAGTACAGCTCGTTCTGCAGCACGTGGTTGACCAGGGCGCCGAGGAACACGATGTCGCTGCCCGCGCGCAGCGGCACATGCAGGTCGGCGATCGCGCTGGTCCGGGTGAAGCGCGGATCGATGTGGATGACCTTCGCGCCGCGCGCCTTGGCCTCGGTCACCCACTGGAAGCCGACCGGGTGGCACTCGGCCATGTTCGAACCCTCGATGACGATGCAGTCGGAGTTCGCGAGGTCCTGCTGGGTGTTCGTGGCACCGCCACGACCGAACGAGGTACCCAGACCGGGCACCGTGGAGGAGTGCTATATCCGGGCCTGGTTCTCGACCTGGACCGCGCCCATGGCCGTGTAGAGCTTCTTCATGAGGTAGTTCTCCTCGTTGTCGAGGGTTGCCCCTCCGAGGCTCGCTATCCCCATGGTGCGGTCGACGCGGTGGCCGCCGTCCTCGCGCTGCCAGCCCTTCTCGCGGGCGGCGAGCACGCGGTCGGCGATCATCTCCATCGCCGTGTCGAGCTCGAGGTCCTCCCACTCCGTTCCGTACGGACGGCGGTACCGGACCTTCGTGACCCGGGTCGGGCTGGTGACCAGCTGCTTGCTGGCGCTGCCCTTGGGGCAGAGCCGGCCGCGGCTGATCGGCGAATCGCGGTCGCCCTCGATCTGGACGACCTTCTCGTCCTTCACGTAGACGTTCTGCGCACAGCCGACGGCGCAGTACGGGCAGATGCTCTTCGCGACGCGGTCGGCGGTCGCGGTGCGCGCCACCACCGCCTCGGTCGCCTTGCTGCGCGCGGCCTTGCCGCGTCCCAGCGGATCGGAGCCGGTCAGCTGCCGGTACACCGGCCACGCGTCGAGCCACGTCTTCACCCTCGGCACTCTGCCACCGGCGAGCTGTTTCGGCACGGTGACGGCCTCCGGTCCGAGTGCGGCGAGCCGGGCAGCCGATGTCGGCGTCTCGGGCGCCGTCCCCCGGCCGCGCCCGGCGCTCGACCTCAGGCTGCGTAGAGCTGCGCGCGCCGGCGGACGCCGATCGGGGTCACATCGGCCACCGCGACGGCGATGGAGCTGCGGTCGTCGCGGTCGACGATCACCAGCTGACAGCCGCGCAACAGCCGCACGTGCTCCCGTTCGAGGCGGCGCGACCACGCCGCGAACGCCCTGATCCGATGCCGGCTCCTCAGCAGGACGGGCACGTCCGGCGCGTCGGCGCGAACCACCCAGAGCTCGTACCGCGGCTGCCACCGGCGTCGTTGCGTGCCCATTGCGGCCCTCCGGTCAGCGGAGGCGCTCACGACGTCGCCGGTTCCCATGCACGTCAGTTTCGCGCGCGGAAGGGGGGTAGTCAACACTCGCGGCGGCTGATCGACTACGGACCGTGGCTGTTCTTGGGGCGACGGTCAGCGTCCCTTCGCCCCGGCGCGACCCGCGGGGGGCCGCCCACCCGACCGTGCACCGGCGACTGCGCCCGGTGGAGCCAGCCCCTCGCGCAGGTCGGCCGCCTCCTGCCGCCGCTGCTCCGCCCTCCGCAGCAGCACCGCGGTCTGCGCCGGATCGGCGGTTCGGCGGGCGCGGGTCTCCAGGACCGCGGCGGTCTCCAGCAGCAGGACCATCCGCCGCAGCTGGTCGGTACGGCCGGCCGGGCGCGGCGCAGGCACGTCGGACGCCTTCGACGCTTCGCTCACGGGTTCAGATCGTGGCGTGAGCTGGATCACCGCGCGACTCGGCGCCCCGCGGTTCAGGGTCCGAGGAGGAGCTGGATGCGGGGCCGGATGAGATCGGCGAGATAACGGTGCCCCTCGTCGGTCGGATGGACGCTGTTCGCGCCGATGAACGCCGCGGCCGGCCCGGTGAACCACCCCTCCGCCAGCGGATCCACGAAGGCGACGCCTGCGGCGGACGCGGCCGCCGCCACGGCGTCGCGGTCGGTCACGATGTAGCCAGGCGGGTCGTCGTCGACCCAGGCCGGCCCGATGGCGAGGATGTCGGCCGCGGGGGACGCGGCCCGTACCGCGGCGAACGCGGCAGTGGCAGCGGCCCGCACGTCGGGCGCCGCCGCGATGTCGTTGCGGGAGCCGAAGAACACCACCAGGTCGCAGTCGGGTCGGGTGCGCTGCGCCAGCTCTCCGAACGTCGTCTGCTGCGGCCCGGTACGGACGTAGCCGCTGCCGCCCGCCGCCGCGACCGCGACCGCGACCGGCCGGCCCGCGGCCGTGAGGTCCCGCGCGACGAGATGCGCCCAGTCCGCCTCCCCTGACCCGTCGCCCGGGCCGCCGGCGGTGTAGCTGTCGCCGATGACCAGCATGGTGACCGCGTCCGGCGCCGGCGTGGACGCCGGCGTGCTGGTCGGCGCCGGCGTGCCGGTCGACTGGCTCGTGCTCGTCGGCTCCGTCGTGCGGGCGGGCTCCGTCGTCCCGGTGTGCGCCGTTTCCGCTCCGGTCGTGGAGAAGCCCGGCGGCGGCGGCCGGTGCAGGGCGAGGTAGGAGAGGACGACGATCGCGACGACGCCGATGCTCATTCCGATCCACGCCCACCGTGGCGCCGGCGGAAGCCCCCCTGACATGGGTGGGACGGTACGCGGACCATTCCGTTCCGGTGCCGGTGCCGGTTCGAGCCCGCCCACCGGGGGAGGTCAGAGGGGGTGGCCGTCCTCGACGTAGGTCTTGGCACCGCAACTGCCGCACAGCGCGTACAGCCGCGACGACGCCCGCCACCGCGGGTTGAACCACTCGACTCCGCTGCGCACCGAGCGCGACTCGGTCAGGAGGGCCTCGCCACCGCACAGCTCGCAGGGTCGATCGGCCGACCTCAGGGTCCTGCGCCGCCGCCGATGCTCCACGCCGGCATGCTGCCACCGTCGGGGGTGTGCGCGGTACCCGCAACCCCATCTACCTGCACGTTTGACGGAAAGATCACGAAGCGGCAGGTAGCGCGCGGGCCGTCTCAGGCGGGGGTCCGCTCACTTTCCCTGGGGCAGGTTGGGCAGCCGCCCGGTCGTCACCAGTTCGTCGGCGACGGCGCGCAGCTTCTGATTGGACTGCATCGAGATCCGGGCCAGCACCTGGAACGCCTGGTCCGCGGTCAGCTTGTGCCGCTCCATGAGGATGCCCTTCGCCTGGTCGATGACCGCGCGGTTCTTCAGGGCGATCTCCAGGTGATCGGCCATGTTCCGCGCGTCCTCGTAGGCATGCATGTTGGCCACGGCGACCGCGGCGTACGGCGCGAACTTCTGCGCCGCCCCGCGGCTCTTCTCGTCGAAGGCATGCGCCTCGCGGGCGTAGACGTTGAGCGCCGCCGCCATACCCTCGCTGATCGGCAGCGGCACCGACAGCGAACTGAGCGAGCCCCGTTCCACGGCCAGCTGCATGTACTCACGCCACCGGGTCTCGGCCCGCGCGTCGGCGATCTCGGTCAGCTCGCCTGTCGAGGCCGCGTGCAGGCAGGGCCCGTAGCCCCGTCCGTACTGGCTCTCGTCGCAGTCGACGGCGAGCTGTCCGGTGTAGACGACGGTCGTCGGCTTGTCGTTGACCAGGACGGTGATCGACGTCTCCGGGTCACCTGGCATGACCCGCTTGGCCAGGTCGGCGACCTTCTGCAGCAGCGACTGCATGTTGTGCTCGCGCAGGCTCAGCCGGCCGAGCTCTTCCAGCGCCTGCGTGGCAGTGGGTTGCGTGGACACGTCGGCCCGCTTCCGGTGAGTGGAACCGGGGCTGACGCCCCGGCCACGGAACACCGGGGGTCCGGGGTCTCGCGCTCGCGCGCCGCTCTATGACGCGCGGACGCCGCAGTCTGGAACGCGGCGTCTACGCCTGAGCTTACGGGGGCTGACAAGGCCCGATCCCTGATCGGTCAGGGTCGGCGGCCCCGGGACGGCGTGCCCCGGGCCGCGCCGCGGAGAGCGAGCCAGCGGTGCGCCGCCAGCGCCAGGCCGACGAGGCCGGCCAGGTCGGCGCCCGTGACCCCGTGGCTCGACGACACCGTGACCAGCACCGGCCCCTCCATCGGACCGTTGACGACGAACCAGAGCACCGACAGCACGGCGAGGCCGATCGCACCCCGCCGTCCGAAAGAACCGCCGATCCCGGCCGCGAGCACGAGGGTCGCAAGGACAAGGGCGGCGAGCATGCCTCGATGATCTCCCAGCCGTGTTGGGTCCGGACGACGGGCGGACGCCGGACGACGGGCGGACGCCGACGACGGTGCGGGGCGCCGGTTCGGGGCGCCGGTTCGGGGCGCCGGTTCGGGGCGCCGTTGTCCGGTTCTCACCCACCCCCCGGACGGGTGACAACCGGACAACGGTGCTGCAGCGCGGCGCGGGATCGCCCGATCAGAGGCTCGTGACCACCGCCCCAGTTCCGGGGCAGCCAGCGGCTGCGTTCCCGGCCGCGCCCCGCTGGGGGCGCGCCGGGCTCTTCGCCGTCCCCGTGCTGGGCGCGGCCATCGCGGCGATCCTGACCGCGGTCGTCACCGTGCCCGGTTCCACGCTGCTCGCGCTGCTGATGGCGCTGGCCGGGCTGGCCGTGCTGCTCGTCTCGCAGGGCGTCCTCTGGCGCCGGCAGCGGCAGCTCACCGGCTATCTGCAGCGCAGCCAGTCCTCCTTCCGCACGCTCGTGAAGAGCAGCGTCGACCCCGTCGTCATCCTCGACGACCAGTTGCGCATCACCTTCGCCTCGGAGTCCGTCGCCGACCTGATCGGCGTGGACCCGGCCTGCATGGTCGGCCAGCCGATCACCGGAGCCGTCCACCGCGACGACGCTCCCGCCCTGGTCGCCGGGCTCAGCCGAGCACCCGCCGAGGGCAACGACGTCGCCGTCCGCACCGCCCGTGTCCGCCACGGCGACGGCCGCTGGCGTCTGATCCAGGCCACGGTGCGCGACCTGCGCGCCGACCCCGACGTCGGCGCGCTGGTCCTGTACTGCCGCGACGTCACCGCGCGCACCCGGGCGCCGGGCCCCGACCCCGAACTGCTCGAGCTCTCCCTGAGCGACGCCGTCACCGGGCTGCCCAACCGGGCCGCCCTGGTCCGCCGGCTGGGCACCCTGCAGCGCCAGGCGGCCGGCCGGCCGTTCGCGCTGGCCGTGATCGGCATCAACGGCCTCGACGCCGACGTGCTCGCACCGGGCACCGAGGCCGCCGTCCTGCTCGCCGTGACCTCCCGCCTGACCCGCGTGCTGCGCGGAGAGGACTGGCTGGCACGCGGCAAGGACGGTGACTTCGTGGTCGTCGTGGCCGGCAGCAAGTCCGAGGCGGAGACGCTGGCCTCCCGCCTGGTCGCGGCCGTCGGCCCGCTGCCCATCCCCGGTGGCACCCTGCACCTGACGGCCTGCGCCGGGGTGACCGCCCTGGCCGCCGACGTCGATCCCGGTGAGGCGCTGCGTCGCAGCGACCTGGCGCTGCGCAGCGCACGGGCCGCCGGACCCGGCTCGGTGCACCGTTACGACGACGCCCTGCGCATCGCGCAGGACCGCCGCGCCGCCCTGCGCGCCGACCTGGACGGGGCGCTCGACCGCGGCGAGCTGCGGCTGGTCTTCCAGCCCGTCGTCGACGTCGTCATGCACCGCACGGTCTCGGTCGAGGCGCTGCTGCGCTGGCACCACCCCGTCTTCGGCGAGGTCTCCCCGACGGAGTTCGTCCCCCTGGCCGAGGAATCACCGCTGATCACCGACGTGGGCCGCTGGGTGCTGCGTGCGGCCTGCACGACCATCGCCGACATGGAGGACGACACCCTCGCCGTCGCCGTCAACGTCTCCGCCCGCCAGGTGCGCAGCGGCGAACTGGTCCCCGACGTCCTCGGGGCGCTGGAGGCCAGCGGGCTGCCGGCGTCCCGGCTGATCGTCGAGATCACCGAGTCGGTGCTGCTCGACGACTCGCACGTGCTCGAGGACCTCACCGTCCTGCGCTCGCTGGGCGTCCGCATCGCGATCGACGACTTCGGCACCGGCTGGTCCTCGCTGGCCTACCTCGTCGGGATGCCCGTCGACGTGCTGAAGATGGACCAGTACTTCCTGGCCAACGTCGAGCACGACCCGGCCCGCCGGGCCATGTGCCGGGCGGTGCTCCACCTCGGCGCCAGCCTCGGCCTACCGGTGATCGTCGAGGGCGTCGACAGCCCCGCCGTCCTGACGCTCCTGCGCGACATGGGCCACCGCTATCTCCAGGGGTACGTGCTCTCCCGTCCGCTCGAGTTCGCGCAGCTGGTTTCCGGCGCCTGGGCCGACCTCGACCTGCCCGCCGGCGCCGGCGTCCCGGTGGCCGTCTCCCCCGCACTGCCGTCGTGAGCTGGCTCCGACACACCCCGCGTTCGGTGCGCTGGACCGTGCCCCTCGCGCTGCTGGGGCTGGCGGTCACGGTGCCCTTCAGTGCGCCCGACGGCACCGGCATGCAGTGGGACGAGCTGGTGCTGGGCGCGGTCGCCGCCAGCGCCGCCCACGGGGCCTTCCGGCTGTCCCGCGAGATGGATCCCGGGGCCGCGCGCCCGTGGCGCTTCCTCGGCGCCGCCGCCCTCCTGTTCATGGTCGCCCAGTGGCTGGCCGGCTTGTTCCCCGGCCCGGAGTTCGACGGGTTCGGCATCGACGACGTCGTGCTGTTCGCCGCCGCCACCTCCCCGGTGGCGACCTGCGGCCTGCTGGCCCGCCGGGTCAGCCGCACCCGCTGGAGCGCGCTCGTCGTCGACGGCCTCGTCATCACCGTCGCCCTGCTCGTGGTCACGGAGGTCCTCCGCACGCCACTGGTGAACCCGGTCAGCGCGCCGGAGGACCTGCGCTCCCTCGTGCTCGCCTACGGCGGGTACGCCGCCGTCATGCTCGGCGCCGCCGGGGCCTTGTGCACCGTGTCGACCGCTGCCCTGCGCCGCTCGGCCTCCGTGCTGATGGGCGCGGTCGCCTGGCAGTCCGCCGCCGCGTGCGCGGAGGCCATGGCGATCGCCGCTCCGTCCTGGTTGTGGACCGCGGCCTCCGACGTCTCCGCCGCGCTCGCCCTGCAGACCGTCGTCGTCGCCGCCTCCTACGCGCCGCGGCAGCTCGTCGAGCGCACCGCCCGCGCCGCCGCGCCGGTGGTCAGCCGCGCCGGCCTGGTGGTGGTGCTCTTCGCCATGCTCAGCCTGCCGGTGGCGATCGCCCACAGCCTGTGGGCCGGCCAACCCCTGTCCGTGGGTGCGGAGATCGGCTGCGCCGCGGTCTTCGGTCTCATGGCGCTGCGCCTGGTCCTGCGGATCCGTGAGGACGGCCGCGTCACCGAGGACCTCGTGCGCAGCGAGGACGACCTCCGCGAGCTGATCGAGACCAGCTCCGAAGGCATCGCGGTGATGGACGACGAGTTCCGCCTCCTGTTCACCTCGCCGGCCGCGCGCAGCCTGCTGGGCATCGCGGACCCCGACCAGGACGTCGACCTGCTCGACCTGGTCGCCCCCGAGGACCGTGCCCTCGCCCGCGCCGCCACGCTGAACCTGCCCGTCGGCGACGGTCCGCCGGTGCACTTCCACGTGCTGCCCGGCGACGGCGACACCCCGCGCGAGTTGGAGGTCCTCTCCTCGGAGCGCCCCGGCAGCACCCGCCGGGTCCTCCACCTGCGCGACGTCACCGTGCGTCGGCGCCGCGAGCGCGAGCTCGAGCGCATGGCCTACACCGACCACCTCACCGGCCTGCCCAACCGCGTGATGCTCTTCCAGGAGATGGCGGCCGCGTCCACCGGCACCCGCTGCCTGCTGGTCCTCGACCTCGACGGCTTCAAGGCCGTCAACGACGTGGCCGGGCACGAGTCCGGCGACCAGCTGCTGGTCGACGTCGCCCGACGGCTGAACACCGTCGTCCGGGGGGACGACCTGGTCGCCCGGCTCGGCGGCGACGAGTTCGCCGTCCTCGTCACCGGCTCGGTCGCCGATGCCGAGGAGGTCGCCCAGCGCGTCGTCGACGCCCTCTGCCTGCCGCACAGCACCGGCGACTGGACCTTCGCCGTCGGCGCCAGCGTCGGCGTCGCTCCGCTCGGGGCAGCCGGCGGCCAGGTCGCCTTCCGCGAGGCCGACGCCGCCCTGCGGCTGGCCAAGCAGTCGGGCAAGGGCTGCGTGCGGGTCGCGGACGACGACACCAAGGCCACCGTCGTCGACCTCGCCGCCGCGATCACCGACGGCAACCTGAGCCTGCGCCTGGACGCCGCCTGCGAGCCGGACGGGCGCATCGGCCTGCTGCACGCCGTCCCGGTCTGGCAGCACCCCGTGCACGGCACCGTCCGCGGGCAGGACCTGTGGGGCGGCGCCGAGCGCAACGGCCTCTCCGACCGGCTGCAGCGCTGGCTGCTCGAGGAGGCGTGTGCCGCCGTGGCCGCGCTCCCCGACGAGCGCATCGACCTGGCGGTCAGCCTGCCGGCCGGGCACGTGAGCGCCGACGGGCTGGCCACGGAGGTCGCCGCCGCGCTGGCTCGCTCGGGTCTGGCGCCGTCACGGTTGAGCCTCTCGATCACCGAGGAGACCCTGCTGACCTCGTCGGTGACGCTCGTCTCGGAGCTGGCCGCCGCCCGGGCCACCGGCGTCCGGATCTGCCTGGACAACTACGGCATGGGCTACAGCCTGTTCGCGCTGATGGCTCGCCTGCCCCTGGACCTGGTCCGGGTCGACATCTCCGCGCTCGCCGGTCGCGACGGGACCGACCGGGCCCTGCAGGTGCTCGGCGCCATCGTGACCTCCACGTCGTCCTTCGGGCTGGCCGCGATCGCCGGCGGTATCCGCACGCCGGAACTGCGGGACGCCGCGGTGTCGGCGGGCGTCCAGCTGCTGCACGGCCGGGCCCTGCCGCACGACCTGACCGTCGACGAGGTCGGCGACCTGCTCGGCGACGTCGTCCCGGCCTGACCCCCGGGACTTTCCGCACGGGGCGACAGCTGGAACGGAACCGTCCCGATACAGGTCGATACTGGGTCGATGGCGAGCCCGGTGATGCATTTCCTGGGCCACTCGACCGTCCGCGTCGAGCTGGCCGGGCGCACCGTGCTCACCGACCCGCTGCTCTTCCCGTCGGTCGGTGCGCTGCGCCGCGTCGTCCCGGTACCCGCCCCCTCGACCTGGGCCGGCGTCGACCTCGTGCTGATCAGCCACCTGCACGGTGACCACCTGCACCTGCCCTCCCTGCGCCGGCTGGGTCCGCGGACGCGGATCGTCGTCCCTCGCGGCGCCGGCGCCTGGCTGCGCGGCCGCGGGTTCTCCCACGTCGACGAGCTGTCCGCCGGCGAGACGCTCCGGGACGGCGACCTGCGGATCACCGGCGTGCGCGCCCGGCACAGCGGGCACCGGCTCGGCCCGCGGCTGACCCACGGCCCCGCCACCGAGTCGCTCGGCCACCTGATCGAGGGCGCCGATTCCGTCGTCTACGCCAGCGGGGACACCGCCCTCTTCGACGGCATGTCCGTGCTGGCGCGGCAGCAGATCGACGTCGCCCTGCTGCCCGTCTGGGGATGGGGCCCCACCCTCGGTCCCGGGCATCTCGATCCCGCCGGTGCCGCCGAGGCCGTCGCCCGCATCCGCCCGCGGATCGCCGTGCCGGTGCACTGGGGCACGCTCGCCGTCGCCGGCCTGACCCGGCTGCCCACTCCCCTGCGCGGCCGGATGCGCCGCCTGCTGGTCGACCCGCCGCGCCGGTTCGCCGAGGCGGTCGCGGCCCGGGGGCTGAGCACGCGCGTGGTCGTCACCGAGCCCGGCCGCCCGATCGTGCTCACCGCACCGGCTGTGTCGTCGTGAGCGGAACCGCCGTCGGCGTCGTCCTGGCCGCCGCCGAGGGGACGACGATCGGCTACCCGGTGCTCTTCGGAGGAGTGCTGCTCGGCTCGGTCGTGCCCGTGGTCCCGACCGGTGCCGTGGTGGGCGCGGCGGCTGCGTTCGCCATGACGACCGACTCCCTCGGCCTGCCGCTGGTCCTGCTGGTCGCCACGCTGGGTGCCCTGCTGGGCGACCTCATCACCTTCGCGGTGTGCCGGTTCGGGGGGCCGGCGGCGATCCGCTGGGTGGCCCGAGGGCAGCACGCCGACCGCCTGGAGGAGATCCGCGACCAGTTCCGGCGGCACGGCTGGCAGCTCATCGTGGCCGGCCGGCTGGTGCCCGCCGGGCGCATCCCCGTGCTGGTCACGGCCGGGGCGCTCGCGTATCCGTGGCGCCGGCTGCTGCCGGCCGCGCTGGTCGCCGCCTTCCTGTGGGCGCTGGCCTACGCACTGCTCGGTGTGGTCAGCGGCGGCATCTTCGACTCGCCGCTGATCGCGACGCTCGTGGCGACCGTGCTCGTGCTGGTCGTCGGGGCGGGACTGAACCTGGTCGCTGCCCGGCGGCGCCGCTCCCCGGCCACGGTGCGGACGCCGTCCACTCCCGGACCGTCGTGAGCGGACCGTCGTGAGCGAGCCGCATCCCCCGGGGCGGCTGCTCCGGACCGGCCGGGCCCTCGCCCGCGTCGTCCTCACCTGGGCGGCGGCGACCGGCGCGCTGGTCGTGCTCGACTCGCGGCTGACGGGGTTCGCGATGCGGTCGTGGTGGCAGCCGCCGGTCGCCGCGTTGCTGCTGGGCCTGCTCACCGCCGGAGTCTGGCCGCTGGTGCTGCGGGTGGCGCTGCCCATCGCGTTCTTCACCTTCGGGCTGGGTGGCTTCCTGCTGCTGGGCGCCGGTGTGCTCGGGATCTTCGCCGCCATTCCGGGTGTCGAGGTGCGCAGCTTCGCCACCTCCGTCGTCGTCGCCGTCGCGATGGCAGCCGTCTCCGGTGCGGTGAACAGCCTGCTGGCGGTGGACGAGGACGAGCTGTTCTTCCGCCGCGCCCGCCGGCGGGCCCGCCGCACCGAGGGCCAGGGATCCCCGCCTCCGGGCGTGCTGTTCCTGCAGATCGACGGGCTGGGCTACGACACCGCCCGCCGGGCCGTCCGCGACGGGTCGATGCCGACGCTCGCCGCCTGGCTGCGGTCGGGCAGCCACGTGCTCACCTCGTGGCACACCGATTGGAGCTCGCAGACCGGCGCCAGCGTCTGCGGCATCCTGCAGGGCTCCAACGAGGGCATCCTCGGCTTCCGCTGGTACGACAAGGCCCGCGACAAGGTGGTCTCGGTCTCCCACCCCGAGGACGCCGCGGAGATCGAGCGGCAGCACTCCGACGGGCGCGGCCTGCTCGCCGGGGTCGGCGCCGGGCGCGGCAACCTGTTCACCGGCGACGCCGCGCACGTGTCGCTGACCATGAGCTCGCTGGCGGTCGTGGTCGCGCGGACGTCCCGGCGGGAACGCCGCAGCCGGGACCGGATCGGCGCGGGCTACTACGCCTACTTCGCCAACCCGGTGAACGCGCTGCGCACCCTCGGCGTCTCGCTGGTCGACGTCTACCGCGAGCTGGTGGCCGCGGCCCGGCAGCGCCGGGCCGACGTCCGGCCGCGGGTCAAGCGCGGTGGCATCTACCCGCTGGCCCGGCCGGGGACGACGGTCATCGCCCGGGACGTCGTCGTCAACGCGATCCTCGAGGACATGCTCGCCGGCCGGACGGTCGTCTACGCGGACTTCCTGGGGTACGACGAGGTCGCCCACCACTCCGGCATCGAGCGCTTCGACACCCTGGAGGTGCTCCGCAGCATCGACCAGCAGATCGGCCGGCTCTGGCGGGCCGCCCAGCTGGCCCCGCGCGACTACCACCTGGTCTGTCTGTCCGACCACGGGCAGACCCAGGGGGAGAACTTCGCCGACCGGTTCGGCGAGACCGTCGAACAGCTGGTCGGGCGGCTCTCCGGCGGGCCCATCGTCCCCCCGCCCCGCCGCCGGCTGCTCGGC
>JAOPWJ010000177.1 GCA_025965715.1 Blastococcus sp. | reverse complement strand
GAGGCGCTGGCGATGGCCCGGGCACACACGCCCGACGTCGCCATCCTGGACCTGCAGATGCCCGATCGTGACGGCATCTCGGTAGCCGCGGAACTGTCCTCCGTGCTTCCTGGGTGCGCGGCGGTGTTCGTCACCGGGCACGGGCGCGCCGGCCATCTCAAGCGGGCACTGGACGCCGGCGTGCGGGGCTTCCTCCCCAAGAGGTCAACGCCACTGTCCTGAGCCAGGTTGTCCGGGCGGTCCACCACGGGGGGCGCTATGTCGACCCCGCGCGCGGCCGACGTGCTGGAACTCGCGGCGGGCGGCGCGCCGGTCGAGGAGATCGCCTCCCGGGTGCACCTCTCGTCGGGCACGGTCCGCAACCACCTCTCGGCAGCCGCGGCGAAGCTCGGCGCCCCATGCCCTGTTGCACCCCTGGGGGAGTGCAAGGGTCCTGGTGCCGGCGTCGGTCATCGTCGTCTTGACGAGGAGCCCGTGGCCTTTCATCCGGATCGCGGCGGTGCGCACGTCGAGGGCGCCGAGCCCGAGGCCGACGGGGTCCCAGGGCAGGCCGGTTGCTCTCGGACGCGGAAGTCTTCGGCCATCGGAATGCTGACGAGCTCGGGTAGGTCGCGTGCGATGGCCTGCACAGTCCGGAGCGAAGGGATCGGCACATCGTGGCCGTCTCCGCGCAGTGCTTGTCGACGATCAGGCGCGGGCGAAGGCGCAGGTGGGACAAGCCATCCGCCCCTTCTTGGGTCGCTTCTCTGCGCAACAGCCGCCTGCGGTGAGTCGGGGCAGATGCGGAGTTCGTCCTCCGAGGAGGGGATGGTGGCGCGCTAGATCGATCCGGCGCCGGCCTCCGTGCCCGCCAGCCGCCCGAAGACCGAGCCGGACATCAGTCCGCTGCCCCCGGGGTAGTTGAAGTAGAAGATGCCGCCGACCAGTTCGCCCGCGGCGTGCAGGCCCGGAATCGGGGCCATGTCGGTGTTCAGCACACGGCCCCGGGTGTCGATGCGCAGGCCACCGAAGGTGAACGTGATGCCGCAGGTGACCTGATACGCCTCGAAGGGTCCCTCGTCGATCCGGTTGGCCCAGTTGGTCTTCTCCAGCGCCAGCCCCTGGGTGCGCCGGCCGTCCTTCACGTTCATGTTGAACGGACGAGAATCGTCGACGGCGGCGTTGAACTCCTGCACCTCCTTGAGGAAGGCCGCCGCATCGACTCCCTCGAGCTTGGTCGCGAGCGCCGTGAGCGTGGGGGCGGAGGCTTTGGTGACCTGGCGGATCCGGTACTCGCCCCGGAGGACAGGGATGATCTTGCTGTCGAAGACCTGCCAGGCGAACTGGCCCGGCTGCTCCAGGATGCTGCGCCCGTACTTCGCGTAGGTGTAGTTGCGGAAGTCGGCACCCTCGTCCACGAACCGTCGTCCTCGGGCGTTGACCATGATCCCGTACGGGTAACTGTGCTTTTGGAAGCTGTCGCCCACCTTGAGGTCGCCGAACTCGGGGGCGTTGAAGTCCCAGCCGACGGCGTGACAGCCCGACCAGTTTCCGGCGGGACTGGCGTCGGCCTCGAGGGCCATGCGGATCCCGTCGCCGGTGTTGAACATCGTGCCGCGGACCTTGCAGAGGTCCCAGTTGGGGCCGAGGTAGCGCGCCCGCCACTCGGTGTTGGACTCGAAGCCGCCACAGGCGAGCACGACGGCGTCGGCCTCTGCGACATGCGTGCGCCCCCCTTGCCGCACGACGACGCCGTGCACGCCGTTCTCGTCGTGGACGAGGGAAAGCGCCCGAGCGCCATAGTGGATCTGAATGCCCTGCGCTTCCGCCGCCTTGACCAGGGACTCGACCAGCCCCGGGCCGCCCCCGTCGGCCTCGACGGTGAGCCCGCCCCAGAACGTGAACCGCCCGTCCGCCTGCTTGTAGGCCTGCCGCCCGTAGATGGGCACGAACCGAAGACCCTTGTCCCGCATCCACAGCAGGGTCTCGAAGCTGTTGTCGACCAAGAGGCCGGCCAGTTCGGGGTCCGTTCGGTACTCGGTCACCTCGGCAAGGTCGGACAGGAACTTCGTGGCGGGATAGCAGCCGAAGTCGGTCCGCTCAACCTCCGCGTCGGTGAGGTCGGGCATCAGGCGGCGCAAATCGTCCACGCCGTT
Source organism: Blastococcus sp. (assembly GCA_025965715.1). Classification (GTDB taxonomy): domain Bacteria; phylum Actinomycetota; class Actinomycetes; order Mycobacteriales; family Geodermatophilaceae; genus Blastococcus_B. The sequence continues at coordinate 29,412 of JAOPWJ010000177.1, read as the reverse complement.
GTACGCCACCCGAAAGGCGCCGGCGGTGAATGAGGAGTTCCCGCCCCGGCGCGCCTGGGGTGCGCGCTCCAGCACGACGACGTCGGCTCCGGCGTCGCTCGCGGCGAGGGCCGCGCACAGTGCGGCATTTCCTGCGCCCACGACGACCACCCGGCGACTCATGGCATCCTCTGCATCCACTGCATACAGGCGATGCTACCCGTGGGGGCGGCGGCGGGATAGACCGTTTGTCTGGGTCCCGGCGAGTCAGGGCCGGGCGAGCAGAGCTCTGTCGTACGGGTACGTCGTGAGCACTTCTGGACCGTCGTCGGTGACTGCGACGACGTCCTCCAGGCGGACCCCCCCGCCTCCCGGCACGCCGGGCACGATGATGGTGGGCACGACGGCGAGTACGTGCCCCGGCTCCAGAGTGAGGTCCGGTGTGGTCTTACCGGGCGGGGAGATGAACGGCGGTTCCGCGTACCCCACGCCGATGCCGTGCGCGATGATCATCTCCTGCATGCGGCCGTAGAACGGCGAACCGGCGTAGTGCTTCTGCGCGGCAGCCTGCACATCGGTCGCCGTGGCGCCGGGGCGCAACGCCTCGATCGTGGCCCAGTGGATGTCGTAGACCGTGCGGTAGATCTGCCGCTGCAGGTCGCTCGGCTCGCCGCCGCATACGACGGTCCGCGTGGCCTCGCTGAACATGCCGTTCCAGCAGGCGCCGATGTCGATGAAGACCAGGTCTCCGCGCCCGATGACGCGATCGCCGGCGAACCGCTGCATCGGCGCCGTGTTCGGCCCGGAGCAGACGATCAGGTTGCACTGCGGCACTTCCGCGCCGAACGAGTAAAAGGTCTGCATGACATCGGCGAGCACCTCGCACTCGCGCACGCCGGGCTGTGCGCGCGCGACCGCGACGTCCATCGCCACATCGACGATCCGCGAGTTCTCCGCGAGCAACTCGAGTTCGGTGGCGTCCTTGACGGCGCGGACCCCATTGAGGCAGGCGTTACCGTCAACGATCTCGTACCCCGCCAGCAGGGTGTCCAGCCGGCGGAGCACCGTCACCGTAGCGATGTCGACACCGACCCGGCCGCTGTCCAGACCGAGTTGCTCGAGGGCGTCGGCGAGCGGGCGCAGGGCCTCGGGGCTCGCGTTCTCGCTGACCACGCCGGTCGGGAAGGCGCGGATGTCCTCCGGTGGGATCCACGTCATCGTCTCGCGCCGGTGCGGCGCGTCGTCCTGGTGCACGAAGACGATGACGTCGTCCACGCCCCGCACGGTGACGACGGCCTGGCGGACCAGGAAGTTCGGCGCCCACAGCGGGCGCAGGCCGGCGATGTATCGACCGTTGGCGTACTCGAACGCGATGATCGCGTCCAGATCCGCCGCGGCCATCCCCTCCTGTACGCGCCGCCGTCGCCGCGTGCGCAGCCCGTCGTAGTCGATGGCGACGCGCCAGTCGGCCTCGGTCCTCATCAGCCCTCCAAGGAATGAGTCGGTCGTGCCCGTGTGTCGGGGTGTGCGTTCTGGTCCTCTTCGACCATGGACAGCCGCACCTTCTTGGAGTTGCGCATGTGCGTGCGCGCCGCCCGGCTCGCCCGCTTGGCGTCGCGCGTCTCGATCCCGGCCAGGATCTCGTCGTGCTCGGCGACCACGGTCTCCCAGCGGCTGGGGTACTCGAACGTCGTCCGGTCGAAGCGCCTGACCCGGTCGCGCACGGCCCGCAACTGGTCGAGCAGGAACGAGTTGCGGCCCGCCTGCGCCATCCAGTCGTGGAACTCCAGGTTGAGCACCGACATGCGGGCCACGTCGCCCTCGGCGCCGGCCTCCCGCAGCTGGTCGTTGGCCCAGCGCAGCTGGGCGACCTCCGGTGGGGTGGCGTGCTCCGCCGCCAGTTCCGCGGCGAGGGCGTCGAGCACGACCCGGACGTCGTAAATCTCGAGCACTTCCTCTGGCGAGATGTCGCTGACAGAGAGCCGGCGACGGCCTTGGCGTTCGATGAGGTGCTCGGACTCCAGCCGCAGGATCGCCTCGCGGATCGGCGTGCGGCTCACCTCGAAGGCCTGCGCCAGATCCTCCTCGGCGAACTGGTGGCCGGGTCGCAGAGAGCGGGACAGGATCGCCTCGCGCAGGGTCGCGTAGACGGCGTCGGCAGAGCCCTCCTGTGCGCGCCGCTCCTTCCATAGGTCGAGCACTGGTGCGATGAAGCCGGCGATGTCGGCCATGTGAGATTCCCTTCGAGCTGAGGCAAGCTCCATCCCATCACCCCTCGGCCCGCGCCGTGGAAAGCGCCCGGACGACATGGTTCGGCGTGCGACCGGACAGGAAGTCGACGACCTGCTGCGCACAGGTTCGCCGCAAAGTCTCTTGCGAGCGGGCTCCCCGGGCGCCGGTGTGCCCGGTGAGCACGACGTTGCCGCCCGCCACGGCGATCTCTCTCCACGCGTCCTCGTCCGTGACCACGTCGAGGCCGACTCCACCGACAGCGCCGGAGCGCACGGCCGCAGCGAGCGCGGCCTCGTCCACGACCTCGGCCCGTGAGGTGTTCACCACGACTGCGCCGGGCAGCAACTGCCCGATGAGGGTCGCATCCAGCAGCCCGCGGGTCCCCTCGGAGAGCGGCACGTGGACCGAGACGGCGGTGGAGTTCGCCATCAGCTCCGACAGGGGGACCACGTCGGCGCCCCCGACCTCGCGGACGTAGGGATCGGCGACCACCACGCGCCCGACCACGCCGCGGACCTTCTCGACGAACCGGTGCCCGATGCGCCCGCACCCCACGACGCCGACGGTGCACTCGCCCAACGGCAGCCCTCGGTCCACCGCGGCACGCGCCACGTCCAGCCGGCCCTGCGCCATCGCCCGGTCGGCCGCGAAGACGCCGCGCAGCAGGCCCAGCACGAGGGTCAGCGCCTGATCGGAGACCTCCTCCACGCTCGCGTCAGGCACGTTCGTGACCAGGACGCCGTGCCGCTCGGCGGCGGCCACGTCGACGTTGTCCGTGCCGACCCCGCGGCGGGCCACCAACCGAAGCTCGGGCAGCTCGGCGAACGCATGCTCGTCGAAGGGCTCCACCGCGCCGAGGAGGACCACCTGGGCGGTGGCCGCATTCCGGGCGATCTCCTCGTGCGTCCGCAGCGAGGCGACAACGATCTGGCAGGGCACTTGCTCCGCGATCGACTCCTCCCACGAGGTCAGGGGGGCGAGGCGGTCGCTGAGGAGGACCAGGGGGAGGTTCGCGCCGTTCGCCGCCGCCCCGTTCACCAGGACCTCCGGGTGACCGGCATCCGCAGCGGTCCAACGCCGGAGACGGTGAGCTCCAGCTCGTCGCCCGGGACGATCGGGCCCACCCCGGACGGTGTGCCCGTGGCGATCAGGTCCCCGGGCAGCAGCGGCAGCATCTGCGACGCCCGCGCGACGAGCTGCGGCACGGTGACGATGAGGTCGCGCAGCACGCCCTGCTGCCGGACCTCCCCGTTGAGACACAGGCGCAACCCGAGGTCCGCGGGGTCGCCGGCTTCGTCCGCCGTGAGGATGCACGGTCCTATGGGGGTGAAGGTCGCGAACGACTTGCGCATCGACCGCTCCTCCTGGAGGCCGCCGCCGAGCCGTAGCGTGATATCGAGCAGGCCGGTGTAGCCGAGGACGTGCTCCAGCGCCTTCTCCTCCGGGACGTTGCGCGCCTCTCGGCCGATGACGACGGCGATCTCGCCCTCGAAGTGGAACTCCCGCCCGGGCAGGTCGGGGAGCTCGATCGCCCCGCCGGGGCCGGTCACGCTCCCCGACGCCAGGACGATCAACCCCATCTGGCGCGCGTCGAGCTCGCGCTTCTGTGGGCTGCGGTCGCCGAGTTCTCCGCGGTGGTCGTCGTAGTTGACCGGTGCGGCCAGCACCGTGCGTGGTGCCGGGACCGGCGCGATGAGCCGGAGGTCGGCGAGAGCCAACCGCGGAGTGCTCGCGTCGGCGGCGTGCTGGCGCACCAGGTCGGCGCGGTCGAGGTAGCCGCCGAGCACGTCGCCCAGATCCGCGACGGCCGGCGGCCCGTCGACGTGCGTGCGCAGCAGCGCGGTGACATCGACCGCCTCGTCGTCGGAGATCAGGGCGACGACGCGGTGGTCGCTCAGGACGGCGAGCCTCACCGGGTGCTCCGGCCGAAGTGGGGGAGCACGTGCTCCCGGTACAGCTCTATCCCGTCATGGGTGGCCTGAAGGTCGTCGTGCGGGACGAAACCGACCGTCACGTATTCCAGGCCGGCGGCCACGTACCTCTCGATGCTGGCGATGACGTCCTCGGGTGCTCCCGCCAGGGCAATGCCGGTCTCCTGAAACCGGCTCAGCGGCCAGCTCGACCAGTCCGTCCGGCGGCGCAGGACCTCGAGCCTTTGCTCGACGACAGACGGGTCGTTGTCGATCACCGTGTAGAACATCGCAGCCGCCGTCAGCGGCCGGCCCTCAGGCATGCGTGCCCGCATTTCGGGCAGGACCGACGTGAAGTAGTTGGGGTCGAGACCGCCACCCTGAGGTGTGGCCGGCGTCCAGCCGTCGGCCAGTTCGGGGACCATCGCGCGGATCGCGGGGGAGGAGCCGCCGAGCCAGATCTCCGGCCGCCGCTGCACTGGCTTGGGCCAGAAGGGGACGTCGTGGATCTGGTAGTGCTCACCCTCGTAGGTGACCGGTTCTGGGGACTCCCAGAAGCGGCGGATCACTTCGATGCCTTCGCGCAGCCGTGCGACCCGATCCGCAAGCCGGGGGAAGGGGAAGCCGAACGATTCGTACTCGATGCGCTGGTGCCCCGCGCCCACCTGGAGCAGCAGCCGGCCGTCGGAGATCTGATCGACGGTCGTCGCCCACTTCGCGACGAACGCCGGGTGCCGCAGGCCGATGGGCGACACCTGGGGGCCGATGCGGACCCGCCGGGTGGCCGCGGCGATGGCGGCCAGCGACGTCCAGGCGTCGAGGAAGTACGGCTTCGCCGGGTCAGCGTTGGTGTACCCACTCAGCCGGCTCCCTGGCAACAGCAGGTGGTCGACCACGAAGATGCCATCGAAGCCGGCCTCCTCGGCGTGCTGGGCCAGTTCCAGCAGGTCGCGGAACCTGACGTCCTCGCGTTGACCGTGGATGGACAGCTTGAACCCGAACTTGATGCCTGTCATGCGGTCGGTGACTCCACTTCTGTCTTGGCCCTGGTCTTTTCGATCTCCCGCTCCATCCGCGATTTCGCCATACGCCGGGACTGCCGGACGGTCGAGAGGACGCCGTGCAGGAGCAGGAGGATCGAGATGACGACGAGGGTTGCCGTCACCGGGCGGGTGATGAACTCGGTGAAGCTGCCGTCGGCGAGGAGTAGGCCGTGGCGTAGGTAGCTCTCGAAGTCCGACCCCAGCGTCACGGTCAGGGCGAACGCGGCGGTCGAGTAGCCGTACCGCAGCATGAAGTAGCCGACCAGGCCGAAGACCAGCATGACGCCGATGTCGAAGATCGAGTTCCGCAGCGCGTAGACCCCGACCATGCTCAGGAGCAGCGCCATGATGAGGACCACCGACCGGTCCAGCAGCACGACTTTGAGCATCATCCGTGCGAGGGGCCACCCGACCACCACCAGCACGAGAGTGCCTCCGAACAGTGCGGAGGTGGCTGCGTAGAGCATCTCAGGCGTCTCGCGGATGAGGAGCGGTCCAGGGACGAGGCCGTGCACAGTGAGGGCCGCCAGGAGGAGGACCATGGAGCCGCTGGCGGGAATGCCGAAGCCGAATGTCGGCACCATCTCCCCGGACTGCGAGGCGTTCTGAGCCGCCTCGTTGGCCGCGATGCCCTCGACGCTTCCGTTGCCGAACTCCTCGGGGCTCTTCGAGACCATCTTGGCCTGCTGGTAGGCGATGAAGGACGACGACGTGCCACCTCCACCCGGGATGGCGCCGGTCACCGTGCCCCAGAAGGTGCCGATCCCGATCGGCTTGAGCATGCGGCGGATCTGCTTGCGGTTCGGGAAGCGGCCGGAGTAGCCCGCGGACGCCTCGTGCCAGCCGTACACCTGGCGGCAGGAGCGGATCAGCTCGCTGATCGCGAGCACGCCGATGACGACTGGGACGGTGGCCAGCCCGGATCGCAGCTCGGGGATGTCGAAGGTGAAGCGGCCGGTGAGAGCCACCGGATCGCGGCCGACGAAGGTGACGACCAATCCGAGGCCGGCGGCGACCAGGCCCTTGAACACGTTCTTGCCGGTGAGGCTGATGATCGCCACGAATCCCATGAGCATCAGCGCCCAGAGTTCCGGCGCCAGGAAGATGTAGAGCAGCTGCGACAGCGGCACTACGGCGGCGACGAAGAAGAAGGTACTGATGAACTGACCGGTCAGCGCGGCGATGTACTGCGCGCCCAGGGCCAGGCCGCTGTTCCCCTTCTGGTGGAGCTTGTACCCGTCGATGGCGGTGAGCACCGCGGCCGGCGTGCCGGGAACACCGACGAGTACGGCGGGAATGCTGTTTCCGTAGTTCACCCCCACCGTGATGGCCACGAGGAAGGCGACGGCGGCCTCGGGCTGAATGGTGAAGGTGAACGGCAGGGCCACGCCGACGGCGAGCGTGGTGGTGATTCCGGGCAAGGCACCGGCGATGCAACCGATCAGTGACCCCACCGTGATCGCCAGCAGCATGTTCGGATCCGCCAGCATGCTGGTGGCGTTGCCGAGGGTGCTGAAGAAAAGTCCCATCGTCGCTCCTCCGGTGCGCCGGTCAGAAGGGCAGGTACGGCTGGAGGGGTCCCATGGGCAGCCGGACGTGGAGCAGCGTCACGAACAGCAGATACAGGGCGACCACAGTCAGCGCCGATATCGCCACCAAGGGCACGGGCCGCCGGACCGCCATGATCCAGAGAAGCACGGCCAGCAGCGGAGGGGTCAGGATCAGGAAGCCCAGGGGGCGCAGCAGCAGCACGTAGACGAAGAGAGCGGCCCACACGGACATCGCGCGCAGCGTCGATGCGGGGAAGCCCTCGGTGTCCTCAGTGCCCTCCGCCTCCACGGTGTTCTCCACGGAGCGCCACCGGCGCAGGATCCGGAGAGCGACCACGACGGCGCCCAGCACGATCAGCCCGCCGATCAGGGCTGGCAGGGTTCGTGGCCCGACGGGGTCGCGGACCCTGCCGAGCGGAAGCTGCAGCGCCAGCACGACGACCGCCATGCCGGAGAAGGCGATGGCCACGGCCAGGGCAAGGTCTTTGCGCTGGTCCATCACCGCTCCTGCGCCAGGGGCAGGCGGTTCCCGAGCAGGCGGGCCGCGTTGCCTCCAAGGATCGCTTCCTTCTCGGCCGGTGCGAGCAGCGTCGAATCCTGAATCTCGTGGGCCGCGTTCGTCTGCCCCATGTCGGCGGGGAAATCCGTGCCGAGCAGGACGTTATCGATGCCCACGAAGTCGACGAGGTGTCGCAGCGTGCGCTCGTCGTGGGTCAGCGAGTCGTAGTGGAACCGGCGGTACAGCTCGCGTGGGGAGACGTCGGTGCAGGAGGAGGTCTCCGACCGGACCGTGTGCCCGTGCGCCATGCGGCCGAGTGCGGCGGCTACGTACCCGCCGCCGTGCGCCAGGCAGACCTGCAGGTCTGGCAGCTCGCTCAGACGACCACTCAGCATGAGTCTGGCTGCAGCGACGGTCGTCTCGAGCGGGTTGCCGATGATGTTGCGCAGGTAGTAGCCGTCCAGGGAGCCTTGGTCCCGCGCACCGAACGGGTGGATGAAGAGAAAGGCCCCAAGGTCGTGGACCGCGCGCAGCACTGGTTCGAGCTCTGGCGCGTCCAAGTCCTGGCCGGCCACGTGAGTGCCGATCGCGACTCCCGCCATGCCGGGCAGGGACATCACCCGCTCGACTTCGTCGACCGAGGCGTCGGGGTCCTGCAGGGGGAGGGTGGCCAGGCCGAGGAACCGGCCCGGGAAGCGCTCGGTCAGGTCGGACAGCTCGTCGTTGATGTCCCGCGCCGCGGCACGGGCGTCGGCCGCCGGGATCGTGTAGCGGAACAGCGGCGGCAGCAGCGAGAGCAGTTCCAGATCGACGCCGCGCTCATCCATGCGGCGGACTCGCTCTTCCTTGGGCTCGAAGTGTGTCGGCGAGCCGAAGCGGAAGGACTTGTCCGCCGTCTCCGCCACAAGTACGCCCTTCGCGTCCCGACTGATCGCGGTGCCGTACCAGTCGGTGCCGCGCTCGTGCGCGCGGACCGCTGAGTCGGGGAGGAAGTGAGCATGAACGTCGATCCGCACAGGGCCTCCTGGGGCGTCTCTCGGTCGCGACCCGGGGGGCGCGGTGTGGTTCCCCCCGGGTCGCGGTGGCTACCTCTTACTGGTCGGCCAGCAGACCCAGTTCGCGGAGGATCGGTTCACTGTCCTTGACCGCTTGCTCCATCCCGGCCTTGAGCTCGTCGCCGTCAAGGACGATGGCTTCGCCACCGGGGACGCTGGCGATGCGGTCCTTGTGGACGTCGGTCTCGCTGGCCGCACGGAACGCCTCGAACAGCCACTGCCGGTGCAGCTCGGGCACGTCCGCGCCCACGACGAACCCGCGGATGGAGCCCCAGGGCTCGTCCGGCATGCCGATCGCGTGCGTCGTCGTCGCGTCGGACCACTGCTCGGGCGCTGCGTCGTCGTTGGAGGTGACCAGGATGACCCGGGCCTTCCCGGCCTCCTCGTGGGCCCGTGCCACGGACGGCGTCAGCATCGTGAAGTCACCCTCGCCCGCGGCAACCACGGTCGCGGCGTCCGAGCTGCTGTCCTGGGGGATGATCGTGGCGTCCCATCCGCCTTCCGCCATGATCCGCCGCATCGTGATGTCGAGCCGGCTGCCCGTGGAGGCGACGTAGCGGAGCTCGCCCGGGTGGCCCTTCGCGAATTCGACCATTTCGTCGTAGGACTGCCAGTCAGCGTCGGCCCGCGTAACCACGACGAACGGCGTCAACTCCGTCGCGATGATTGGCTTGATGTCATCGAGGGTCATGCCGAACTCTTCCTCGATGGGGTCGGTGAGCTGGTCGAGCGCTGCGCCGGTGACCGCGCTGACCTGGGCGTAGTACCCGTCGGTGCCGCCCGGCTGGTCCGCCATGTACTCCAGGGCGGCCCAGGTGCCGAACTGCGGCAGGGCCAGGTCCTCCACCTCCAGCGGTACCGGTGAGATGTCCTCCAGCGCCTTCTGCATCGCGCGGGCGTAGAGACCGTCGTCGTGGGCCGGCTCGTCCGAGTTGATCAAGGTGATGGGGTTCTCTGGGAACCCGTCCGGCAGTGGCTGGAGGACGCCGTCCTTGAACTCGGGCGTCCACTCGCCGGCATCGGCCTTCGAGGCGGGGGTGTCGTTCCCGCCTCCGTCACCGGCGTTCCCGCCACAACCTGCTGCGGCCAGGACGAGCACTCCCGTCGCGACCACGCTCCGAAGCCTCTTCACGGTGCCTCCGTTCGCGCGCCGCAGGAGCCGGGCGCAGGTTGGATACAGTGTGTGCACTGCATTCCTAGGGGGCGGCCCATGCTGTGTCAAGGTTCACAGCGATGGTGGTGCCGGAGCGACATCCAGCCGTTACCGCTCCGCGAACCGCCCGGGCCGGTCGGACACGACGACGCCCAGGACAACCGCCTCGGCGGGCGTCTCGAGGTCCCGGGCCGGGCGGCCGGTGCGCCTCGTCAGTCGTCGTGAGTCGGCGTCGGGGAGGGAAGGCTTCGGTACATCCGGTTGGCCAGGCTGCCGAACCGGCGCACCGCCGTCATCTGCTCCTGGTCCTGCGCGAGCCGCAGGGCCAGCTTGGCGAACCGCGCCATCACCCGTGGCTGGGCGGCGACCTGACGGGCGATCTCCCGGGCGACCTCGGGCCCACGGCCGTCGTCCGCGAGGCGGGCCGCCATCCCGATCGACGCGGCCTCCTCCCCGTGGACGCGGCGGCCGGTCAGCACGATGTCGGCGGCTCGCTGTAGCCCGCACGACCGGGCGAGCCACCAGCACATCGCGGTCGGAGAGAGCCCGAGGGCGAGATGGGCCTCGGCGAAGTAGCCGCGCGGCTCCACCACGCAGATGTCGCAGCCGAGCGCCAGCCCCATGCCCAGTCCGACCGCCGGCCCGTCCACCACCGAGATCGTGGTGATCTCGCAGGCGGCCAGCAGATCGGCCTCGCGGCCCATGAGCGGCGGCCACCGCCAGGGGGCGTCCTGCCGCCGGCGTTCCTGGACGACTGACACGTCCGCCCCGGCGCTGAAGGCGCCGCCCGATCCGCGGACGATAAGCGCCGCCGCGTCCTGTCGCGCGTTCACCTGGTCCACCACCAGGTCGAACGAGCGCATCATCTCCTCGGTGAGCGCGTTGCGCCGCTGGGGGCGATCGATGACGAGCTCGAAGATGCCGGGCTCCGGCTCCTCGAGTTCGAGCCCCGGACAGATCATCGACATGCGGCCTCCTTCACAGGGCCACCTCGGCCCGCTCCGCGTCCAGCCCGGTCATCCGGCGGACGGTCAGGACAATCACTGTTCCGGCGGCCACGGCGAAGACTCCCAGCAGCATCCACAGCGTCCCGTACCCGACGGTCCCGACGACGAGGCCGGCGACGAAGGGCCCGAATCCTGCACCGGTGGACATGCCTGTGCGGATCACGCCACTGGCGTATCCCGGTGCCTCGGGAGCGAGCCGGACGGCCCCGAGGTGGACCAGGCCCTGCCACGCCCACCCCACCCCGTAAGCCAGCACCGCGCCGACCGCGAGCACCCAGCCCCGGCCCAGCAGCAGGACGACGTAGCCGACCGATCCGCCGATGAGCATGCAGCCCGCCAGGGCGAAGCCGTCGTAGTTGCGGCGGTCCGCCAGCCAGCCGACACCGATGCGGCTCGCGATGTTGGCGACGCTGCTGATGGCGAGGAACAGCCCGGCACCCGCAGGCGTCAAGCCTCGACTGACGGCGAAGAGGACGAAGAACGCCCCGAGGGCGCTGGAGGTGAACGAGCCCATCGCGATGGCGCCGGCCAGCCGGCGCAGCTGTCGCTTCCTCGCGTGGGGCAGCTGGAAGGCGTCGGCGGGGGCGATGACCATCTGCGCCGACCGGCGCCGACCGATGCTGCGGAGCACGGCGAGCAAGACGGCCACGACCGCGAACGCAGCCGGGAGCAGGAAGGCGTGATGCCATCCGATCCGAGCCGCGATCGCGGGTGCGGTCAGCCCGGCGAGCATCATCGCGATCGGGACGGCCGCCTGCTTGATGCCGAAGACCAGGCCCTGCCGGGAGTGCGGCACGGCCTCGAAGAGGGCGAGGTTGCCGGTGCCGATGCTCAGCGACTGCGCCAGCGCCAGGCATCCGACCGCCAGCATGAGCATCGGTACCGAGTCCACCAGGAGCCAGACGACGGCCAGAGGTACGAGCAGGCCGGCACCGGCCAGCACCGTGCCCCGCTGCCAGCTCTGCGCGTCGGCGAGCCGGCCCAGCCGTACGGCGGTCAGCGCGGACACCCCGTGGAAAACGGCCACGGTGAAGCCGAGCGATTGTTCGTCGAGGCCGATGTCGTCCTGCAGATAGGGGGCCAACGTGGACACGAGGAACATCGGGAGACTGACCCCGACCTGCAGCACGATGACGGCGCTGACCACCGTCAGCGAGCCGGACGCGGATCGGCTCACCGGTCAGGCGGACGAAGCGACGAGCGTGCGTGCGACGACGTCGCGCTGGACCTCGGTGGCTCCCTCCACAACCCGGTTCACCCGCAGCGCGCGGAACCAGTGCTCCAGGGGCATCTCCTGACAGAGCCCCATGCCGCCGTGGACCTGCATGGCCGTGTCGACGACCGCGTAGGCGGTCTCGGTGGCGACGAGCTTGGCCATCGACGTCTTGGTTGGCGCGCTGCCCTCGCGCTCCACCGTCTCGGCGGCATCGCGCACGACCAGCCGGGCTGCGTGCAGGTTCATCGCGGCGTCGGCGAGGTTCCAGCGGACTCCCTGCTTCTCGATGAGCGCGCCGCCGAAGACCCGGCGGTCCCGGGCGTACTCGACGGTCATTTCGAGCGCAAGCTGCGCGACGCCGATCGATCGAGCGGCCAGGGACAGCCGGCCGCGGGCGAGCCAGCGCCGGGCCAGCGCGAAGCCCTTCCCCGGTTCGCCGAGCAGATTCTCCTCGGGCACATCGACGTCCTCCAGGCTGACCTCATAGGTGTCGTGGTCACGGATGACGCCGACCGAGCGGTAGGTGAAGCCCGGTGACTGCGAGGGGACGATGAAGGCGCTGATCCCGCTGTCCCCGCCGTCGATGTCGGTGCGAGCGAGGACGATGCCGTGCTCGGCGTCGGCGACCCGGCTGATGAACATCTTTCGGCCGTTCAGCCGCCAGCCCGAGGCAGTGCGCTCTGCCCGCGTGCGGATGGTGCGTGCCGGGTCCGAGCCGCCGGACGGCTCGGTGATGGCGACGAACCACTGGCGTGCTTCCTCGACGGTCGGGACCAGGTACTTCTCCCGCTGCTCCTCGTTGGCGTCGAGCAGGAACACCGGCGGGTCGTAGCCGAAGACGCCGTCCCCCGGGTCCGGGAGGGAGTAGGTGTGCCGCACCGCCTGCTCCAGTACGGCCACCATCTGGGTCGGGGAAAGACCCGCCCCGCCGTACTCCGCCGGCGTCGCGAAGCACCACAGACCGTTGGCCTTGGCCTTCCTCTGCAGCTGTTGGCGCACGTCGGGCGGGAGGCCCTGTGCGCCGGTGCGCCGGAGGTCCACCTCCACGGGAGCGATCTCGCGCTCGACGAACGTGCGGACGGTCTGCTCGAAGTCGCGGAGGTCGGGATCAAGCGCCGGTTCGAACGGGAACACGTTCGGTCACCTCCGACCGTCGGGAGCATCAACGGGGGGCCGGCCGCCCATCCGCCGTTCTCGTTGGCGGCGTACCGCCTCCGCGTGCTCGGGGGTCTCCTGCAGGATGGCGAAGCCCGACCAGGCCAGATTCAGGCTGTCCAGGACGTCCGTCGCCTCCGCCCGCTGCACCAGCCGCTTGGTGAACCGGACGGCCGGTGCGGACTTGGCGGCCAACTCGCGGGCGAAGGCGGTGGCCTCTTCCAGTAGCCGCTCGGGCGTCTCGGCGACAGCGCGCAGGAGTCCTGCCGCCAAGGCCTCGTCGGCGGGTATGCGGTGGCCGGTGAGCAGCATCTCTAGTGCCCGCGACCGGCCGACCAGGTGGGTGAGGTGCCAGGCGCCGCCGAAGCCGGGAGTGGTGCCGAGATCCACGAACCCCGGGAGGAAGTACGCCGAGCGGGCGGCCATCCGAAAATCGCACCACAAGGCGAGATCCATGCCTGCCCCCACAGCGGGCCCGTTGACCGCCGCGATGATCGGCTTGTCGTTGCGCAGAAATCGCCGGGCCAGTTCGCCGACGCCCCGGTCCAGGTACTGGTACTTCTCCCAGGGGCCTGGGCGCTCATCCCCCATCCGCGAGGTGTCGCCCCCGGAGCAGAACACCTTCCCCGCTCCGGTCAGGATCCCGACCCGCACTGTGTCGTCCGTCGCCAGTCGGTCCAGCGAGTCGGCCAGCCCTGTCAAGACCTCGGGCGAGAGGGCGTTGGCCTTCCCCGGCAGGGTGATGGTGATCTGCCGGACGCCCTCGGCGGGCTCGGACTCGGCGATGACCATGGCGTCTCCTCAAGATGCGGCGTGCGATGGCGGGGCGAGCTCCACGAGCGCGTCCACGACGACGGTGCGTCCGTCGGGGGTGAGCAGGACCGGGTTGGTCTCCACGGTGTGGGCCCGGGGTTCGTCGGTGAGCAGACGCACCAGCGCGCCAGCGATCTCGACGAGTCCGGTGACGTGCGACTCGGCGGCCACGTGCCCCAGCGCCTCACGGACGTCGTCAGCGGTGACCGGCGGCCAGATCCACGAGACGGTGCCCGCTTGCTCCACTCCGCTGCCGCCCGCGCCGATCGCGAGCAGCAGACCGAGCGAAGGGTGCCGCGCGCAGCTGACGAAGATCTCGTCCCCCTGCTCTTGCCGCTCCAGCAGCAGCCGGGCGGCGCGGTGGTGGCTGGCCATGTCGGCCAGGTGGTCGAAGGCGACCCGGACCGCGGTGTCGGTCCACAGGTTGAGGCGAAGACCGTCGGAGGCGGCCTTGTGCGCAAGCTCCGGGCTGGCGACTTTGAGCACCACCGGAAAGCCGAGTTCCGCGGCCGTCGCGACGGCCTCCTCCGCGCTGCTGACCACGCGCCCACGCGCGGTGCGAGCGCCGTATGCACGGAGGATCGACTTCGCGGTGACCTCGTCCACGAGCGACGTGGGCCCGACCTCACCGAGATATCGGTCGAGCAAAGCAGGGCCGTCCCCGGGCACGGCCGGGCTCCCGATCGCGGACTTGGTGACGAAAGCGTTCCGGCGGGCGGCGGTGCGGCCGAACGCACCGATCGCGTTCGCCAGGTCGACGGGCTCAGTGAACACGCTGACCCCGACGTTCTGCAGAGCGCGGGCGCCCTCGCCCATGATCACGCCGAGCGCGGCGAGCGACGTCTGTCGCTCCTGAGCCGGGCGCTGCTCGGCGACGCTGACAACCTGGCGGAGCGTCGGGTCGTGCGCGCCCGCGAGCCCGTGGGCGACGAAGACGGCAGCCACGTCGAGTTCCGCACTGTCGACGCAATCGATGACGATCTGTTGGAAGGCGCCCGGCTCGTTGATGACCTGGGCCGTGGTGTCGACCGGGTTCGGCGGATGAGCGAAGGGGGCGTAGGAGAGGATCGTCTCCTGCAGTGCTGGCGACAACGTCGGCATGGTCACCCCGGCGGCCTCGGCGGCATCGGCCATGAGGATCCCCACGCCCCCGGAGGTCGTCACGAGGCCCAGTCGTGGGTTTACCGGCAGGCGGTTGTGATTGACGGCGGCCTGTATGAACCCGACAAGCTCGCGGATAGAGCCGGCGGGGAACGCGCCACCGGCGCGGAGGAGGTCACCGAGGACGTCGGCCTCGGCGCCGATGAGTGCCGCAGTGTGCGCCTCGCTCGCGCGGCGGCCGTGCTCGGAGAGCCCCGCCTGCAGGACGCCCAGCGCGACGCCGTTCTCGGCGAGCACTTGCAAGGTGTCGCGCAACACCGGCATGTCGCGGAGCACCTCGAACGACAGGGCGATGGCCCGCACGGCCCGCCGCTCGGCCAGCACCCGCAGCAGCCGGAGCACCGTGACGTCGGCCTCGTTGCCCGTGTGCAGCCAATGTCGGATGCCGACGCCCGTCGTCCGGAAGGAGTTGATCAAGTAGGTGCCGATCGCCGCGCTCTGGGTCACCACAGCCACCTCACCGGCGAACGGCCGGGCGGAGTCGATGACTGGCGTGAAGGCGAAGTAGGCGCCGGAGTCGACGTTCATGAAGCCGTTGCTGTTGGGCCCGAGTAGCCGCATGCCGTGGCGGCGCGCGGTTGCGAGGATGTCCTCCTGCATCGCCCGGCCCGTCTCGTCGACCTCGGCGAACCCGGCGGAGACCACCGCCACGTTGCGGGCACCCATGGCGCCGGCCTGCTCGACCACCCGGGGGACGTGTTCGCGGGGGAGGGCGACGACCACCCAGTCCGGAGTCTCGTGGACGTCGTCCAAGTTCGGCACGGCCGGGATGCCGAAGACCGATTCGTGCCGCGGATTGACCGGGACTATCCGGCCGGCGAAACCGGACTCGACCGAGTAACGGACGAGCCGGCCGCCGATCCGCCGGGGATCCGAACTTGCCCCGACCACGCAGACGAGCCGCGGATCGAGGAACGAGTCCCACTCCTCGGAGGCGCTCATCGTCCGAGCTTCCCGGCCGGCGGAACAGCTCCGCCCTTGCGCAGCCGCTCGACGGCGCGCAGCAGGCCGACCTGGGTCATAGTCCCGTCGTAGGTCCCGGTCTCTCCGGCGCGCAGCAACGCCTTGGTGTGCCGCACGAGCGCCGGGGACGCCGTCAGGAATGGCTCGGCGACGCGGAGGAACTCCGCCTCCAGCAGCTCCGGCTCGACGACGGCGTCGACGAGCCCTAGGGCTCGTGCCTCCTCGGCCCCCGTGGGTCGGGGCGCGGCGAGGAACCGCAACGCCGCCCCCATCCCGGTCAGCCGGGGGAGGTACCAGCTGGCCACGCTGGGGGCCATCCCGTTGACCAGGTGGCCGTCGAAGAAGCGGGCGCGGCTGGTTGAGATGCGGATGTCGCACTGCAAGGCGAAGCCGAGGCCCCCGCCGACGCACACTCCGTCGACGAGCGCGACGGTGGGCATCTCGAGAGCACGGAACATCGACGATTCATGGCCTCCGGAGGACGGCAGCGAGCGGCCGGAGTCTCGGGCGGCGACCGCTGAGAGCTCGTCGCGGTCGCGGCCGGAGCAGAAGTTGCCCTCGGCTCCCGACACCCCGACGACCCTGATCGTCGAGTCGTCGTTCAACCGGCTGCAGCAGTGCTGCAGCTCCTGGAGCATGGTGTCGTCGAACGCGTTGAGCTGCCGGGGCCGGTGGAGGACGATCCGCGCGCACCCTCGGTCGTCGACCTCGCAGTGGATCGACGTGTAGGTCAACTGCCGGACTCCGCCGAGGCGACGACGGTGTTGCGCAGGACGCCGAGCTGGGCGATCTCGACCTCCACGACATCACCGTCCCGCAGCCAACGACGAGGCCGCATGGTGGCGCCGATACCGGCCGGCGTCCCGGTCAGGATCACGTCACCCGGTTGGAGCGTCATGATCGCCGAGATGTACTCGACGAGGTACGGGACGTCGAAGATCATCTCGCCGAGCTTCGCCGACTGGCGGACCTCACCGTTGACCGACGTGCGCAGGTCGACCTCGCCGAGACCGTCGGCCGTCAGCGGCTTGGTCACCCACGGGCCGAGGGGGCAGAACGAGTCGAACGTCTTGCCCTGGAGCATCTCCTTGGTGCGGAACTGGTAGTCCCGTGCCGAGACGTCGTTGGCCACCGCGTAGCCGGCGATGCAACCGTCGGCGTCGTCGCGACCGATCTCTTTCGCCTTCCGGCCGATGATTACGGCCAGTTCGCCCTCGTAGTCGATGCGATGGGAGACCCGGGGGATAGGGATGTCCGCGTGGGCGCCGGTGAGCGTGTTCGCGAACTTTGCGAACAGCATGGGGTACTGCGGCGGCTCCCGGTCGGCCTCGTCGGCGTGCGACTGGTAGTTGAGGCCGACGGCGACGACCTTTTCCGGCCTGCGTACCGGTGAGCTGAGGACCACGTCGTCGGCGGCCCAGGAGTCGGCCTCGCCCGACGCGGCCAAATCGCCGAGCGCGCTGCCCACCGGTGCGAGCAGTTGGAACCACGACTCGATTGCGAAGAAGAGCTCCAGCCGCTCCGGATGGCGCAACCACTCGTCGGCCGCGCGGTGGTCCGGGGACCACCGCCGCCCGTGTACCCCGCTCAGCGCCGCTGGAAGGTCGACGAACCGGCCGTCGATCTCGAGGCCCGAGGTCTCGACCCCCGTGGTCCCGACGGTGAACGATGCCAAGCGAAAGTCGTGCGGCCCAATCAGCACGCGACCCCCCTTCGGGTGTGGCATGCACTGTATGCAGTCCGTCCGGGCGCGTCAACGGTGTGCCGGGACGGCTCTCGTCTTGCCGGCAGCACGCGTCATAACCGGGGCCAGTGCGCCACAACAGGACGGGTCGACTCTCGCGGGAACCGACCCAAGGCTGACTGCGCGGCCGCGACTCCCCGCAAGCGCACCGTCGGCCCGACGCGGACCACCAGCGTCTGGCCGCCCGACCCACCGTTCGACCCCCATGGCGCCTGGTGGCCGTCAGCCACCGATGACTGGGCGCCCTTCGGTCTGGAGGCCAGGTTCCGTCCGGAGAGCAGCGCAGCCATGCCGATCAGCCGCGCGGGGAGCCCGAGTGACCGCCGGCATCGACTCGTCCTGGCGCCGGTCGCGACAGGCGAACGCGACCTATCGGGGTCAGCTGAGGGGGAGTTGCGCGAGTTCGCCCCGGGACCGGACGCCGAGCTTCTGGTAGGCGTTGCTCAGGTGGTACTCCACTGTTCGAGGGCTCAGGAACAGCCGGGCGGCGATGTCACGGTTGCCGAGTCCGGAGCGAACGAGTAGCGCGGTCTGGCGTTCCTGTGGGGTGAGGTTGCCGGTGGTCGTGACGTCTCGTTTGCGGGCCGTCTCCCCGGACGCGCGGAGTTCCTGCCGCGCGCGTTCGGCCCACGGCTCGGCCCGAAGTTCGGTGAACACCTGGAGGGCTGCGCGGAGGTGCGGGCGGGCGTCGATGCGTCGGCGGTTGCGGCGCAGGAACTCGCCGTAGGCCAGTTGCGTGCGGGCCCGTCCGAACGGGCGTCCGGCCGCGTCATGCAGTCGGAGAGCGTCCTGGAAGTGCCGCTCGGCGATCTCGCCCTGGGCGAGGAGCGCCCGCCCGTGCTCGGCTATTGCCGCTGGGGAGGCGGCCCCGACCTGGGCGGCGAACGCCGTCAACTCCTCGACCCACTCCTGGACCAGGTCGGCACGGCCGGCGCGGTGTGCGGCTTCGAGCCGGTCGAGCGCGGCGGACCGGCGGATCGTCGGATGACGGATCCGCTCGAGGTGGTGCAGCGCCCCGTCGACGTCGGAGACGTTCGCGGCGAGAACGCCCTTGGCCCACTCGGTCATGTCCACGGCCGCCGAACCGACGATGCCCATCGGGCCCTCAGCGCGCATCGCCTCGAGTTCCGCCAGTGCGTCCGGCCAGGCGGACTCGCCGCGAAACGCCGCCAGCAGCCCCAACCACGCCAACGGCATCGCCGTCAGCGGCGCCTGTCCGATGCCGCGGGCGAGGACCAGGGCCTCGTTCGCCGACGCTGCGGCCGCGCTCCAGTTCCCCTCGGCGACCTGGGCGGAGGGGAGCCGTGACAGGGCCCATACGGCGTTTGTCAGGGAACCGCCGTCACGCGCCAGCGCGAGGAGTCCTCCGTAGGTCCACCGGACTGCATCGAGGTCGGCGAGGTGCAGGGCCGCCACGCCGAGGTTGCCGAGCAGATCGGCGTCGGGGGGAAGCGCTTCTCCGATGCGGAACGCCTCGTGCCAGGCGACCGCGGCTCCCGCGATCTCATGCCGCAGGAAGTGCCGGTGGCCGCGCAGGATGGCCGCGAAGCAGCGCAGTCGGGCCGGTGCGCTCGCTTCGGCGGCCCAGGAGAAGTCGACGTCCTCGTCGGCGGGGATGTCCCAGCTCCACGTCGCCAGCGCGGTGGCCAGCATCGCCATCTCCAGGGCGCGGGCGCTGTCGAGGACGGCGACATCCCGGGCGGCGCCCAGGACGATCCGCCGCCCTGTCTGCGGCGAACCGATGTGCCACTCGATCCTGCCCCGCAGCCAGTCGACGTCGGCGCGCAGCAGGGGGTCGTCCGAGGCGTGGCGGGCGCCGTCGGCCAGAGTTCGCGCGCGGGCGCCGTCCCCGGCCAGCCAGGCACTGCTGGCGGAGGAGAACAGGCGCTCCGCACGGGTGCTGGCAGTGCTGCTGAGTTCGGCAGCACGCTCGGAGGCCGTGCTCGCAGCCTCGTGGCCGCCGCGGCGGGTGGCGCGCCCAGCGACTGCGTCCAGGTCATCGGCCACGGCGTCGTCGAGGCCGGTGGTCGCGAGTGCGGCATGCCAGGTTCCTCGATCCGGATCACCCGCCGCGGTCAGCACGGCGGCCAGGGCCCGGTGCGTGTGCTGTCGCTGCGACGCGGTCGCGGCGCTGTAGACCGCGGACCGCACGAGGGGGTGGCGTAGCCGTACGTCGTCGCCGTGGACGCGGAGCAGCCCTGAGCGCTCCCCGGCGTCGAGGGCCGCGTCGCCGGCACCCAGTCGAGCGGCCGTCTGCTGGATGATCGACAACCGGCCGGAGTCGTCGGCGGCGACAACCAGCAGCAGTGTCTGGGCGTCGCCGGGCAGCACCCGGCACCGGTCGAGAAACGCGCGCTCCACCCCCTGCGTCATGGGCAGCTGCGAAGGCAGTCGCAACCGACCGGCGAGCTGTTCCGCGGACAGCATGGCGGGGAGTTCGACGAGCGCGAGCGGATTCCCGGCGGTGCGGATCCTCAATTCCTCGCGCACTCCGGCGGCCATCGTGATCCCGCTGCGCTCGTCGAGCAGTGCGGAGGCCGCGTCGGCGTCCAGGCCAGACACGACCAGTTCGGGCAGGCCGAGCGCGTCGAAGTGGCGCGACTCGCCATCGCGGACGGCGAAGAGCAGCGCGAGGCGGTCGGCATGCAGCCGCCGGGCGACGAAGAGCAACGCCTCGGCAGACGCTGCATCGAGCCAGTGGGCGTCGTCGACGACGCAGATGAGCGGCTGCTTCTCCGCGGCCTCGGCCAGGACCGACAACGTGGCCGCGAACACGAGGAATCGGTCGTCGGTCGCCCCCTTGCCGCCACCCTGGTTCTCCTCCTCACCCAGCGCGCCGCGCAGCGCCCGGGCCTGCACGGGCGGGATGCGTCCCACGTGCCCGAGGATCGGCCGCAGCAGTCGGTGCAGCGCCGCGAAGGGCAACGGCGACTCCGACTCGATTCCCGCGGTCCACAGGACGCCGACGGCGGTCGCACGGTCGACCGCGTCGGCCAACAGCGCCGTCTTGCCCACGCCCGGCTCGCCGCGCACGACAAGTGCCCCGCCACGGGCGTCGGCCGCCCCGGCGACAAGGAGGTCGATCCGGGCGCGCTCCGCTGCGCGCCCGTGGAGCATGTCGCGCAACGTACTCCGCGTGAGCCCGGTGGAGCCGGTGCCCACACCCGCCCGGGAACGCCGGTCCTCGCACCCCACGGGCGGGCACCGCGGCATCGCCCTGGCGCTCACGACTGCCACGGGGATCCCCGTAGCTCCACGGGGATCCCCGTGGTTCCACGGAGGCGATCAGCTGTTCGCCGCGAGCAACCTCAACGGCATCCACACCAGCGATGACAGGCCAGGAGTGCCATTCATGATCACCGTTTCAGGTCTCACGAAGCAGTACGGCAAGCGGCTCGCCGTCGACGACATGACCTTCGACGTCGCCGCCGGCCGCGTCACGGGATTCGTCGGCCCGAACGGTGCCGGCAAGTCCACGACCATGCGGATGATGGTCGGACTGACTCGGCCCGGCAGCGGTGACGTCCGCTATTCCGGCGTCCACTACCGGGACCTCAAGCATCCCGCCCGGACCGTCGGCTCGGTGCTCGACGCCCGGTGCATGCACCCCGGTCGCACGGCCCGGAACCATCTCCGGGCCACCGCCGCCCTCAGCGGCATCCCTACGGCCCGGGTCGAGGACGTCCTGGCCGAGGTGGGTCTCGAGACGGCAGCGGACCAGAAGGCGGGCAAGTTCTCCCTCGGCATGCGCCAGCGCCTGGCGCTGGCCGGAGCCCTGCTGGGCGACCCCCGGGTGCTGCTGCTCGATGAGCCTTCCAACGGTCTCGACCCGGACGGGATCCGGTGGCTGCGGGACTACCTCCGCGACTTCGCCCGTCGGGGCGGAACGGTCTTCGTCTCCAGTCATCTCATCGGCGAGCTCAGCATGTTCGCCGACGACCTGGTCGTAGTGGGAGGCGGCAGGCTGCTGGCCGCGGAATCGGTCCAGGAAATCACCGCCCGCAACGACGTGGCCGTGCTGATCGAGACGCGTCAGCCGGCCGAGCTGGCCTCCCGCCTCGCCGCACACGGCCTCGTCGTCGAGGTAGCGGCCGAACGGCTGATCGTTCGAGGAACCAGCCGGGCGGCCGTCTCACAGATTGCGTTCGACAGCCGCATCCAGATCCTCGAGCTCAGCGAGACATCCCGCTCCCTCGAGGACAGCCTGCTCGACATGACCCGGGCGTCCGCCGAGTTCGCCAGCGCCTGACCCAGCTCGTCCTACCCATTTTCGACTCTCCCCGAAGGACACGACCATGACCGCCACGACTGCGACCGCGTTCCACCGGCCGGCAACCGCCTCGCCCTCCGAGCACCGACCCGAGACGCGCTCCACCGGCGACGGCGCACGGGCCGTCGGTGCCGCGCTGAAGAGCGACTGGATCAAGGCATCCACCGTTCGAGCCAACAAAGCGATCTTGCTCCTGACCATCTCCGGCGGCCTGCTCGTCTCGTGGGCAGTTGCGGTTCTGGTGACCGACCAGGTGCAGTACGTCGCCCAGGTCGGCTTCTTCTGGACCAGCGTGACGTCGATGCTCGCCGCGATCAGCGGGGTGCTGCTCTTCGGCTCCGAGGTCCAGCACGGCACCCTGGCCGGCGCCCTCGCCGCACAGCCGGCGCGCTGGGTGCTCGCACTCTCCAAGACGCTCACCGCAGCTGTCCTCGGCCTGGTGATCGGAGCGGCCGGACTCGCCGCCGGCTTCGGTGGCGCAGTGCTCGGCGGCCTCGGTGCGGGCGACACATCGTCACTGGCCGGCTCCGTGGGCTGGGCTCTGCTGTTCACGATGCTCTCAGCGGTGCTGGGACTGGGAACGGCCATGGTGGTCCGCAACACCACGGCGGCTGTCGCAGGACTTCTGGTCTGGGGGTTCGTCGTCGAGAACCTGTTGAAGCTCTTCCTCGCCGAAGAGGTCGCCCGCGTGCTGCCCTTCACCGCCGGCAATCACCTGCTGGCCTACAGCTCCGACTTCGAGACGCCCAGGACGCTCGCCATCGCACTCACCCAGCCCGAGAATGCGCTGGTCTTCGGCGGGTACGCCGCGGTCGCGCTGGTGGTCGGGACCGTGCTGCTGTACCGACGGGACACCAACTGACGGTCGTTCGACCTCATCGCCCCGGCCACGTCACGTGGCCGGGGCGATCGGCGTGGCCGGGGCGATCGGCGTGGCCGGGCCATGCCGTTCAGAGGCCTCGAGGCCGATGGCTCGCTGCGCGAACGTGTGATCCCCGGTCGGCGGGGCGGCCAGCGGTGCGTCGTCGTTGCGTCGCGGCCCCATGCCGACGGGGGCGGCGTGGCCGCCGCTGCGAGGGGTTGATCGTGGAGTCCATCGACAGCCACCACCCCGGCTGACACCATGCGTGATGGGAGCCCACCGCGACGTCCCCCGCAGCGAGTGCCCCTCGACCGCAGGTGAGTGCCGGCCGCTCACGGGAGGTGGTCATGGTAGGTCCGCTGCTCGAGACCAAGCTCCACGTTCCTAGGCGCCGACGGGCGCTGGTCTCGCGTCCGAGGCTGAACGAGCGCCTCAGTCGTGGGGCGGAGTCGGCGTTGACACTCGTGTCCGCTCCGGCCGGGTTCGGCAAGACGACGCTGCTCACCGACTGGCTCGGGACCTCTGCCGTCGACGGGTGGTCGATCGCGTGGGTGTCCCTCGACGAACGGGACAACGATCCCGCGTTGTTCTGGTCATACGTGCTGGCCGCGCTGGAGGTGGCGGCGCCCGGCGTCGGTGTGCACGCGCGCGCCCTCCTGCAGTCCTCCCCGTCACCGATCGAATCCGTCCTCGCCACGCTCCTGAACGGCCTCAGCGCAGCCTCGAAGGATGTCGTGCTGGTGCTCGACGACTACCACGTCATCGATGCGCGCGAGGTGCAGGAGGGGATGGCGTACCTGCTCGAGCACCTGCCTCCGCAGATCCAGCTGGTCATCGCCGGCCGAGCCGACCCGTCGCTGTCGCTGGGACGATTGCGCGGCCGCGGTGAGCTGGTCGAGATCCGCGCCGCCGACCTGCGCTTCACGGCGGAGGAGGCGGCGGCGTACCTCAACGGCGCGATGGGACTCCAGCTGAAAGCAGCCGATGTCGCGGTGCTGGAGGGCCGCACCGAAGGATGGATCGCCGCCCTGCAATTGGCGGCGCTCTCGATGCAGGGGCGCGAGGACGTTCCGGCGTTCATCGAGGGTTTCGCCGGGGACGACCGCTTCGTCGTCGACTACCTGGCCGAGGAGGTTCTGCAGCGTCAGCCAGAACACGTCCGGAGGTTTCTGCTGCACACCTCCATCCTGAGCCGGTTGAACGGCGCGCTGTGCGATGCGGTCACGGGTCAGGACGGCGGCAGGACCATGCTCGAGGCCCTCGACCGGGCCAACCTCTTCCTCGTTCCCCTCGACGACCGTCGACGGTGGTACCGCTACCACCATCTCTTCGCCGACGTGCTGCAGGCTCACCTGCTCGACGAACAGCCGGACGAGCTTCCGCGCCTGCACCGCCGAGCCGTCGACTGGTACGAGCAGAACGGCGAGCGGTCCGAGGCCATTGACCATGCGCTGGCCGCGGAGGACTTCCCGCGGGCAGCGGACCTCGTCGAACTCGCGCTTCCTGCGCTGCACCAGGGCAAGCAGGAGGCCACGGTGCGCCGATGGATGGAGGCGCTCCCCGACGAGCTGTTCGCGGTCAGGCCGGTCCTGAGCGTCGGGTACGTCGGGGCGTTCATGGCGACCGGGGAGACGGACGGCGTCGAGACGCGTCTGCTGAGCGCTGAGCGGTGGCTGGACACGACCGAAGCCGTGGGGAAGGCGCCCGGTGCACGGGCGGGCATGGTGGTCCTGGACCACGAGGAGTTCCGCCGGCTCCCCGGGCAGATCGCCATGTACCGCGCCGCGCGGGCGCTCGTCCACGGCGACGTGGCCGCCGCGATGGCCCACGCCCGGACGGCGCTCGACCTGGCCGGTGCGGACGATCACGTGGGCCGCGGAGGGCCGGCCGCCCTTCTGGGACTCGCGTACTGGACGACGGGCGACCTGGACGCCGCCCATCGTTGGTACGCCGACGGCTTGGCGAGCCTGGACAAGGGCGGATACCGGACCGACGTGATCGGGGGCGCCGTCGCCCTGGCCGACATCCGGATCGCCCAGGGCCGGCTCCGTGAGGCCATGACCACCTACCAACGGGCCTTGCACCGCGCCGAAGGGACCGACCCCGTGCTCAGGGGTGCGGCGGACATGCACGTCGGCATGAGCCAGCTGTTCATCGAACGTGACGACCTCGCCGCCGCCAGGCACCATCTGCTCCGGAGCCAGGAGCTGGGTGAGCACAACGGCCTGCTGCAGCACCCCTACCGCCGCCGACTCGCGGCCGCCCGGCTGCAGGTGCTCGACGGTGACCCCGACGGGGCGCTCGACCTGCTCGATCAGGCCGAGCGCGTGTACAACAGCGACTTCTCACCCGACGTCCGGCCGATCCCGGCGGTGAGGGCGCGACTGTGGATCACACACCGCAGGCTCGACGACGCTCTGGACTGGGTCCGTGAGCGCGGGCTGTCCGTCGACGACGACCTGGACTACGTGCGCGAGTACGAGCACATCACCCTCGCGCGAGTGCTCGTCGCACGCGGCGCCGCGGAGAGCGCGGAGCGCCCGCTCCACGAGGCGACCGGACTGCTCGACCGCCTCCTCCGCGCGGCGGAGGAGGGCCAGCGGACGGGCAGCGTCATCGAGATCCTCGTGCTGCAGGCGATGGCCTGCCAGATCCGCGGCGACCTGCCGGCCGCGCTCTCCTGGCTGGAGCGCGGACTGACGCAGGCCGAGCCCGAGGGCTACGTCCGGACCTTCGTGGACGAGGGCGCTCCCATGGTCGCCGTGCTGCGGGTGGCTGCCGCGCGGGAGATCGCACCGGGCTACGTCCGCCGTCTCCTCGCCGCCGTCGACACGACCCGGGACGGCGGGCCCGTCCACCATGACCTGGTCGAGGCCCTGAGCGCACGCGAACTCGACGTCCTCCGACTGCTCGGCACCGACCTGGACGGGCCCGACATCGCCCGCCGGCTCTTCGTGTCCCTCAACACCGTCCGGACACACACCAAGAACATCTACGCCAAGCTCGGAGTGAACAACCGTCGTGCGGCGGTGCGGCGAGCCGGGGAACTGGAGCTGGCATCGCCACCCGACGACCGCCGTCCCCTGGGACTCGCCGTCCACGACGGATAGGTCCTGCTCACCGCGCACGCTTCACGGGCAGGATGGCGGCGGCTCCCATGAGAGCGCAGATCCCGGCCACCGTGTACAGCACCCCGTAGCTGCCGCCGCCGACGGCCAGGACCACGGGCGCGACTGCCGGCGCCACCGAATAGGGAAGCGCGTTGGCGACGTTGAGCACGCCGAGATTCTTGGCGTGGTCCTCGTCCGGCAGGACGTCGACGACGAGTGCGAGGTCGACGGCCGCGTACATGCCGAACCCCAGTCCGCCGACGGCCACGCCGACCAGGAAGGCGTTGAAGTCGCTCGCTGCGGCCACCAGGAACATCGCCAGGCCGTACCCGATCGCCGCGGTGACGACGAAGACCTTCCGCCGGCCCGTCCGGTCCGAGAGGCGGCCACCGAGAAGGGAGGCGGCGACGACGGCGGTGGACTGCGCCAGTGTGCCGAGGAAGATCTGCCGGGGCACGGCTGCCTCGGTGCTGCCGACATTGCTCAGCAGGAAGTACGCCTGGTACGTGGTCAGGAAGGCGTAGGCCAGGACGAACAGGAAGCGGCTGGCGAAGACCCAGGCGAAGTCCGGGTTCTGCCGCGGGCTGACGTAGAACGTGCCGGCGAATTCGCGCAGCGACCACGCCGGCTTGCTCGCCGCTGCGAGCCGGCGGTCGTCCAACCGGATGGCGAACAGCAGGATGAAGAACCCGCCGAACACGCACGGGGCAAGGAACATGGCGAGCCGGCTGCCGCTGAACAGCTGGACCAGGAAGGTGCCGCTCACCGAGGCGATGGGCAGGCACACCCCCAGGACGCCGGAGACCAGGCCGCGCTGGGCGGCCGGCACCTGGTCCGGCAGGACGGCCACCTGGACGGCGAGCAGCGCGTTGAAGAACAGCTGGGCAATGCACCAGCCGACGAGGACGAGCCCGACGTTCGGTGCCAACGCGACGAGCAGGATCCCCAGGCAACCGCCCGCCAGGCCGATGAGCATCCACGGTCGCCGCATGCCCATCGCCGCAGACGTGCGGTCGCTCAGCTTGCCGAAGAACGGATTGCTCACCATCGCGAGCAGGGAGCCGATCCCGGCGACGAGTGCCAGGCTGTTCGGCGCCTCCTCGCTGCCGACCAGCGCGTTGATCTTCAAGGCCAAGGTGACCAGCACGGGCGCGAGCAGCATCAGGACGGTGCCCATGTACGCCGAGGTGTAC
Organism: Blastococcus sp.; assembly: GCA_025965715.1. GTDB lineage: Bacteria > Actinomycetota > Actinomycetes > Mycobacteriales > Geodermatophilaceae > Blastococcus_B. The sequence goes on along the minus strand of JAOPWJ010000177.1, from coordinate 2,497 downwards.
AGCGCGATGAAACCCCACGTGACCCGGCGGACCGCGGGGAACTCCGCGTCCGGCAGAACCGCGGGATCCGCCATGCCGACCTCCTCGGACTCGTGGCGAGGTAGGGAGTCGGGCGGCCGGAGGGCCTGACGCGCTTACGGGTCCCGGTGCGCTCGGTCTCCTGGCCCGATCCGGGCACCGTAGTCCGAGCGGGAGCGCTCTCGGCGGGTGTCGAGCGTGGCCGGCCCGCCCTCGCTGCCGCGTTCCTGCCGGTGTGTCCGGGTCCAGATCACCACAGCGATCACCACAGCGATCACCACGTCATGTGATCCGTGCTCACCACATCGGCTCGTAGTTTTCGAGCGCACCACAGACAGCCCGATGGGATCCATGGCAAGGGGTGCCCGATGAGCGACATGTCGACCGGCCATCGGTACGACGCCGGACGGTACGAGATTCGCGTCAAAGGACGTCTCGATTCCCGGTGGACGGCCTGGTTCGACGACATGACCCTCACCGACGAGAGCGACGGGACCACGAGGATCCATGGCCCGGTCATCGACCAGGCGGCGCTCCACGGCTTGCTCAAGAAGCTTCGCGACATCGGCCTGCCGCTGATCTCGGTGACTCAGGTCCGACCCGACCGGCCCGCCCTGCCCCTGATCGACCCGCGCTAGCTGAGCGATCCGCAGAAGGAGAATGTCATGACCATCACCGGCCGAACCACGACAACGGGCACGATCCCGATGGACCCGGTGAGGAGGACCGCGATGTGGGCAGGCGTCCTCTACCTCGTCACCTTCGCCGCCTCGATCCCTGCCGCGTTCTTCTTCCTCGACCCCGTACTGAGCGACCCGAACTACATCCTCGGCCCGGGGCCCGACACGCGCGTCCTCACCGGCGGCCTCCTCGACCTGGTCAACGCATTCGCCTGCGTCGGCACCGCGGTCGTGCTCTTCCCCTTGCTCAAGCGGCAGCACGAGGCGGTCGCGCTGGGCTTCGTCGCCTCTCGCCTGCTCGAGGCGGCGATCATCTCCGTCGGAGTCGTGAGCCTGTTCGCGGTCGTGGCCCTGCGGCAGGACGTGGCCGGCGCGGCCGGAGCCGACGACGCCGCACTGACCACCGTGGGGGCCGCGCTCGTCGCCGTCCGCGACTACACGTTCCTGGTCGGCCCCGGCCTGATGGCCGGCGTGAACGCACTGCTGCTCGGTTCCCTGATGTACCGGTCAGGGCTCGTGCCACGAGTCATTCCGCTCATGGGACTCATCGGGGGTCCGCTACTCATCTCCGCCAAGGTGGCGACGATCCTCGGCGTCAACGACGACTCGACACCGTGGTCGCTGATCGCGCTGGCTCCCATCTTCTTCTGGGAGCTCACGCTCGGCCTCTGGATGGCGGTCAAGGGCTTCAAGCCCTCGCCGATCACCGCCCGCACCACGCCTTCGATCGAACGGGAGACCCAGTTCTCCCCTGCGTGACGTCCGCGTCTCGCAGACCGGTCGGGCCGCCCACGTGGCCGCCCCGCCGATCGACCCAGCCCGCCCCCCCCCTGAAAGGAAGCGACATGACCACCACCGTGCACACCCCCGCAGAGGCGCGACCCGCGCCCGACTCGATGCGCCGAACCTCCCGGGCCGCCGGGATCCTGTACCTCATCACCTTCGTGTCGATCCCCACCCTGTTCCTGTACAACCCGGTGCGGGACAACGCCGACTTCGTCCTGGGTGCCGGTAGCGACACCGGCGTGCTGGTAGGCGCCTTCTCCGAGGTCGTCGTCGCGCTGGCCGGTATCGGCACGGCCGTGGTTCTGTTCCGGGTGGCGAGGAGGCAGAGCGAGACGGCCGCCCTGGGGTTCATCGCATCCCGGGTGGTTGAGGGCAGCCTCCTCATCGTTGGTGTCGTCAGCCTGCTCTCCGTGGTCACCCTGCGGAACGACGTCGCCGGCAGCGCCGGCGCGGACTCGGCCTCGCTGATCACGACGGGTCAGGCCCATCTCGCCACCTACGACTGGACGTTCCTGCTCAGCGGGAGCCTGATGCCCGTCTTCAACGCGCTGTGCCTGGGCTACGTGATGTACCGATCCGGCCTGGTGCCGCGCATCCTCCCCATCATCGGGCTCATCGGCGCCCCGCTGCTCCTCCTCTCCGATCTCGCGATCTTCTTCGGCGTCTACGACCGGGTGGCCCCGATCGCCGTCGTCGCGGCGCTGCCGATCGCGGCGTGGGAGCTCTCGCTCGGCGTCTACCTGACCGTCAAGGGCTTCAAGCCCGCAGCCGTCGCGGCCCTCCCTGCGACCCGCCGGGACTCCGAGCTGTCCCCGGCCTGAGAGCGCACGTCCCCGGACCCGGCCGCCCGCCCTCGCGGGACGGCCGGGTCCGGCTCCGGCATCCACCACACACCAGCACCGAAGGAGCAGCGATGAAGGCGATCGTTCAGGAGCGGTTCGGTTCCCCCGACGTCCTGCAGTTCGTGGACACCGACCTGCCCGAGATCGGCCCCGACGACGTGCTGGTCCGGG
>JAOPWJ010000084.1 GCA_025965715.1 Blastococcus sp. | reverse complement strand
TGCCCTCGTGCACCAGCGCCTGGGCGAGCACCGTCGCGGTGGTGGTGCCGTCGCCGGCGACGTCGTTGGTCTTGGTGGCCACGTTCTTGGCCAGCTGGGCGCCGAGGTTCTCGTACGGGTCGTCCAGGTCGACCTCACGGGCGATGGTCACGCCGTCGTTGGTGATCGTCGGGGCGCCGAACTTCTTGTCGATGACCACGTTGCGGCCGCGGGGGCCGAGAGTCACCTTCACCGTGTCGGCGAGCTTGTCGACGCCGCGCTCGAGTGCGCGCCGGGCGTCCTCGTTGAACTTGATGATCTTGGCCATGCCGGGACCTCTCGTAGAGGAAGTTCAGGGGTAGGACGACGACCGCCCCGGGACCCGAGGAGTTCGGGTTGCCCGGGGCGGTCGGTCAGTGCTGGTGGAGCTGGTGACGCGAGGTCACTTCTCCACGACGGCGAGCAGGTCGCGAGCGGAGAGTACGAGGTACTCCTCGCCGCCGTACTTGATCTCGGTGCCGCCGTACTTGGAGTAGATGACGACGTCACCCACGTTCACGTCGAGCGGAACGCGGTTGCCGTTGTCGTCGATGCGGCCGGGGCCCACGGCGATGACCGTGCCCTCCTGCGGCTTCTCCTTGGCGGTGTCGGGAATGACCAGGCCGGAGGCGGTGGTGGTCTCGGCCTCATTGGCCTGGACCACGACACGGTCCTCCAGCGGCTTGATGCTGACCTTGGTAGCGGTCGTCACGTCGGTGACGCCCCCTTCGGTGTCGGACGGGCTGGGAAAGGGATGCTGCGGTGGTTCTCTCGTGCGGTGGTGCAGATGCTGTGGCACGGGATCCGGGCACCCGCCGTCGCGGGGGTCGGGCGCCAGCCCGTGTCGATTGGCACTCTACCCACGAGAGTGCCAGCCGCTCAACCGGGTGCCCGCGCGGGTGAACAGAGGCCTGCGCCAGGCTTGGCCCGTGCCCCCCGATCGCACCGAGGACCCCGCTGCCGATCCGGCCGTCGCCACCATGCGCTGGCTGCGCGGCCCCGAGGGGGCGGCGGCGACCCGGCTGGCGGCGGAGCTGCTCGCGCGGGGCGTCGACCTGATCCCGGGACTGGCCCGGCTGCGCGAGGAGGTCGGCCCGGAGCACGCCGGCCCGGCCTGGGAGCTCGCCCGCCTGCGCGCCCGCGCCCGGCCGGTCTTCGGGCCCGACGCCGACGTCCTCCTGCTGACCGCCGACACGCTCGAGCAGGCCGGCCGGCCGCAGCTGGCCGCTCGCCGCGCTTCGCGGCTGCTGGCTCGTGGGGCGGACTCCGTGGCCGACCTGGGCTGCGCGGCCGGCACGGACACCATCGCGCTCGCGCGGGCCGGTGCACGCGTGCTCGCCGTCGACCGCGACCCGGTGGCCCGCGAGTTGACCGCCTCGAACGCCGAGGCCCTCGGTGTCGGCGACGAGGTGTGGGTCTCTGCCGGAGACATCGTGGAGCTCGTCGACTCCGCACGCGGCGGGGAGATCGCGGGCTGCGCCGCGGCCACCCTCGACCCTGCCCGCCGGGCCGGAGGTCGACGGCAGCTCGACCCCGATCGGTGGTCGCCCCCGTGGCCGACGGTGGCCGCACTGCTCGACCGCGTGCCGACGTCGGTCGTGAAGGTCGCCCCGGGGCTGGACCACGACCGCGTCCCCGACGGGGTCGAGGCCGAGTGGGTCTCCCTCGGGGGTTCGATCGTCGAGGCGCTGCTGTGGGGCCGCGGGCTGTCGGAGACATGGCGGCGGACCACGCTCGTCCTCGACGGAGCCGTGCTCGAGCTGACCGCTGACACGGACCCCGGCAATGCGCCAGTGGGGCCGGTGCGCGGCTGGCTGCACGAGCCGGACCCGGCACTGATCCGCTCGGGCCTGATGTCCCTCGTCGCGGCGGACCTCGGCGCCACCCTCATCGACCCGACGATCGCCTACCTGAGCTCCGACGCCCCGGCCGACAGCCCCTGGGTCAGCTCCTACCGGGTCGACGAGGTGCTGCCGTTCAACCTCAAGAAGCTGAAGGCGCTGCTGAGGGCCCGGGGCGTCGGCCGGGTCGTGGGAAAGAAGCGGGGGTCACCCATCGAGCCGGAGACGCTCGCCAGGCAGCTGAGAGGCCCGGGAAGCGCCTCCGCCGTCGTCGTCGTCACCCGGGTGGCCGGCGCGCCCACCGTGCTCGTGTGCGACGTCAGCGACCGGTGAAGGACCCAGGCCTGTTCAGCGGCTCACCGTCTCGATGGGGAGCGAGCTGTCCGCGCCGAGGTCCGGGGCCGACGGCGCAACGCCCGCGGCCATCAGCCGGGAGCCGAGGGCGGCGACCATCGCGCCGTTGTCCGTGCACAGCCGTGGGCTGGGCACCCGCAGGCCGATGCCCGCGGCGGCGCAGCGTTCCTCGGCCAGGGCGCGCAGCCGCGAGTTGGCCGCCACCCCACCGCCGAGGACCAGGTGGTCGACGCCGTGGTCCCTGCAGGCGCGCACGGCCTTGGCGGTGAGGACGTCGGCCACCGCCTCCTGGAAGGACGCCGCGACGTCGGCCACCGGCACCGGCTCGCCCGCCCGCTGCCGCGCCTCGACCCAGCGGGCGACGGCGGTCTTCAGCCCCGAGAAGGAGAAGTCGTAGGGGGCGTCGCGGGGACCGGTGAGCCCGCGCGGGAAGCTGATCGCCGACGGGTCCCCCTCCCGCGCCGCCTTGTCGATGGGCGGACCGCCGGGAAAGGGCAGCCCCAGCACGCGGGCCACCTTGTCAAAGGCCTCCCCCGCCGCGTCGTCGAGCGTCCGGCCCAGCGACTCCACCTCGCGGGCCAGGTCCGGCACGAGCAGCAGCGAGCTGTGCCCGCCCGAGACGAGCAGCGCGATCGAGGGCTCGGCCAACGGGCCGTGCTGAAGTTCGTCGACCGCGACGTGCGCGGCGAGGTGGTTCACCCCGTACAGCGGCACGTCGAGGGCCAGCGCGTAGGCCTTCGCCGCCGCGACCCCGACCAGCAGCGCACCCGTCAGGCCCGGGCCGGAGGTCACCGCCACGGCGTCGACGTCCCCCGCGGTCACCCCGGCGTCGGCGAGTGCGCGGCGCACGGTCGGCACCATCGCCTCCAGGTGCGCCCGGGAGGCGATCTCGGGCACCACGCCGCCGAAGCGCTCGTGCTCCTCCATCGACGTGGCCAGCGCGTCGGCGAGCAGGGTGTGCCCGCGCACCAGGCCGATGCCCGTCTCGTCGCAGGAGGTCTCGAAGCCGAGGACCAGGGGCTCCTGCGTCACTGTCATCGTCGGCTCCCCCGGAGCGCTCCGCTCCTCGCTCGTTCCTCGCTGCGATGCTCACGCCCCTGTGCGTTCACGGCTTCTCCCGCTTCATCACCACGGCGTCGGCGCCGCTGGGCTGGTAGTAGCCGCCTCGCCGGCCGATCTCGGTGAACCCGCGCCGTCGGTAGAGCCCGAGCGCCACCTGGTTGTCGGCACGTACCTCCAGCAGCACCACGGGGCTGCGCCGGTCGGCCTCGGCGAGCAGCGCGTCCAGCAGCAGCGAACCGATCCCCTCGCCCTGACGCCCCGGAGCGACCCCGAGCGTGGCAACGTGCGCCTCGTCGTCATAGGCGATCAGTCCGGCGTACCCGACGACCGTCCGATCGCCCTGGGCGTCCACGTCCTCGGCCACCAGATAGTGCCGGGTGTCGCGGTGGGACAGCTCGTCGCGGTACATCGCCCGCGTCCACGTGTCGGGGGCGAACAGCTCCTCCTCCAGCACCATCACCGCCGGCAGGTCGTCGAGCCTCATGTCGCGCAGGGAGAGGGTCACGTCTGCGACACCGCCTTGAGGGCGGCGGGCGGAGTGGCGTCGGGGCGACGCAGGTACAGCGGCACCAGGGCCACCGCGGTGGACGGATCGGCCAGCTGGGGGGCGGCGGCCCGGAGCAGGCCCGCCGTCGTGACGTCGGCGGCCTCGACGGGAGCGCCCAGCCGGTCGGCGAACGCCGGGTCCCCGACGAAGGGGCCCGCCGCGGCGAGGTCGGCGGGGCGGGCGACGGCCGGCCCGGCCGCACGGGTGCCGTCGGCCGTGTAGGTGGCCCAGTAGACCTCCTTGCGCCGCGCATCGGTCACGACCGTACGAGCGCCGGAACCGACCGCGTCCAGGGAGCAGACGCCGATCACCGGGAGACCGAGGGCGTCGGCCAGCGCCGCGGCGGTCACCACACCCACCCGCAGGCCGGTGAACGGCCCCGGCCCCAGTCCGACGACCACCGCCTCGAGGCCGGCCATCGACAGACCGGCGTCGGCCAGCGCGTCGCGGATCGCCGGGGTGAGCAGTTCGGCGTGCTTCGTGCCCGACGCGACGCACCGCTGGGCCAGCACCTGGGCGCCGTCCGCGGCCGACCAGCGCGCCAGCCCGGCAACCAGGGTCGGCGTGGCGGTGTCGAGAGCGAGGACCAGCACGACGGTCCACGCTACCCACCGGCCGAGTCGGCGGAGCAGGACGTCCCCTCGAACCCGGGCCGTCCGCCCATAGGTCCCCCGGCCGATGCCCGTCCCCGCCGTTCCCGCCGTTCCGCACCGCTCAACGCCGCCAGCCGCGCCGCGCCCTGATCGGACCCGGGGCCGCAGCCGCGCGGTGGCCCAACGACCGGTGGCGGCGGGGCAGCCACGTTCAGGAGGGACTGACGACCAGCTCGTAGATGAGCTCGAGCCCGTCCTCCTCGTCCATCTGCTCCCCCACCTCGACCAGCCCCTCGGACAGGACGAGGTCGCGCGACGGCGCGTTGTCCGGGCTGACCGTCGCGCGCAACGTCGTCACCCCGGGCTCCTGCCGGGCCCGCTCGACCAGGGCTCGCAGCGCCGCCCGCGCGTATCCCTGGCGCCGGTACTGCGGATCGATCGAGTAGCCGACCTCGACCATCCCGTCGGCGTCCGGCGGCCCGTGGTAGCCGGCTCGGCCCACGACGCGCCGCCGGTCCGGGTCCCAGACGACGCCGGTGATCCAGGACCGACTGGCCGGGTCCTGGACCACCTGGACGGCGCGTATCTCCCAGACGCCCCGGCACTCCGCGCCGGCGAGATAGGGGGTCACGGGCACCGGCGACGTCCGGTTCGCCGCGGCGAGGTCACCGTCGGCGAGTCCGCGGAGCGCCGCGGCATCCAGTTGCAGCACCTCGACGCGTGGCGTCTGGACGGAGGGCGTCATCTCTCGAGCCGTTCCTCCCAGCCGGGTCCGTGCGGAACGAGCAGCGCCGTCCGGACGTCGTCCTCGCGCCGGTCCAGGCGCACCTCCAGGTGTTCGTCGGCCAACTGCTCGACCAGGCCCTGTCCCCATTCCACGACGGTCACCGAGTCGGCGACGGTCACGTCGAGGTCCAGGTCGTCGACGTCGGCGACGCTGCCGAGCCGGTAGGCGTCGACGTGCACGAGCGGCATCCGCGCGGCGCGGTGCACGCGGGCGATGACGAAGGTCGGGGAGGTGACCGGCTCGCGGACGCCGAGGCCGGCGCCGATGCCCTGGGTGAGCGCGGTCTTGCCCGCGCCCAGCGGGCCGACCAGCACGAGCAGGTCACCCGGGCGCAGCAGCCCGGCCAGCTCCTTGCCCAGCTCCTGCGTGTCGGCGGGGGTCGCAAGGATGTGCGCGCGCCTCACGACAGGGTCCCCGCGACTGCCGTGAGGTCGGCCCGCAGACTCGCCCGCGGCGCCCCGTTCGGCCCGAACCTGATCGCCGCCGAGGGGTGATACGTCGCCCACACCGCACGCCCGCCCCATGGGTGCGGTCGGCCGCGCACCTCGGCCAGGACGGTGCGCGGGCCGAGGAACCACTTCGCCGCCGAGAGGCCGAGCGCGACGATCACCGGCGGGTCCAGCAGCTCCAGCTGGCGGCGCAGCCAGCCGGAGCAGCGGGCGACCTCCGGCGCCTTCGGCGTCCGGTTGGCCGGCGGCCGACACTTCACGATGTTGAGCACCGCCGCCTCGGCGCGGCTCAGCCCCGCCTCGGCGAGCAGCAGGTCGAGCAGCGCACCGGAGCGGCCGACGAAGGGCCGCCCGGTCTCGTCCTCCGTGGCGCCCGGCGCCTCGCCGACGAGCACGAACCGGGGACGGCCCGACAGGGGGACGTCGCCGATGACGACGTGCTGCCGGGTCGCGGCGAGCTCGGGGCAGGCCACGCACGGCCGCGCGACGGCGGCGAGTGCATCCCAGTCCGGCGCGGCTGCGGCGACGCGAGCCACCTCGGCGGCGGCGGCGTCCAGCCGGGGCGGTCGCAGGTCGGCCACCGGTGCACCCTAACCAGGCAGGTGCGAGGCATTCCGCTCACCGCCCGGACGTGGGACCGTCGGCCCAGGACTTCCAGTGCCCGGGCACGTTGCTCGAACCGGCGCGGGGCCGGCGGTCACGGGGCATGGACCACAGCGATCCCGACCTGGCCCCCTACCGCACCGGGGGCGCGGCGGTAGGGACCGGCGTCGGCTCCGACGTCTTCGGCGGCGGGGGCGGCCCCTGAGCTTCAGCCCCCCGTGGACCGAACCGGCAGGCCGGCGACCACGCGGCGGAGCAGGCCCGTCAAGGCGGCGGTGACCTCGTCCGGCTTCTCCAGCAGAACCATGTGCCCCGCCTCGGGGACGACGACGAACTCGGCCTCCGGGAGCCGCTGCACGATCAGCTCGCTGTGCTCCTTCGGGATCAGCTTGTCCCGGTCACCGGTGAGCACGAGTGTCGGGACGCGGCGCAGCGGCTCCAGCGCGCCGGTCTCGTCCATGCCCGCCAGGGCGGGATAGAACTCCGCGATGACGTCGACGGGGGTGCCGGAGATCATCGCGTCGACGTAGTGCGTGAGGGCGGGGTCGACGTCGGCCGAGGCGAACGACAGCGAGCGCGTGATCGCCGAGACCAGGTCCGCGGCGACCCGACGGGTGCCCTCGGCCAGTGCCGGCGTCCGTCGCATCGTCCAGGCGGCGACCGGCAGGAAGGCCGCCCGCACCCGCGTGAGCAACTCCGGGAGGCCGAAGTTGAGGTCGGCCAGGTTGCCGCTGGACGTCGAGAGCAGTGCGACCGCGACCACGCGCGAGCCGAACAGCGCCGGCCGGAGCGCGGCCAGCCCCATGATCGTCATGCCGCCCATCGAGTGCCCGACCAGGACGACGGGACCGCGGGGCGCCCGCGCATCCAGCACGGCGCAGAGATCGGTCGCCAGCTGCTCGATCGTGGAGCGCTCCGCCGTCCCCCGGCCGGAGGACCCGTGACCGCGCTGGTCGTAGAAGACGAGCCGGGCGTCGGGCCGGTGACCGTTGGCGGTGGCCAGCTCCGCGGCAAGTGTGCGCCGCTGGAAGGCCCACGACGCCATCGACAGCGTGTACCCGTGCACGAAGACCACGGTGAGCGGCGCGTCGCGCGGCCCGATCTCCTCCACCGAGAGCAGGACGCCGTCGTCGGTCTGCACGAGCGCCGTCCGGTCTGCCGAGCGCGCCGATCCGCCCAGGGGGTCGTCCTGGCGCAGCTCGGCGTCCGTCGCCTTGCCCAGCCGTGGCCGGGCCACCTGTCCGGCGCTGACCCGCCGGCCGGCAGCGCGGCTGGCGGAGACCCCCACGGCGGCTCCGGCCGCGGCCAGGCCCACGAGGGCACCGAGGATGCCGGCGGTGCGGCCTCGGGAGTGCGGTCTTGCCGGCCGCCCGTGCGCCGCCATCAGACCGCTCCTGCAGAGCCGACGTAGCGCCGGGTGAACCGCCCGCCGATGCGGGTGACCAGCTCGTAGTGGATGGTGTCGACCGCATCGGCCCAGGCCTGCGCCGTCGGCTCGCCGCGGTCCCCCGCGCCCCACAGGACGACCTCGTCGCCCGGCCGCACCGCGGCGTCCCCGACGTCCAGGACGAACTGGTCCATGCACACCCGGCCCGCGATCCTCCGCTGGGCGCCTCCGGCGAGGACCGGGGCGCGGTTGCCGGCCGCCCGGGGCACGCCGTCGGCGTAGCCGACGGGCACCAGCGCGAGGGTGGTCTCGGTCTCGGCGACGTAGGTGTGCCCGTAGGAGACGCCCACGCCCGCGGGCACCCGCTTGGTCAGGGCGACGGTGGCCCGCACGGTCATCGCCGGCCGCAGTCCGTGCGTCGCGGCGTCCCCGCCGAGTGGGTCGAGGCCGTAGAGGGCGACGCCCGGCCGGACCAGGTCGTACCAGGTGTCGGGCAGCGCGAGGGTGGCCGCCGAGTTGGCCAGGTGCCGGCGCGCGTCGGTGAGGCCGGCCGCCCGCGCGAGGGTCACCGCCTCGTCGAAGACCCGCACCTGGGACCCGATCGTCGGGTGGGTCGGCGCATCGGCGTAGGCCATGTGGCTCCACAACCCCACGACGGAGATGTCGCCGTCGGCCTCTGCCCGCGCCGCGGCCGCGACCAGGCTGGGCCAGTCGGCCGGCGTGGCTCCCTCGCGGGACAGTCCGGTGTCGGCGAACAGCTGCACGCGCGCGGTACGGCCGGTCGCGCGGGCGGCCGCCACCACCTCCTCCAGCGCCCACTCCGCGCTGACCGAGACCTCGATGTCGGCGGTGAGTGCGGCGGCGTAGTCGGTCCCCGGCGTGTGCAGCCAGGCCAGGACGGGCGCGGTGATCCCGGCGGCCCGCAGCGCGAGGCCCTCCTCGAGGACGGCGACGCCGAGCGCGTCCGCGCCGCCGGCGAGCACCGCCCGGGCGGCGGGGAGGAGTCCGTGCCCGTAGCCGTCGGCCTTCACCACCGCCATCAGGGGGCGGCCGACCCGCTCCCGCAGCACGGCGGTGTTGGCGGCGATCGCGTCGAGGTCGACGACCACTTCGGCCCGGGCGGCTGCGGAGGTCACGCCCCCGAGTCTTCCAGGCGGCGTGCCGGAAGCCCGCGCACCCGGCCGATGGTCTCCGGCAGGCGCCGGACCAGGTCGCCGGCCAGCAGCGGTCCGCGCTCGGCGGCGAGCTGCCCGGTGCGCCCGTGCAGGTGCGCCGCGACCGCTGCCGCCGT
>JAOPWJ010000071.1 GCA_025965715.1 Blastococcus sp. | reverse complement strand
GCAGGAGACCGTGCTGTCGGCGAAGTCGCGCAGGGCCTGGGCGCGGACCTGGTCGCAGTGCTCGGGCGTGCCGACGAGGGTGGCGCCGGAGTCGCTGACGATCTGGGCGGCGTCGGCCGCGTGGTCGAAGTGGGCGTGCCCGAGGAAGACGTGGCTCGGCTTGAGCATCGCCAGCTCGCCGGCGTCGGTGGGGACGTAGCCGGAGTGCTCGCCGCGGGCGACCCAGGCGTCGAGCAGCACGACGTGCCCGCCGATCGAGGCCGCGTAGGTCATGACGCTGGCCCAGGTGACGATGACCTTGTCCGGGCGCACGTTGCCGCGGGCGTCGACGTTGTCGGCGCCGAAGTACTTCTCGCGCAGCGCGACGGTGCGGGCGTCGTAGGTCCGCTTCGCGGGGCCGGCCGAGGCGGCGCCGTCGACGTGCCCGACGGCACCGGCTGCGGCGAGGGCGGAGCCGGCGGTGAGGACGAGAGAGGCGGAGGCCAGCAGCGCGGCGGCGCGGGAGCTCAGGGTCACCCGGAGTGTTTCGACACCGTGTCTGCAGGTTCCTGCCGGGGGAAGCGGGCGAGCCGGGGCAGACTGCCGCATGAGCCTGCGTCGCGTGACGACGACTGCCCTTCTCGTGCTCGCCCTCGCGGGGTGCCGGAGCGGGGAGGGCGCCCCGGTCCCGTCCGGCAGCGTGCCGTCGAACCCGGTGCCGTCGCTGTACCTCCCGGGGCTGCCACCGAACCCGCAGGCGACGGACTAGGAGACTCCTGAACAACTGCGTGTCGTCCCGGTCCCGCGGAGCGGGGCCGGGACGATGTGTTGATGCAGGGACGGTCGAAGGATCAGCGTGAGGTGCTCGACGCGGAGTCGGTCGCGGGGCATCTGCTCAAGCCCGGGAGTGTCTTCGCGTTCCTGGCCGCGCATCGCAAGCAGCTGTTCCCCGACGAGATGTTCGCGGACTTGTTCAAGGCGACGGGGCGCCCCTCGGTGCCGGCGGATGTGATGGCGTCGGTGATCGTGCTGCAGACGCTGAACGGGTTCAGCGACAGCGAGACGACTGACGCGCTGACGTTCGATCTGCGGTGGAAGGCCGCGGTCGGCTGGCCGATCACCGCGAAGGCGTTCCACGACACGACGCTGACGTACTGGCGCCGCCGGCTGGCGGCGAGCCAGGACCCGAACCGGATCTTCGCCGCGGTCCAGCAGTTGGTCGCGCAGACCGGCGTGCTGAAGGGCAAGACCCGCCGGGCTTTGGACTCGACCGTGCTCGATGACGCGGTCGCCACCCAGGACACCGTGACGCAGCTGATCGCGGCCGTCCGCCGGGTCCGCCGCGACGTCCCCGGCGCCGTGCAGGTCGTTGCGAAGGTGACGTCGGCGCACGACTACGACGACCCGGGCAAGCCCAAGATCGCCTGGAACGACCAGGCCGCCCGCGAACAGCTCATCGACGCGCTGGTGCGCGACGCCCTGGCCGTCCTGGCCGAGCTGCAGACCGTCGAGCAGCCTGAGGGCGCGGCGGCGGACGCCGTCGGGCTGCTCGCGCTGATCGCGGGCCAGGACGTCGAGCTCATCGACCCCGATCCCGATGACTCGGACGGGACACCGCGGTGGCGGATCGCGGAGCGGGTCGCTCCCGACCGGCTGATCAGCACGGTCGACCCCGAGGCGCGGCATGCCCACAAGACGGTCCACCGCCGTCAGGACGGGTTCAAGGCCCACCTCGCGGTCGAGCCCGAGACCGGCCTGGTCACGGCCTGCCAGCTGACCAAGGCCAGCGGCCCCGACACCGCTGACGCCAAGGTCGGGATCGACCTGCTGACCGACGAGACCGGCCCGCGGATCGTGATGGGCGACAGCGCCTACGGCACCGGTGAGGCCCTCGCCGCCCTCGACGAGACCGGACACGACGTCCAGATCAAGCCGTGGCCGCTCAAGGCCGCGGTCCCGGGCGGCTTCACCGTCGACGACTTCGAGATCGACCTGCAGCACCGGACCGTCACCTGCCCCGCCGGCCACAGCGTCCCGCTGAGCCCGAGTGGAGCGGCGAGCTTTGGGCCGCGCTGCGCCGGCTGCCCGTTCGCGTCCCGCTGCACCACCGCCCGACGCGGCCGACACCTCAAGATCAGCGGGCACTTCGCGTTGCAGAAGGCCCACCGGCAGCGCGCCGCCGACCCAGCCTGGCAGGACGAGTACCGCCAGCACCGGCCGATGGTCGAACGCTCCATCGCCTGGCTCGTCCGGGGTGGCAACCGCAAAGTCCGCTACCGCGGCACCAGCAAGAACTACGCCTGGCTCCACCACCGCACCGCCGCCCTCAACCTGCGCCGACTGCTCGCTCTGGGACTGCAGCAGCAGCAAGGAGCCTGGGTCCTGGCCTGACACGAGCCCGCAGGCGGCCAAGCCGGCCCACGCAAAGGACAACAACACGGAGGGCGAGGCGGCAAGCCGCCTCGCCCTCTGTCATCCCCATACAGCCGCAGCCGTTAGAGGCGGTACTTCAGGAGTCTCCTAGACCGCCAGCAGCGCCAGCGTGCCGGCGTCCTCCTGGCCGTCGAAGGAGCGGTCGAGCACCTGCCGGAAGACCGGGTCGGCGTCGGCGC
>JAOPWJ010000055.1 GCA_025965715.1 Blastococcus sp. | reverse complement strand
GACTCCCTGGAGTCTCCGACCGCCGGCCACGGCGCGGCCCCGTGACAAGGTGAGGCACCACCGACGACTTCATCGGAGAGGCAGGGCGACGATGTCCGACACCGTGACCAGGGACGACGCCGGCGGGGTCGCCACCATCACGCTGCAGCGACCGGCTCTCTCCTCCGCGCTTCGCCGGGACCTGCTCACCGTCGTCCAGTCGGTCGCCGTCGACGAGTCGGTGCGCGCGGTCCTGCTGACCGGGTCGGGGCGCGCCTTCTGCGTCGGGCAGGACCTCGCCGAGCACGTGGAGTCGCTGCGGGGAGACGCCGCGACGTCCCTCTCCGTGGTCGAGGACGAGTACAACCCGCTGATCCTCGCGCTGGCGGCCCTGCCGATCCCGGTGGTCGTCGGCATCAACGGTGCCTGCGCCGGCGCGGGCCTGGGTATCGCGCTGGCCGGCGACCTGCGGGTCGCGGCGGCCGGGGCGAAGCTCACGACCGCGTTCACGGCGATCGGCCTGTCCAGCGACTCTGCGCTCGCTGCCCGCCTGGTGCACTGCGTCGGGGTCTCGCGGGCCACCGAGCTGCTGCTGCTCCCCGAGCCGTTCCTCGCCGAGACCGCCGCCGAGTGGGGGCTGGTGCACCGCGTCGTCCCCCCGGAGCAGGTGCTGCCCGAGGCACAGTCGCTCGCCGCCCGGCTCGCCGCCGGCCCCACCGCCTCCTACGCGGCGGTGAAGACGGTGCTGGCCACGGCGGCCACGGACTCGCTGGAGGACACCCTCGCCCTCGAGGCGCGGCTGCAGACCGGCCTCGGCGGGACGGCCGACCACCGGGAGGCCGTCGAGGCGTTCCTCGCCAAGCGAGCGCCGGCGTTCACCGGCCGCTGAATCAGTGGTGCAAACATGCACCTGTCGTCGGGGCGAGCTTCCCCACCCGGCGACAGGGCGTCAGGGGGCCGGCCTCAGCGGGTGAGGGCGGCGCAGGCGGAGCAGACGTCGCGCGCGGCCACCGGCCACTGCGTCCCGGTCGCGACCCGGGCGAGGGAACCGCAGACGGTCAGCTCGCAGGCGCCGTCGAGCTCGGCCTCGGGCCGGTGCAGTTCGACCGCGTGCCACAGCGCGACGGTGGGACCGTGAGCGCGGCCGCGCGCGGCGGCAAAGGTGATCGGGATCAGCGTCTGCACGGCGGTCATGGAGAGAAGGTCGGCAGGCCAGGCACATCGCGTGACGGGGGGCGGCGGTCCCCTCCCCCGGAGGGGTGAGTCCCGGGCCGGCTGCGGGCGCACGCCGCGCCGGGCAGGATGCCGTCATGGAGCTCACCAAGCACGGCCACGCGTGCGTCGTCCTGCACGAGGAGGGGCGCCGGCTGGTGATCGATCCGGGCGCGTTCACCGAGCCCGCGGCCCTGGACCACGCCGACGCGGTACTGATCACCCATGAGCACGTCGACCACTTCGAGCCGGACCGGCTGCGGGCGGCACTGGACGCGGATCCGGCGCTGGAGGTCTGGACCAACACGTCGGTGGCCGCCCGACTCGAGGGACTGGGTGGGCGGGTACACGTGGTGGGCCACGGTGACGCGGTCAGCGTCGCCGGATTCGACGTCCACGTGCACGGTGAGCTGCACGCCGAGATCCATCCCGACATTCCCCGGATAGGAAACGTCGGCTTCCTGGTGGACGGTCAGGTCTTCCACCCGGGCGATGCGCTGACCGTGCCGGACGAGCCCGTGGCCACGCTGCTGCTGCCGGTGCACGCGCCGTGGTCACGCACCGCGGACGTCATCGACTACCTGCGCGCCGTTCACGCCGACCAGGCGTTCGCGGTGCACGACGGACTGCTCAACGACCCCGGCCTGGGCGCTGTCGCCCGGCTCCTGGGGGAGGGCGGGCCGGGCACACCCACGCCCTACGGCCGGTTGGCCCCGGGGGACTCGGTCGAGCTCTGAGGGCTCGGCCCGGGTCCCCCGGGAAGGGGTCAGCGGACGGCGCCGCGCGAGCGACCGCCGGAGACGCCCTCGGCCACGCCGATGAGCAGCACCGCTGCGATCACGGCGATGACGAAGCCGACGAAGTTCAGCTCCCAGATGCTGGTGTTCCGGTTGAACAGGTGGCCGATCAGCCCGCCGATGATGGCGCCGACGACGCCGAGCACCAGGGTTGCGACGATGCTCAGCCGCTGCCGACCGGGCTTGATGAGCCGGGCGAGCGCGCCGATGATGAGGCCGACCACGATGAGGCCGAGGATCTGCACAGCGTTCTCCTTCGTAGGACCGGCGTGCGCGGTCCCGGCACAGTGCCGGGTGTGCCGCCGGTGCACGAAGGACCTCCGTACCCCGGAGACGATCACTGATGCACCGTTCCCCCGATCGTGCGTCGCGCCCCGGTTGAAAGGGCGCCGGCTCAGGTACCGTCCGGTGCAGGTACTGCCGGGTTCAGGCGCCGCCCGCGACCAGGGCCACGTGTTCGGGCACCTTCTTCAGCTCGGCGTCCAGGGTCTGCTGGACAAGGCGCTGCCGGGAGCGGCCCTGGAGGCGCTCGACCAGCCGGCCGCCGGTCCGGGACTCGAAGCCCACGATCATGGTGACCCGGGTGCCCCCGGCGGGAGCGTCGGCCAGCTCGATCCGCGTCGTCCACGTCTCCCCCGGGAGATCGAGACGGGTGGCGACCAGCCGCCGGGACTGCCACTCCACGATCTCGCCCCGCGGCGCGTCCGGTCCGGGCTCCCCGCGGCCGAGCTGCCCGGGCACGCAGACGAACGTCGTCCCGGCTCCGGTGCCCGACACCACGTAGGAGACGTCACAGACGGCGCAGTACGGCTCGAGCACCGCGAGGGCCTGCCAGACATCGCGCCGCCGTTGCGGCACCACGCGGGTGCCGGTCGCGGTCCGCACGTCAGCGGCCGCCGACCGAGACCTCGAACTCCACCTGGCTGACGTCGGGGCGGAGCCGGGAGAAGCTGTGCACGAGCGGATGCCCCCCGGTGTCCCGGACGGTGGTCCGGACGACGAGCAGCGGCGACCCGGCGACGACCCGGAGCAGGTCGGCCTCCTCCGGGGCGGCCGTGCCGACGTCGACGACGATGCGGGCGTGCGCCAGATCAGCGGCGTACTCCCGGCGCAGGTACTCGTAGAGCGATCCCTCGCTGAAGTTCTGCTCCGCGGCCTTGGGATACAGGTCGGCCGGCAGGAAGCTGTGCGCCACGTGGTTGGGCAGGCCGTCGACGGTCCGCAGCCGCTCGAGCTCGACGACGTCGGCGGCCCCGTCCAGCGACAGCTCGACCGCGACCGCGGCGGGAGCGGGCACGATGCGCTGGGTCAGCACCTTGGTGCCCACCTGGGCGCCCTGCTCGGTCATCACGGAGCTGAAACCGGCGATGCGGTGCACGAAGCTCTCGCGGTACTCGTGCCGGATGGCCGGCCGCGTCACGTAGGTGCCCCGGCCCTGCTCACGCACGAGGTGTCCGTCGGCGACCAGGCCGTCGACCGCGCGGCGCAGCGTGATCCGGCTGACGCCGTACTCCGCGCAGAGGACCGGCTCGGGCGGCAGGATGGTGTGCTCGGGCAGCGCGGCCACGCGGCGGCGCAGATGCTCGCGCACCGAGAGGTACTTCGGTCCGGACACGGGGCTGACCACGGACCAAAGGTACGGGACGATAAGACGTCTGGACGTCATGTCGTACTAGACGTAACCCTCCGAGATCCGCTGCCAGCGGGGCGCGACGGACACCGCTCCTGGACGTCAGGACGTCATGACGTATGGTCGGGTCTCGTCCAACGAAGGAGCAGCCGGTGCGTCTCGGAGTCCTCACCGGCGGGGGCGACTGCCCCGGCCTGAACGCTGTCATCCGGTCCGTCGTCCGCACGGCCGCCACTCATTACGGCAGCGAGGTCGTCGGCTTCCGCGACGGCTGGCGCGGCCTGCTGGAGGACCGGACGACCCCGCTGGACATCGCCGCCGTCGACGGCCTGCTGACCCGCGGCGGAACGACGCTGGGCTCAGCGCGCGTCGTCCCCGAACGGCTGCGCGAGGGGTTGCCGCGGATGAAGGGCGTGCTGGCCACCCACGGGATCGACGCGCTCATCCCGATCGGTGGGGAGGGCACGCTCACCGCTGCGCACCTGTTGTCGCAGGCGGGCGTGCCGGTCGTCGGCATCCCCAAGACGATCGACAACGACATCGACGGAACGGACCTCACCTTCGGCTTCGACACCGCCGTCAGCATCGCCACCGAGATGATCGATCGGCTGCACACGACGGCGGAGTCCCACCAGCGGGTGCTCCTGGTCGAGGTCATGGGACGGCACGCCGGCTGGATCGCCCTGCACGCGGGCCTGGCGTCCGGCGCCCATCTCACTCTGGTGCCCGAGGAGCCCTTCGACATCGACGAGGTATGCCGGCTGGTGACCGCCCGGTTCGAGCGCGGCGACTCGCACGTCATCGGGGTCGTCGCCGAAGGGGCGACCCCCCGGCCCGGCACGATGCCGTTGCGCAACGGCGGTGTCGACGAGTACGGGCACCGGCGGTTCACCGGGGTGGCCCAGCAGTTGGGCGAGGAGTTGGAGCGGCGGACCGGCAAGGAGGTCCGGACGACGGTGCTCGGCCACGTCCAGCGGGGCGGCACTCCGACGTCGTTCGACCGCGTGCTCGCCACCCGCTTCGGTCTGCACGCCACGGTGGCCGCGCACAAGGGCGACTACGGCCAGATGGTGGCGCTGCACGGCACGGAGATCGAGCTCGTGCCCCTGGAGCGCGCGGTGTCCCGGCTGAAGACCGTGAGTGCGTCCCGGTTGGCCGAGACCGGCGCCTTCACCGGCTGACTCCTCTGGGAAGGGACCTTGGGCCCGAGTAGGTGGGGCACAAGGGGGTAGCGGTCGCCGACGAGGCATTGATCCGGTGAACGCCGGGTGTGGCGGCTGGTCAGGGACCGGCCAGGAACGGAGGATCGACGCGTGACCGATTCGCCCGATTGGCGCAGCCGCAGGTGGGCGGCCACGCATCAGCGGATCTACGACACCGCGATGCGACTGTTCCAGGAGCACGGGTTCGAGCGCGTGAGCGTCGGCCAGATCGCCGCCGGCGCGGCGGTGTCGGTGCCGACGTTCTACGCGCACTACCCCTCCAAGGGACACGTGGTCATGCACCTGCCGACGGCGGAGGACATCGCCTTCATCATCTCCGGGCAGCCGGCCGACCTACCGGTCTCGGAACGAATTCGGCGGGCTGTGCCCCAGTGGCTCGGCCAGTGGACGAGCGAGGACCTGGAGGCCCACCTGGCCCGCTGGCGGGTGATCGCCACGACACCCGCGCTCCGGACGAGGGCCGCGGAGTTCGAGCGCACCACTGCCGGCATGGTCGCGAACGCGCTGCCCACCCAGGGCGCCGGGCTCAAGCCGGGCGATGCGGTGGTGGTCAACGCCTACCTCTCCGCCTACACCGTCGGCGTGCTGGCCTGGGCCGACGGCAACGGCGAGCGCAAGCTCGAGGAGCACATCGCCGAGGCGTTCGACGCCCTCGAGGGCCGTTGAGCGGCTCGCCCGGGCTCAGCTCGAGGGCGACCGCAGCTCCACCACGGTGACCTCCGGCCGGGCACCCACCCGCATCGGCGGCCCCCAGTATCCGGCCCCTGACGTCACGTAGAGCTGGGTGTTCCCGTGCCGGGACATGCCCTCGACCGCCGGCTGGTCCAGTCGGATGACGTAGTCGAAGGGCCATAGCTGGCCGCCGTGCGTGTGGCCGGACAACTGCAGGTCCACCCCGGCCGCGCGCGCCTGCTCCACCATGACGGGCTGGTGGGCCAACAGGACGACCGGCGTCGCGTCGTCCCGTCCGTCCAGCGCGGCGTCGAGGTCGGCACCGTGCCCCGGGACGCCGGACGCGGCCGCCGTCCGGTCGTCGACGCCGGCCAGCTCGAAGGTCGCCCCGCCCCGGCCGATCGCCACCCGCTCGTTGCGCAGCACGTCGACGCCGAGCGTCGGCAGATGGCGGACCCAGGCATCGGCGTCGGAGAAGTACTCGTGATTCCCGGTGACGAAGAAGACACCCTGGGCGCTGACCAGGTCCGCCAGGGGAGCGACCTCCTCCCGCAACTCCGCGACGCCGCCGTCGACCAGGTCGCCGACGATGGCCACGACGTCCGGCCGCTGCGCGTTGACCAGCTCCACCAGCCGCTCGAATCGCCGTCCGCGGTAGGTGGCCGACAAGTGCGCGTCGGAGAAGGTCACGATCCGCAGCCCGTCGAGTGCAGGGTCCAGTCCCGCGAGCGTCACCGGAACCCGACGCACGACCGGCGTCGAGTTGGCGATGACCGCGCCCGTGCCGGCAGTCGCCACGGCGACGGCGCCGGCGGTGACCGCCAGACCCCGGGCGAGGAAGAGCCGCCGGGAGGGGGCGGGGGCGCAGTCGTCGCCGTCCCTCCGGCCGGCACCGGCGCCAGGTGCCGTCCCCCCGTCCGGACCAGCCGCCGCGCCGTCCCCGCGCGGAGCCCCCGGGGTCCCACGCGGGCCGACACGTCGCAGCACCGCTCGCAGGGGCTCGAGGGCGAGGAGGGTGAGGAAGAGATAGAAGGCCAGTCCCAGCCAGCTGTAGCCGATCCAGTCCAGCGGTGCGGCGATGTCCAGGGGCAGCGTCCGGCGCAGGCTCACCGCCAGGGCAGGCAGCACCCCGAGGACGACGGTCAGCAGCGTCAGCCGGCGCCTGGCACGACCGGGAAGCGTCGTACCGCGCACGAGCCGCCACCACAGGTACCCGTGCAGCAACAGCATCGCGGTCAGGACGACGGCACCGAAGCCGAGCAGACCGACGAGCGACACAGGACCTCCGGGCGGGACGTTGCCGAGCGTGACGGGGTGGCGCTGCGGACCGGCTCAGGGCTTCGTCCTCGCCGCTCCCAGCACCTTCCGCAGCCTCGGCTCCAACTCCTCGACCGCGGACAGCGCCCGGGCCGCCCGGAACTCCTCGAGCGCGTGCAGTCGACCGTAGGAGAACGAGCTCTCCCCTGCCGCGTGAGCGGCGATGGCCAGTCGCCGGCAGTGTTCGCGCGTGACCACGGCGTCCTGCTGCTCCCCCAGCGCCCGCTGCAACCGTGTGGTGACCCGGACCAGCTCCTTCGCCGGGCGGCCCAGTTCCGGCCTGGCCACCTCCGCGGTGTCCCGCAGCCGCTTGGCCGCCACGCGCACGTCGTGCAGCGCCTCGTCCCTGCCGTCCCCCCGGACCCGGGAGGCCCGCTCCAGCTGCCGTTCCAGCCGCCGGGCCGCTCTCCGGAGCGCGGCGCGCAGCACCGGCGGCGCTGCCTTGCCGGCCGGCGTCGGCACGGGCGGGTCGTCGAGCAGGGCGCGGAGGTCGTCGAGCAGGGCGTGCAGGTCGTCGAGCAGACGCAGGTACCGGGAACCCGACAGCGTCTCGACGGCCCCCGCGTGCCCGGCCTGCGCCGCCCGTATCGCCGTCTGCTGCAGCCGAGCCGCGACCGGTCCGAGCACCAGTTCCACCGGCTCGGCCGCCACGACCGCCCGGAGATGGCCCAGTGCCACCTCCTCGTCCCGGGCCGTCGACAACGCCCCGCTCAGCCAGGACAACTCCTCGCGGAGGGGGTCGGCGGTCCCGCGGCCGATGACCGGTCGGAAAGCGGCGAGGATGCTCCGCAGGCGCCGGCACGCCACCCGGATCCGGTGCACGGCGTCGGGCTGGTCGGTGCGCAGCAGCACGTCGGCCGCCTGCAGCGCCGACACCTGGGCCCGCAGGGCAGCGAGGACGACGTCGCCGGCGCGGAGCCCGCGCTTACCACGTTGCACCGGCTTCGGGCCGGCGTCGGGGAGCCGGGAGGCGATCGCCCGCCCGAGCTTGGACGCCCGGGGCGACGGGGCGGCTCCGGCCGCGACGAGCCGCTCCCCCACCGCCGCGAGCAGTGACTCGTCGCCGTCGACCAGCTCGACCTCGATCTCCCGCCACGTCAGCACCTCGGCGGCCCCGGTTCCGGATGGCGTCGCGCTCGCCGACGCCGGAACGGTCGCCGTCACGGTGTCGTCGGCCATCTCGGCCAGGACGCGGCCGGCTCCGTTCCGCAGCGCGGTGACCACGCGGCGGGTGTGCAGCGTCGCGATCGGACCCACCTCCGCCCCGCGCAGCAGCCCCACGACCGGGGAGAGCAACGAGGCGGGCGGCTTCCGGACGGACCGGCCGAGCCGCGCGTGCAGCTCGAGTCGGGCGCCCCCCTCGGCGGGCAGCTTGAGGTGCCACCCAGCATCCGGCCCGCCGGTGCGGCGGCGCAGGGTCACGCGTGCTCGG
Source organism: Blastococcus sp. (assembly GCA_025965715.1). Lineage (GTDB taxonomy): Bacteria > Actinomycetota > Actinomycetes > Mycobacteriales > Geodermatophilaceae > Blastococcus_B. The sequence continues at coordinate 488 of JAOPWJ010000055.1, read as the reverse complement.
AACAGCCGCAGGTCCGGGGTGTCGAAGTAGCCGGCCTGGAGGAGGTGCTCGACCGGCTGGTCGACGGCCGCGATGCCCGGCAGCGCGGCCAGTTGCTCGGGCGTGGGCGGCGCGAACGCGCCGTCCACGTCGTACTTCCGCTCCACCTCGAGGTGTCCGTCGACCACGGGCCGACCGTAGGCGGGGAACGCGCCGGCGGCCACGCAGCGGCTGCCACCACGGGTGGGGAGAAGTACCGTTTCCCCGCAATGCCTCCCTCGCGCAGGGCCCGCCGCCCGCTGGCTACCGTCGCCGCACTCCCCTGGCTGCTGGCAGCGGGCCTGCGGATCACCGGTACCGAGCGCGGCTTTCCCCTGGTTCCCGCCCTCGCGTTCGCCCCGTACGCGGCGGGGACCGCGGTCCTGCCGCTGGCGATCGCCGTCCGCTCGGGCTCGCGGGCCGGGGCGCTGCTGTCCGGGGCGGCCGGGGCGGCGCTGGCCGGGGCCGTC
>JAOPWJ010000018.1 GCA_025965715.1 Blastococcus sp. | reverse complement strand
CCCGAGCCGCCGACGGGGTGCCCCGGGGGGATGCCGTGCAGCAGGGCCACCCAGCCGACCATGGCCGCCGTACCCGGTTCGGACATCGCCGGTCCGGACTGCGCGCCGAACCAGGCCAGCGCCGCCTTGAGCCGCTCGCTGGTGAACCAGCGGTCCAGCAGCGCGTCGCCGGAGCTGAGGAAGTCGACGGCCAGCTCGCCGCCGGGCGTGCGGGCGCGGCCACCGGAGGGGGCGCCCATCGGCCAGAAGGACCGGACCAGCGCTCCCGGGGTGGGGCGGGCGCCGAAGGCCTTGACCACTGCGCGGCTCCGCGCCCCCCAGACCTCGACGAAGCGCCGGTAGGCGGCCGCGTCCGCCGCGCCGCAGGCGGCGGCGATCGAGTCGCAGGTCGCATCGAGGTCGACGGAGAAGACCAGTGGCCGGCCGTCGGGACCGTCATCGCCCGGGACCGGCGCCGGCGCGAACCCCCAGGGGTCGCAGTCGAGATAACGCAGTCCGTGCGAGGCCAGGTCGAGCTCCTCGACGATGCCGCTCTGCCGGACGATCACGTGCGCGCTGGAGCCGCGGTCGACGCGCACGCCGGGCCAGCGCTCGACCGTCGAGACGGCGCCGCCGAGCACCTCGTCGGACTCGACCGCCTCCACCGACAGCCCGGCGCGGGCCAGGTAGCAGGCGGCGACCAGCCCGTTGTGCCCCGAGCCGACGACGACCACGTCGACATGGACGTCGACGGGCGGGTCGGTCGACGGAGGAGAGGAGGGCACGCTCAGGTGTTCGCCCGAATCGGGTCGGGCGGATGCAGGGGAAGGCGCGTGCCGAGGATGGCGAACGGCCGGGCGTCGCCGGGGAAGTGGTAGCCGCGGGCCAGGTCGACGAAGCCGTCGGCGTGGTAGAGCCGGAAGGCCTTCGTGTCGGCGTCCGGGGTCGACAGGAGGGCCGTGGGGTAGGGCAGGCCGGCGAGCAGGGAGTGCAGGAGGCGGCGTCCGAGCCCCTGGCTCTGGTAGTCGGGGTGGACGTGCAACTCGCAGACCTCGAAGGCGTCAGGGAGCCACTGCTTCGCCGACCGGCGGTCGAGGGCCGCGCGTACCTGGTCGTGCCACCACTGGCCGGGCTCGGTGAGGTATCCGTAGCCGAAGGCGACGAGCTGCTCGCCGTCGGGCGTCTCGGCGAAGGCGCCGACGGCGCGGAAGCCAGGGCGTTCGGTGTGCTGGATGGCGTAGCCGTAGCGGCCCGCGACGACCGCGGAGTCGTAGCCCATGGCCAGGCCGTAGATGGTCAGGGCCTCGTGCATGTGGTCACGCAGCCAGGGAACCGGCAGCTCGGTGATGCGGGTCGTGGGCTTCGTGCCGGTCATGCGCCGGCCGCCTGGGAGGCGCGCAGCGACGGGGCACTCGCATCCACCGGTCCGTTGCCGACCTCCGCCGCCGTGCCGGCGGTGAGCCGGAGGAGTTCCTCGTAGCTGGTCGGGAAGACCGCGGCCGGATGCCCGGCGGCGGCCCAGACCTGGTCGTGGCGGGCCAGCTCGATGTCGACGAGAGTGCCGATCGGCTCGGGGTGCCCGACCGGGGCCACGCCTCCGATGGGCTGCCCGGTGTGCCGGCGGACGAAGTCGGGATCGCCCGGGGCGATGCGCTCGACCCCCAGCAGGGCGGCCACCTGGTTCTCGTCCACGCGGTGGGCCCCGCTGGTGAGGATGAGCACGGGGGCGTCATCGACGGCGAAGAGCAGGCTGTTGACGATCGCGCCGACCGGGACGTCGAGTGCGTGGGCGGCCGCCGCCGCGGTTCGGACCTCGGCGGGCAGGACGCGGACCTCGCCGGTGCTCCCCGACTCGGCCAGGAGGCGGGCGACCGCGGCGACCCGTGGGTGCGCGGGTGGGGTCGTCATGCACTGATCCTGCCACCGGAGCGCGGGCGGTGCCGCAACGCGTCCCACGCCGGCGGTCGGAGGCGCGCCATCGGGGCGTCCGCCTTGACGGGCCCCCGCCGGTCCGGTCTACTGGACACCGGTTCGAACAAGCGTTCGAACGAGGGTTCGCCGCCCGCTCCCTGGCTCTTCCCCGCCCGGAGCGGTGGTCGGGCCGGTGCAGGGAGCGGGCGAGAGGTGGGGAGTCTGTCATGAGCCGGATGCTGGGTGCGGCCGTCGGGCGGATCGGTGAAGAGGTGCAGGTCGAGCATGGCGCCCTGGGCCCGTTGCAGTTCTGGCGAGGGCAGTCCCGGTACGTGGTGGGCGAGGTGCTCGACTCTTGGGTCGAGACCCCGCCGTGGTGGCAGCGCGACTCGGCCGACCTGGGCGGGGCCTCGACCGACCTGATCGCGACCCGGGAGGTGTGGCGGGTCGAGGCGGTGCGGGCCGGGCGGTCCCGGATGAGCTTCGCCGGGGTGTTCGACCTGTCCTGGGACGCCGCGGGCAACCGCTGGTGGCTCGTGCGGGTGCACGACTGATGGGCGCCGTCCGAGCGCTGCCCTCCGAGGGTCAGCTGCCGCTGCCCCCGGCGCTGCCCGGCGCCGCCACCCAGTTGCTCGACCAGGCGCATCGTGGCCTCGCCGAGGCTGCCGGCCATACCGATCACCGGCAGCGGTACGCGGCGGCCCACCTGGCTGCGTTGCGTGCGGCTGCCGCCGTGCTGGCCGCGCGCACCCGTCCCGAGGGCGGTCGTCGCCGACCACGCAGCGCCTGGATGCTCCTCGGTGAGGTGGCTCCGGAGCTGGGGGAATGGGCCACCTTCTTCGCCGCCGGTGCCGCCAAGCGGGCCGCGGCGGAGGCGGGGCTCTCCCATGCGGTCACCGAGCGGGAGGCCGACGACCTCGTGCGGGACGTCGACGCGTTCCTCGCGGTGGTGGAGAGCTGCCTCGCCACCCTTGCCGCCGCGCCCGGGCCGCCGCGGTCGCCGTTCACCCGTCCGCGGCCGGCCGGCTCGCGCTCCGGTCCCCGGTCGCGGACGTGAGCGAGCTCGCCCAGGGACAGAGCAGCGCCGCTCACGCAGTTGCCGAGCGCCGGCGAGGCGCCGGCGAGGCGGCGGCATGAGCGACCCCTTCGTCCACCTGCACGTCGCGTCGGGCTACTCCATGCGGTACGGCGCCAACCATCCGGCCGATCTCGTGGCCCGTGCCGCCGAGCACGGCATGCCGGCGCTGGCGCTGACCGATCGCGACGGGCTCTACGGTGCGGTGAAGTTCGCCCTGGCCTGCCGGTCGGCCGGCGTGCGGCCGATCTTCGGGGTCGACCTGGCCGTCGCCCCGGCACTGGACACCGCGCTGCCCCCGGCTCTGGCGACGGCGCTGGGCGGCGCACCGCTCGGGCCCCGCTCGCCGCGGATGCGGACGGCGCCGGGGAGGCCAGGCGTATCGGGTCGCCGTGTTCCCGCGCGGGGCGGGGCGAGCGTCGACCCGCGACTGCCGCGGGTGACCTTCCTCGCCCGGGACGGCGCAGGCTGGCGGTCGCTGTGCCGGCTCACCAGTGCCACCCATCTGCGGGCCGCGCGCGGAGAGCCGGTGAGCTCGTTGGCGATGGCCGCCGAGCACTCGACCGGCCTGATCGCGCTCCTGGGTCCCGATTCCCCGGTCGGTCGGGCGCTGCTCACCGGGCACGCCGACCTGGCCGCAGCTCACCTGGACGCCTGGCGTGCGGCGTTCGGCCCCGGCCGGCTGGTGCTGGAGGTCGTGCACCACCGCGGCCGCGGCGACCGCTCACGCGCACAGGCGATGCTCCGGTTCGCCGCCGAGCAGGACGTGCCGGTGGTGCTGAGCAACGCCGTCCGGTACGTCGACGCCCTGGACGCGCCGACCGCCGACGTGCTCGACGCGGCGCGCCGGCTGGTTCCGCTGGACGGGCGGCATGTCGACCGGCGCACCGCCGAGGGCTACCTGAAGTCCGGCAAGGAGATGGCCGAGGTGGCCGACGACCTGGTCGGGCCCGACCGGGACGCCGGCCTGCGGCTGCTGGAACGCACCGCGCGGCTGGCCGAGCAGTGCACGGTCGACATCCGGGACGACCTCGGCATCGGCAGCGTCCGCTATCCCGAACTCGACGTGGTCACCACGGCCGCCGAGCGGGGGCTGAGCCCTTCGGCGGTGCTTCGGGCCCGGTGCGAAGCGGGCATGGGCCGGCGGGGCCTGCCGGCGTCCGAGCGGGTGCGGCAGCGGCTGGACGAGGAGCTGGCGGTGATCGACAGGCTGGGTTACCCGTCCTACTTCCTCACCGTGGCCGACGTGGTCGACCTCATCAAGAGCTTGAGGGTTCGGGCGGCGGCTCGCGGCTCGGGCGCCGGCAGCCTGGTCACCTACCTGCTGGGCATCTCCGACGTCGACCCGCTGCGCTACGGGCTGCTGATGGAGCGGTTCCTCTCCCCGCTGCGCCACCAGCTGCCCGACATCGACATCGATGTGGAGTCCGCGCGTCGGATGGAGGTCTACGACGCGGTCATCGACCGCTTCGGCGCCGACCGGGTCAGCTGCATCTCGATGATGGACACCTATCGGGTGCGGCACGCCATCCGCGACGTGGGAGCTGCCCTCGGGCTGCCGCCGGCCGAGGTCGACGCGGTCGCCAAGGCGTTCCCGCACATCCGGGCCAACCAGGTGCACGCCGCCCTGCGGGACCTGCCGGAGCTGCGGGCCAGCCGGATGGGCTCGAAGCGGGCCGGGGGCAGCGGCAGCTACGACCTGCTCTTCGACCTGGTCTCCCGGCTCGACGGGCTGCCCCGGCACATCGCGCTGCACCCCTGCGGGGTGCTGCTCTCCGACGCCACGCTGCTGGACCGCACCCCGGTGGAGAGCAGTTACCTGGGCTATCCGATGAGCCAGTTCGACAAGGACGACGTCGAGGAGCTCGGCCTGCTCAAGCTCGACCTGCTCGGCATCCGGATGCAGTCGGCGATCGCCCACGCGCTCGACGAGGTGGCCCGGGTCGACGACGAGACCGTCGACATCGACGACGTGCCGCGTGACGACCCGACGACGTTCGAGCTGATCCGCAGCACCCGCACGCTGGGCATGTTCCAGATCGAGTCGCCGGGGCAGCGCGAACTGGTCGGCAAGTTCGGGCCGCAGACGTTCGAGGACATCATCATCGACATCTCGCTGTTCCGGCCCGGACCGGTGAAGAGCGACATGGTCACCCCGTTCCTCATGGCCCGGAACGGCTGGCGGGAGACGGTCTATCCGCACCCGGATCTCGCCTTCGCCCTCGAGGAGACCGCCGGTGTGGTGGTCTTCCACGAGCAGGTGCTGCAGGTGGTGGCCCGGATGACCGGCTGCACCCTGGCCGAGGCCGACGAGGTACGCCGGGCACTGGGGGAGAAGGACGCCCATCCCGAGGTGCGGGCCTGGTTCGTCCCGCGCGCGCTGGAGGCCGGCTATCCGGCGGCGGTGGCCGAGCAGGTCTGGACGGTGCTGGCCGCCTTCGGGTCGTTCGGCTTCTGCAAGGCCCATGCGGCGGCGTTCGCATTGCCCACGTACCAGTCGGCGTGGTTGAAGGCCCACCACCCGGCGGCCTTCCTCGCCGGGGTGCTCACCCACGACCCGGGCATGTATCCCAAGCGGCTGATCCTCGACGACGCCCGCAACTTCGGCATCCGGGTGCTCGGGCTGGACGTCAACGCCTCCGCCGGCACCTATCGCGTCGAGCGCCTCCCGACCACGGCCGACGGAATTGCCGACCGTGACGAAACGGAAGGGTGGCATCGGCCGGAGTGGATGCCGGCGGACATGGCCGACCCGTCCCGCTACGGCATCCGGCTGTCCCTCGCCGATGTGAAGGGCATCTCCGACGACGAGGTGTCCCGGATCGTGGGGGGCCAGCCGTACCGGTCGCTGAACGACTTCTGGGCCCGGACGTCGGTGTCGCGGCCGGTGGTCGAGCGGTTGGTGCTGGCCGGAGGCTTCGACTCCCTCTACGGCTTCGGGGTGCGCGACCGGGAGGCCGGCCGCCCGATCCATCGCCGGCACCAGTTGACCCGGCGCGACCTGCTGCTGCAGGTCGGTGAGCTCGACCGGTGGAGCCGCAGCGGCGCCCGCACCGGCTCCACCGGTCAGCTCAGCCTCGACCTGATGGGACTGGAGCTGCCGAAGGAAGAGCCGGCGGCGCAGGTCGGAGGGCTCGAAGTGTCCGAGGGAACCGGGCCGAGCTGGGGCGAGGGCAGTGGGCTGCCGGAGTTCACCGACGCCGAGCTGGTGCGCGCCGAGCTGGAGGTGCTCGGCCTGGACGCCAGCCGGCACGTCGTCGACTTCTACCGGCCGTTCCTCGCCGCGCTCGGGGCAGTGCCGGCCGGCGAGTTGCTCGGCTGCCGGAGCGGAACGGAGGTACTGGTCGCCGGGGTGAAGGTGGCCACCCAGACGCCGCCGATCCGATCGGGCCGCCGGGTGGTGTTCGTGACCCTGGACGACGGTTCCGGCTGCACCGACTCGACCTTCTTCGAGGACGCCCAGGGCCCCTATGCCGCGACGGTCTTCCACTCCTGGCTGCTGATCATCCGGGGAGTGCTGCGCCGCACCGGCCCGCGCGGGGTCTCGCTCCGGGCAACCGGGGCCTGGGAGCTGCCGGCGCTGCACGAGGCGTGGGAAACAGGCGGACTGGCGATGGTCGCTGACCTGATGGCTGCCCCCGGCGAGTACACCGACCAGGCGATCGCGGGCGCCGCCGCCTCGCACGGCTCCCGCCCCGTGGTGGTCCGGCCGGTGCTGGTGCACCCGACCGGGTTCCGGATGTCGCCCTACGCCGACATCAAGCCGGCGGGCGAGGATTCCAAGGTCGGCGCCCGGCGTGCGGCGTCCGGCCCGCCCCGCAAGTTGTGGCACTCGAGCCCAGGCAGCTCGGGTCACTGACGTCTCTCGACGGCTGCACCGGCATCGGCCTCACGGCGTGAGCAACTCGGCCAGGCGCCGGGCCATCGGCCAGGCGCCGGTCGTCGTGTTGGACAGCACGGTGTGCGTCACGTCGGTCGCCTCCTCGTGGACCGTCCGGAACGACACCCCCGCGTCACACCCGTCGAGGATCACTGCGCCGCTCGTCGGGTGCAGCCAGAACCCGAGCCCATGGCGCATCGACTCCGACGGCACGTCGCTGAGCGGGCGCACCATCTCGGCCAGGCGGTCCACTGGCACGATCAGGCCGGCGTACAAAGCCGACCACAGGGCGTGGATGTCAGCTGCCGTGGTGTACACGCCACCGTCCCCGCTGCCGCGGACCGGGAGGTGCAAGACGTTGGTCCGCAGACCGTCGTGGTCGAGGTAGCCGAGGGCGGTGCGATCAGCCGGCTCGTCCGAGCGGAGGAACTCGGTGTCGCGCATACCGGCCGGTTCGCACACGCGCGTCCCCACCAGATCGGGGAAGTCGGTGGTGCCGGCGCGTTCGGCGATCAGCGCGAGCACGACGAACCCACCGTTGTTGTAGGCGAACCGCTCCCCGGGCGGGAACTTCTGCCGATGCCCGTCCAGCACGGCGAGATAGTCCGGGGTGGTCGCCAACCGGTGGACTGGGACCGGGAGCACGTAGTCGGTCATCGACTCGACCACCTCCTCGTCGAAGTAGTCACCGATGCCCGAGCGGTGAGCCAGGAGGTGCGCGACGGTCACGGCGTCGTCGATCAACGGCAGATCCCCGCCGAGGACCGAGCGGGCCGTCGTCCCGAGGTCGAGCCGGCCGTCCTCGACCAGGCTCATGATGCTCAGGGCGGTGAGACCCTTCGTTCCGCTGGCGATACCGAACCGCGTGTCGACCGCGTTCGGGATGCCGAGGCCCCGGTGCGCCATGCCGTACGCCTTTACGAGCTCCACGCTGCCGCCCCGGTCGACGCGCACCACACCGGAGAACCCGGTTGCCTCCGCGACCTGGTCGACCGACTGCTCGACGTCCTCCACCCGGCGACCGTAGCCGCCGATCCGTGCCGTCGAGCCATCGATGACTTCGGAGGCCGGCCGAAGTCTCACCTTCAGAAAGTCTCACCTTCAGCCGGCGAGACAGCCGGACCCGAGAAAGGACCAGCCATGCCCAAGCAGATCCCGTGCCTGTGGTTCGACGGCCAGGCAGAGGAGGCCGCCAGTCACTACATCTCCATCTTTCCGAACTCCAGCATCAGAGACGTCACCCGCTACGGGCCCGGCATGCCGCCGCCGATGAAGGAGGGCGATGTCCTGACGGTCGATTTCACCCTCGACGGCCAGGAGTACGTCGGCCTCAACGGCGGCCC
>JAOPWJ010000014.1 GCA_025965715.1 Blastococcus sp. | reverse complement strand
ACCCGTCGCGAGCAGGGCGCCGGTGATGCCCGAGAGCACGTCCCCCGTGCCGGCCGTGGCCAGCCATGGGGTGCCGGTCGCGTTGACGAAGGCGGTGCCATCCGGGTCGGCGACCACCGTGGCGTCGCCCTTGAGCAGGACGACGGCGCCGAGGTCGGCCGCCAGCGCTCGCGCCGCGCCGATGCGGTCGGCGCCCACCTCCGACCCGAACCGTGAGAACTCGCGGTCGTGCGGAGTCAGGACGGTCGGCCCGCTCCGCCCACGCACGAGCGAGGGTTCACGGGCGAGCAGGGTCAGGGCGTCGGCGTCGGCCACCACGGGCAGGTCGCTGGCCAGCACCTCGGCGAGCACGCTGCGGGCTGCGTCGTCGGTGCCCATGCCGGGGCCGACCACCCAGGCCTGCACGCGTCCGGCGGCACCCGGGCGACCGTCGGTGACGATCGCTTCGGGCCAGGCCGACCGCACGCCGTCGGCGGCCTCGCCCGCGTAGCGCACCAGCCCCGGCCGGGTACGCAGGGCAGCCCCCGTGCAGAGGACGCCGGCTCCCGGGTAGGTCGCCGAGCCGGCGACGATCCCCACCACGCCCTGGGAGTACTTGTCGTCGGCCGCGGACGGCGGCTCGAGGGCGGCCCCGGCGTCGGCGTCGGCGAGCTGGACGGCGGCAGCGGGGGGCAGGTGCGGGCCGAGCCCGATGTCGACGAGATGCAGCCGGCCGGCGTAGCCCCGTCCCTCGCCCACCACGAGGCCGGCCTTGACCGCACCCAAGGTGACGGTGTGCATGGCGGCGAACGCCATGCCGTCCACCGCTCCGGTGTCGGCGTCGATCCCGCTGGGCACGTCGACGGCGACGGTGATGCCCGCCCCGGCCGCGGATGCCTCCGCCAGCGCCGCGGCGTCCGCCCGGAGCCCGCCCCGTCCGCCGATGCCGAGGATCCCGTCGACCACGAGGTCGGCGCGGGCGAGCAGCGCTCCGACGTCGCGTGCCCCGGCCGACCGGACGCGGCCGCCCGCGCGCCGCAGCGCCGTCAGACCCGCGGGATGCGCCCGGTCCACGTCCAACAGGACGGCAGTCACCCGCGCGCCCCGCTCGGCGAGACGGGCACCGGCGAAGAGCGCGTCGCCGCCGTTGTTGCCGGTGCCCACCAGGAGCGCCACGCGGCGGCCGTAGGCGGAGCCGAGCAACCGCAGGCACACGGTCGCCAGACCGGCGGCGGCCCGCTGCATGAGTGCGCCCTCCGGACGGCCGGCCAGCAGGAGCGCCTCCGCCGTCCGGACGTCGGCCGCGACGTAGAGCCCGATCACGGCTCACCGCGGGAGACACCCTCGGCCACGACGACCGCCGAGGCGATGCCCCCGTCGTGGCTGAGGGAGACGTGCCAGGAGGAGACACCCAGCGCCGCGGCCCGACCGGCCACCGTGCCGCGCACCTCGAGGTGCGGACGGCCGTGCTCCCCTACCGTGACCTCGGCGTCGTGCCAGTGCAGGTCACCCGGGGCCCCGAGCGCCTTCGCGAGGGCCTCCTTGGCGGCGAACCGGGCGGCAAGCGACTCGCCGGTGCGGGGATTGCCGCTCGGGGTCAGCTGCTCGGCCGCGGTGAACAGCCGGTTCCGCAGACCCGGCGTGCGGGTGAGCGACTCGGCGAACCGCTCCACCGGCACCACGTCGATACCGACCCCGATGATCACGCGGTCAGTGTGCCCTGAGCGTGCTGGAACGGCCCCTCTGCAGGGTCCCGCCGCGAGCCTGCGAGCGGTGGGGGCAGAGGGACCCTTTACTCGACGGTGACGGACTTCGCGAGGTTGCGCGGCTGGTCGACGTCCAGTCCCCGGGTGTCGGCGATCTCGCAGGCGAGCACCTGCAGGGGCACCGTGGTCACCACCGGGGCCAGCAGGGTCGGTGTGCGCGGCACCCGGATCAGGTGGTCGGCGTACGGGACGACGTCCTCGTCGCCCTCCTCGGCGATCACGATCGTGCGGGCCCCGCGGGCGCGGACCTCCTGGATGTTGGAGACCACCTTGCCGTGCACCGACTCGCGGCTACGCGGCGACGGGACGATGACGATGACCGGCGTCCCCTTGTCGACGACGGCGATCGGCCCGTGCTTGAGCTCCCCGGCGGCGAAGCCCTCCGCGTGGATGTAGGCGAGTTCCTTGAGCTTGAGCGCGCCTTCCAGCGCGACGGGGAACCCGACGTGCCGGCCCAGGAACAGGATGGTGTTCGCGTCGGCCAGTTCGCGGGCCAGTGCGCGCACCTCGTCCATGCCCGAGAGCACCTCGGCGACGGCGTCGGGGAGCTTGCGGAGGTCGGCGACGATGGCAGCCACCTCGTCCTCGTACTTCATCCCGCGCACCTGGGCCAGGAAGAGGCCGACCAGGTAGCAGGCGACGAGCTGGGTCAAGAAGCCCTTCGTCGAGGCGACGGCGATCTCGGGCCCCGCGTGGGTGTAGAGGACGGCATCGGACTCGCGCGGGATCGTCGAGCCGTTGGCGTTGCAGATCGCCAGCACGCGGGCCTTCTGCTCCTTGGCGTGGCGCAGCGCCATCAGGGTGTCCATCGTCTCGCCGGACTGGCTGATGACGATCACGAGCGTCGAGCGGTCCAGCACCGGGTCGCGGTAGCGGAACTCGCTGGCGACCTCCACCTCGACCGGGATGCGGGTCCAGTGCTCGATGGCGTACTTGGCGATCAGGCCGGCGTGATACGCGGTGCCGCAGGCGACGACGAAGATCTTGTCGACGTCCCGCAGCTCCTCGTCCGACAGGCGCACCTCGTCGAGCACCAGCTCACCGTGGGCGCCGAGCCGACCCAGCAGGGTGTCCGCGATGGCCTGCGGCTGCTCGGCGATCTCCTTGAGCATGAACCAGTCGTAGCCGCCCTTCTCGGCGGCCTCGGCGTCCCAGTCGACGGTGTAGCTGGTCGGCTCGACCGCGTTGCCGGCGAAGTCGGTGACGGAGAGCCCGCGGTACCGGTCGATCTCCACGACCTGGTCCTGACCCAGTTCGCGGGCCTCGCGGGTGTGGGAGATGAAGGCCGCGACGTCGGAGCCGAGGAAGTACTCGCCGTCGCCGACGCCCACGACCAGCGGGCTGCTGCGGCGGGCGGCGACGAGGGTGTCGGGCTCGGAGGCCGAGGTCGCGACCAGCGTGAATGCACCCTCCAGGCGGCGGCACACCACCCGCATCGCGTCGGCGAGCCGGCTCTGCCCCTCGGCGCCCGCCTCGTAGGCGGCGGCCAGCAGGTGGGCGGCCACCTCGCTGTCGGTGTCGGAGGTGAACTCGACGCCGGCCGCCTCGCACTCGGCGCGCAGCGCGGCGAAGTTCTCGATGATGCCATTGTGGATCACGGCGACCGTGCCGTCGGCGGACAGGTGCGGGTGCGCGTTGCGGTCGGTGGGCCCGCCGTGCGTCGCCCAGCGGGTGTGCCCGATGCCGATGGTGGCCGCCGGCAGCGGCTGCTCGGCGAGGACCTTCTCGAGGTTGGCGAGCTTTCCGGCCTTCTTGACCGCGGTCAGCGTGCCGTCGGCGACGACGGCGATGCCCGCCGAGTCGTAGCCCCGGTACTCCAGCCGGCGCAGGCCCTCCAGGACCACGTCCCGGGCGTCCTGCGGACCGACGTATCCCACGATGCCGCACATTGGACCGAGGGTACCGGGGGCACCGCGCTTTCCCGGCCGGCATCGCTGGGAGGAGGGAGGCACGTCCGGTCTCAGGCGACGGCTGCGACGACCTTCGCGAGGCGGTGGGCGAGCGCGTCCGCCTGCTCCTGGGTGGGCGCCTCCACCATCACGCGGACGACCTGTTCGGTCCCCGACGGTCGGAGCAGCACCCGTCCGTCGTCCCCGAGCTCCTCCTCGACGGCGTTGACCGCCTCGGCCACCTCGTCGCTCTCGGCGACCGCCAGGCGGTCGCGCACGGGCACGTTGACCAGCGTCTGCGGAAGACGGCGGACCACGGCGGCCAGTTCGGCGAGGGACGCCCCGGTCGCACGCATGCGGGACATCAGCGCCAGCCCCGTCAGCAGTCCGTCCCCGGTGGTCGCGTGGTCGAGGAAGATCAGGTGGCCGCTCTGCTCGCCGCCCAGGCTCAGCTCACGGGCGCGCAGTGCCTCGAGGACGTAGCGGTCACCGACGGCCGTCGTCTGGACGGCGATACCGGAGTCGCGCATGGCGTGGTGGAAGCCGAGGTTGCTCATCACGGTGGCCACCACCGTGTCGGCCCTGAGGGCGCCGCGCTCGTGCAGCGCGAGCGCGCACACCGCGAGGATGGCGTCCCCGTCGACGACGTCTCCGTCGGCGGTCACGGCGAGGCACCGGTCGGCGTCCCCGTCGTGGGCGATGCCCAGGTCGGCGCCGAAGTCCGCGACGGCCTCGGCCACCGTGCTCATGTGCGTGGACCCCACGCCGTCGTTGATGTTCCAGCCGTCGGGGTCGCAACCGATCGCGTGCACCGTGGCACCCGCCCGGCGGTACACCTCGGGGGCACTGGATGCCGCGGCGCCGTGGGCGCAGTCGACCACCACGCGCAGCCCCGACAGCGGTTGGTCCAGCGTGCCGAGCAGGTGGCCGAGGTAGTCGTCCAGCGCGCCCGGCAGGTCGCGGACACGGCCGATGCCGGCCCCGGTCGGGCGGTGGTCGGCCGAGGACCCACCGGTCACCCGGCGCTCGATCTGCGCCTCGGCGGCGTCGGGCAGCTTGTGCCCGCCGCGGCTGAACAACTTGATGCCGTTGTCGGGCATCGGGTTGTGGCTCGCCGAGATCATGACCCCGAGATCGGCGCCGGTTGAGCCGGTCAGATACGCCAGCGCGGGCGTCGGCAGCACGCCCGCTCGCAGCACCTCGGCGCCGACACTGGCCAGCCCGGCGACGACCGCGGCCTCGAGCATCTCCCCGCTGGCGCGGGGGTCACGCCCGACGACGGCGACGGGACGCGTGGTCCCGCCGCCCTCGCCGAGCACCCCGGCGGCGGCACGCGCCACCGAGAGGGCCAGTTCCGGCGTGAGGTCGGCGTTCGCCAGACCCCGTACGCCGTCTGTCCCGAAGAGGCGACCCAACGGAGGGCGGCCGGTCAGCGCTTGGAGTACTGGGGCGCCTTGCGGGCCTTCTTCAGTCCGTACTTCTTCCGCTCCGTGACACGCGGGTCACGGGTGAGGAAGCCGGCCTTCTTCAGCGCCGGACGGTCGTCGGGCTCGATCTCGATGAGTGCGCGGGCGATGCCGAGGCGCAGCGCGCCGGCCTGGCCGCTGATGCCGCCGCCGTGGAGCAGCCCCACGACGTCGTACTGCTCGGCCTTCTCGAGGATGACGAACGGCTCACGGATGAGCTGCTGGTGCACCTTGTTCGGGAAGTACTCCTCGATGGTGCGGCCGTTGAGCGTGAACTGGCCGGTGCCCGGCAGCAGGCGCACGCGGACGACGGCCTCCTTGCGGCGGCCGACGGTCTGGGCGAGCTGAGCCGGGGCGGTCACGCCACAGTCTCCATCTTGTCGACGGTCGTCACTACTGCGCGACCTGGGTGATCTCGATCGGGACCGGGCTCTGCGCCTGGTGGGGGTGGCTCGGGCCGCCGTATACCTTGAGCTTGGAGAGCATCTGCCGACCGAGGCTGTTGTGCGGGATCATACCGCGGATGGCCTTCTCGACGATGCGCTCGGG
>JAOPWJ010000247.1 GCA_025965715.1 Blastococcus sp. | reverse complement strand
AGCCGCCAACAGCGTCTGCAACAGCTCCCGCACGACACCCCCAGCCACTCGAACGCCTGTACGAATCCTAGCGGCCGACCCGGCGCCCCGCACCACGAATCCACAGCTCAACGACTCGTCCACAGATGTTCCAGAGACGTTGACGGAGCCGGGGCGTCACCTCCCCGGAGGGGTCAGCAACCCCCGCTCCACGGCGACCATCACCGCCCCCGTCCGGTCGTCGACGCCGAACGTGGCGAACACCCGCAACAGGTGCGTCTTCACCGTCGCCTCCCCGATGAACAGCTCGCGGCCGATCTCGGCGTTCGTCAGACCACGGGCCACCCCCGCCAGCACCTGCACCTCCCGGGCGGGCGGCGGCGAGGCGCTCCGTCGCGGCCACGCCGTCCATCCGCGGCATGCGCCGGTCCACGAGGACGACGTCCGGCGCGTGCTCGGCGACCGCCGCAAGCGCCTCCAGACCGTCGCCGGCCTCCCCACGACGTCGAGATCCGGCTGGGCCGCCAACCACCCGACGAGCCCGCCGCGCACGACCGGATGGTCGTCCACCACCAGCACCCGGATCATCGTGCGGGCACCCGCACAGTCACCTGCGCGCCCTCCCCCGGGACCGACGCCACGTCCACCGCGCCGCCGACCTCCTCCGCCCGGCCGCGCAACCCCGCCAGCCCCACACCGGGCGACGCATCCGGGTCGAAGCCCACCATTCAGCGGCAGGAAGGCGGCGGCCTGCCGCATCCACTCCGGTGTCGCGTCGGGAGCGAAGAAGATCCCGGAGAAGAACTGGAGCACCACCGCGAAGGCCGACACCCCGGTGGACACGGACGTCGCGCTGCCCGGCGGCACGGATGCCGCGATGCCCGGCACCGTCCCGGCCAGCGCCCCCAGCCCCGCGACCCAGGCGAAGGTCAGCCAGTGCGCCAGGTCGGGCGGCATAGGGACGTCGAGGCCAACCGGGCCACAGGCAGCAGCAGCGCCAGCTGCGCCGCGTCGGTGACGAGGACCTACCCGGCCTTGCCGGCGAAGTAGACGACCGGCGGGGTGCCCAGCGGCTGCAGCCGCTCCAGCTGACCGCTCCCCCGGTTCGTCGGCGGTCCCCGTCGCCAATGCCTGGAAGCTGCTCCGCATGATCCCGGTGGCCGCGATGCCGGCCAGGAGGTACTGCGGGAACGGGATCCCGCCGGGTCGCTCGTCGCCGCCGAGAACTGATCCGAAGATCACCGTCATCGCGATCGGACAGGCGAAGGAGAACACCATCTGCTGGCGCTGCCGGGTGAAGAGCCGCAGCTCGATCCCGAGGCGGGCCAGCGCGAGGCACGCGGCCGACGGGAGCTGCGGGGCGTGCGGCGACGGCGGCCGTGGCGGCAGGCACCTGAGGTCTCCTTCCGCGGTGCCAGCGGTGGGGCGGCGCCGACGAGCTGGAGGTAGACGTCCTCCAGGCCGGGCCGCGTCACGGTGAGGCCGGGGATGTCGGCGTGGGGAACGGCCGCGAGCAGATCACGGAGCACCCCGGCGGGCCTCCCGGTGACCACGGAGCGGCGGGAACCGCCCTGACCGTCGACTGCCGCCGGAGGGCCGCACCGAGCTCGTCCGGCGGCGCGACGTCCACCAGCCGGCCGCCGGCGACCACCCCCACCCGGTCGGCGAGCTCGGCCGCCTCGTCGAGGTAGTGGGTGGTGAGCAGGACGGTCGTGCCGCCGGCGAGCAGGCCCCGGACCAGCTCCCAGAACCGGCGCCGGGCGACCGGGTCCTCCCGGTCGTCGGCTCGTCGAGGAACACCAGTTCCGGCCGGCCCTGCACGCCGAGCGCGACGGCGAGCCGGCGGCGCCGGCCACCGGACAGCCGCATCACACGGGTGCCGGCCGACTCCTCCAGCCCCACGGCGGCCGAGAGCTCGGCGGTGGGCTGCGGGGTCGCGTGGTAGCTCGCGAAGTGGTCCAGGGTCTCTCGCACGGTCAGCGCCTGCCCGGCCTGTTCACCCCGCGGACCCCTCGAGGATCTCGACCGTGGTCGTCTTCCCGGCTCCGTTGAGCCCGAGGAGCGCGAAGCACTCACCGGGCCGCACCTCGAGGTCGAGCCCCGTCGAGCACCGCCCGACCGCCGTACCGCTTCACCAGACCGCGTACCGACACGGTCGGCGCGGTCACGCCGGCCCCTGTCGCGAGCGGCGCCGTCTCTGTCGTCATGCATCGAGCCTGTCGGCGCGGCGCGCCCCGCGGAACCGCCGACCCGCGGGTGGTCGTCCACCGATCGGTGGACGTCGGGCCTCGGGCGGGGCCCGACGGCGGCGTCCGAAATCCGCCAGTTGCCGTCGTCCGTGGCTGGCATGCTCATCGTCGTGCACAGCAACGGCCTGGACGTCGAGCGCTGCTACCGCGCCGTCGCCGGCCGCGACCCCCGGTTCGACGGCTGGTTCTTCACCGCGGTCTCAACGACCGGCATCTACTGCCGCCCGTCATGCCCGGCCCGCACGCCCCTGGCGCGCAACGTCTCGTTCTTCACCACCGCGGCCGCCGCCCAGGGAGCCGGTTTCCGCGCCTGCCGCCGATGCCGCCCCGACGCCGTCCCGGGTTCACCGGAGTGGGACGTCCGCGCCGACGTGGTCGCGCGCGCGATGCGGCTGATCGCCGACGGCGAGGTGGAACGGGCCGGGGTCCCGGGGCTGGCCGCCCGGCTCGGGTACTCCGAACGTCACCTGCACCGGCTCCTGGTCGGCGAGCTCGGCGTCGGGCCGCTGGCTCTGGCCCGCGCCCAGCGGGCGCAGACGGCACGGCTGCTCATCGAGACCACCGACCTGCCCATGGCCGACATCGCCTTCGCCGCCGGCTTCGCCAGCATCCGGCAGTTCAACGACACCGTCCGCGAGGTGTTCGCCGCCACGCCCACCCGCCTGCGGGGCACGAAGAGTCCCGCAGGCAGCCGGGCCGGCGGCTGGCTGACCCTCCGGCTGGCCGCCCGCGCCCCCTACGACGCAGCGGAGGTGCTGCTCTTCCTCGGCGCGCACGCCGTTCCCGGGGTGGAGGAGTGGGACGGGACCACGTACTCCCGCGTCCTGGACCTTCCGCACGGGCCCGCCGTCGTCCGGCTCTCCCCTGCGCCCGACGGCGGGGCTGGCGTCGTCGCCCGCTTGCGACCGACCGAGGTGCGCGACCTCGGCGCCGCCGTCGCGCGCTGCCGCAGGATGCTCGACCTCGACGCCGACCCCTGCGCGGTGGACGACGTCCTCGGCGCCGACCCGGCACTGGCGCCGCTGGTCGCCGCGGCCCCCGGTCGACGGGTGCCGGCGTCCCCCGATGCCGACGAGCTGGCCGTGCGTGCGGTGCTCGGCCAGCAGGTGTCGGTCGCGGGTGCACGCACGCTGACCGCACGGGTCGTCGCCGCGGCCGGCGCGCGGCTGCCCGAACCGGTGGGCACCCTCACGCACGCCTTCCCCCGCCCGGGCGCCCTCGCCGTGGCCGACCTCACCACCGTCGGGCTGACCGGCAGCCGCCGCCGCACGGTGCACGCCCTCGCGGCCGCGCTGGCCAACGGCGACATCGCCCTCGACCCCGGCGCCGACCGCGACGAGGCCGGCCGCGCGCTCATCGCCGTCCCGGGTATCGGCCCGTGGACGGTGGCGCTCGTGGCCCTGCGCGGCCTGGCCGACCCCGACGTGTGGCTGCCCGGTGACCTCGCGCTGCGGAAGTCGCTCAGCGGGATGGGCAGCTCCGACGCCGAGGCCGCCACCCGTTGGCGGCCCTGGCGGTCCTTCGCCGTCCTGCACCTGTGGGCGCTGGCCGTGCCGTCCCTGTTCACCCGCCCGACCATCCCCCTTCCGAGGAGTGCCTGATGACTGCCGGAACCGATCGCGCCCGCTGCGCCACCGTCGCGACACCTCCCGGGCCGTTCACGGTGGTGGTCACGGCGGGCGACGACGGCCGGGACGTCGTCCTCGCGAGCGGCTGGACCGCCGACCTGGGCGAGCTGCTGCCGGTGATCCACCCCACCCTGCGGCCCGCCGCGACCGAGCGGGTCGAGGACCTGCCCGTCCTGGACGTGGTCGGCAAGTTCTTCGCCGGCGACCTCGCCGCCATCGACGACGTCCCCGTGCGGCAGCGGTCGGGGCCGTTCCTGACCGAGGCGTGGCAGGTCCTGCGCACCGTGCCCGCGGGCCGTCCCGACACCTATGCGGCCTTCGCCGTCCGTTGCGGCCGGCCGGCGGCCGTCCGGGCCGCGGCGAACGCCTGCGCACGCAACGCCGCCGCACTCTTCGTCCCGTGCCACCGCGTGCTCGGGTCCGGCGGGGGCATGGGCGGCTTCCGCTGGGGCACTCCGGTCAAGCGCTGGCTGCTCGACCACGAGGCCGAGCACGCCCGGTCGGGCGCCTGAACTCGGGCGCCTACCGGCCCACCGCCGGATGGTTGCCGACCGTGACGACACCGCTCTCGTAGGCGAAGATCACCGCCTGTACGCGGTCGCGGAGCCCCAGCTTCATGAGCACCCGGCCGACGTGGGTCTTGACCGTCGTCTCGGAGACGACGAGCAGGTCGGCGATCTCCGCGTTGGACAGCCCCCGCCCGAGCAGCCCGAGGATCTCCCGCTCCCGCGGGGTGAGCAGGCTGACCTCTTTCGGTGGCGGTCCGGCGGGCCGGTCGAGATAGACCTCGATCATCCGTCGGGTGATCGACGGGGACAGCAGTGAGCTCCCCGTGTGGACGGCGCGGATGCCGTCGACCAGCTGCTCCGGCGGCACGTCCTTGAGGACGAAGCCCGACGCCCCCGCGCGCAGGGCGTCGTAGACGTACTCGTCCATGTCGAAAGTGGTCAGCATGATCACCCGCGGACCGGAGGAGTCGGCGCCGTCCAGGATCCGGCGGGTGGCCTCGATGCCGTCCATCCCCGGCATTCGTACGTCCATCAGCACGACGTCCGGTGGGTCCGCGGCGACGCGCTCGACGGCCCGGGCGCCGTCCCCGGCCTCGCCCGCCACCACCAGGTCCGGCTCCGCCTCGAGAATCATCCGGAAGCCGGTGCGCACCAGCACCTGGTCGTCGACGACGAACACGCGGATGGGCTCGGTCGAGGTCACGTCGCCTCCAGCGGCAGTTCCGCGCACAACTGGAAGCCGCCGCCGTCGGCGGAGCCCGTCGAGAGAACACCGCCGTACACCGCGACCCGTTCCCGCATGCCGAGCAGCCCGGTCCCGGGAGGCGATCCGTCCGGCCCCCGCCCGTCGTCCCGCACCGAGAGCCGAAGGGTCCCGCCGCCGTAGCTGACCCCGACCACTGCCCGTGTCGCTCCCGCATGCCGGAGGGTGTTGGTGAGCGCCTCCTGGATCAGCCGGTAGGCGGTGAGGTCCAGGCCGGGTGGCAGGGGAACCGGCTTCCCTTCCTGCTGGAGGACGACGTCGAGGCCGGCTTGGCGGAAGTTCTCGACGAGCCGGTCGAGCTGGCCCAACGTCGGCGGCGGCGCCAGGTTCGGGCTCTCGTCGCCCGACCGGAGCACGCCGACCATGCGTCGCATCTCCGTCAGCGCCTCCCGACCGGCCGCCTCCACGGTCTCCAGCGCGGCCCGCTCCCTGGCCTGGTCGGGACGCATCAGCCGGCGGACGGCGGAGGCCTGCACGGTCATCACGCTGACGCTGTGGCCGACGACGTCGTGCAGCTCCCGGGCGATCCGGTTGCGTTCCTCCGCGACCGCGGTGAGCGCGCGCTCCTCCCGCTCCCGCACCAGCCCCTGGGCGTAGAGCCGCCTCGTACGCAGGTAGGCGCCGAGCAGCCAGGCGATGAGCAGGATGGAGAGCCATCCGCTGCTCTGGACGTACTGGATCGGCGCCACGACGACGGGATCGAAGGCCATCCAGGCCGCGCCGAAGCCCGCCAGGACGGCCAGTCCCTTCAGGGCTCGCGGCCGGTCCTCCTGGTTGGCGACCGTGTAGCCCGCAACCGCCGGAGCCAGGCTGAGCCCCAGCCCCTCCGGAGACCCGAAGACGGCGAACTCCACCGCCAGGACGCCGCAGACCAGCAGCACGCAGCGCAGCGGATGCATCCGCCGGATGAGCAGGGCGGCCGCCGCGAGGCCGTATCCCAGGGCCTCCGCCCAGTGCGGTCCCTGGCGGCGGGTCGCCTGGAAGCCCGTCCACGCCTCGGCCTGCCCTAAAGCGAGGACGACGAGGGCGAGGAACCCGTCGAAGGCGATCGACCGCCTGGTCATCCGCCGACCGTAGATCCCGGCGGGGCCGCCGTCGTCCTCCGCGGGCACGACCTCGCCATCCTCCGCCCGGCGGAGGCACAGATGGCTCGTCAGCACGACGTGCCCGGCACCGCCTCCGCCCTACGTTTTCGCCAGCCCACACGGCGAATCGACGAACTGCAGGAGGAAGTCATGGAGATCTCGCGACGGACGGCGGGGCTGGGGCTCTTCGTCTACGGCATCGGAACCCCGGTCGCGTTCATGAGCATCGGCTCGCCCGGTGGTGACTACGACGACGACGTCATCACGACGTACATGTCCAGCGGCCACTCGGCCACCGCGTTCGCGCTCGCCTACCTGGGGGCCGTCGCCGCGCTCGGTCTGCTGCCCTTCGCCGCTCGGATGCGCACGGAGCTCCGCTCTGGCGGCGACGTGTTCTGGGGGCTGGTGGTCGCCGGCACCGCGGCCGCCACCGTCGGCTGGTTCCTGCTGGGTGGCGTGGCCGTGGTCTTCGCCGAGGGCGGCTCCGCCCTGGCGACGCTTCCGCACCCGGTCGTCTACGCGTTGACCGAGCTGAGCAATCTGGTGGCCGTCTGCGCGAGCGCTTTCCTGGTCGGGAGCGCCGCGCTGGTGCTCGCCGCCCGGGCGTCCCTTCCCGGCGCACTGCGGGTCGCATCCGTGATCGGGGGCACCTGCGGACTCCTCGGCGCCTTCTTCTTCCCCATCTTCTTCTTCTGGCTGTGGGCGATCGCCTTCGGCACCTGGACCCTCGCGACCACGGCCCGCGAGGTCCGGCCGGCCCGCGTGCACCAGCCGGCCTGACAGCTGGACCGTCGTCCGGGCCGAGGCGTCGGCCGGTCCCACGGACCCGCCGGCGCCTCGTTGCGCGGTTCTGTCCGACCCCTCCGGCACCCTGCGGGGCATGGACGCCGCTTCCCTGCTCACCGGGCTCCTCATCGGCGCACTGCTGGCCACCGCGGTCACCCTCGGCGTGGTCTCGCTGACCGCTCGGCACCGACCTGGGCACACCGGACTGGAGCCGGTGCACGAATCGCTGGATCACCTGCACCGGCTGCTCGCCGGGATCGAGCGCGCCCGCGCCACCGCGCACGGGGAGCTTCGCGAGCAGATGGGCACCGTGGGCCAGGCCTCCGCTCAGCTCAAGCAAGAGACGGCGGCTCTGGTCACCGCGCTCCGCACCCCGCACGTGCGCGGCCGCTGGGGTGAGGTGCAGCTGCGGCGGGTGGTCGAGGTGGCGGGGCTTCTCGAGCACTGTGACTTCGTCGAGCAGCCCGGCGGCACCAACGACGAGGGCGCCGGGGTCCGGCCCGACCTGGTCGTGACGCTGTCCGACGGACGTCAGGTGGTGGTGGACGCCAAGGTGCCGTTCGCGGGGTACATCGAGGCGGTGCAGGCCACCGACCAGACGGTGCGCGATCAGCGGATCCAGGTGCACGCCCGCCAACTGCGTGCCCACGTCGACGCACTCGCCGCCCGGCGCTACCCGACGGCGTTCCGGCCGGCTGCACCGTTCACCGTGCTGTTCGTCCCCTCCGACGGCTTCCTCACCACCGCGCTGGAGGCCGAGCCCGGGCTGCTGGAGTACGGCTTCGCGCGCGACGTCGTCCTGGCGACGCCCAGCACCCTGCTGGCGCTGCTCCGTACGGTGGCGTACTCCTGGCGACAGGAGCGACTGGCTCGCGACGCCGACCAGGTGCTCGAGGTCGGGCGGCGGCTGCACGCCCGGCTGAGCACGCTGTCCGGGCACCTCGTCCGGCTCGGCTCCGCCCTCGGCACGACGATGACCCGCTTCAACGAAACGGTCGGCTCCTACGAGCGGTCCGTGCTGACCGCCGCTCGGCGCTTCGACGAGCTGGGCATCGCCGAGACGGCGCTCGAGGCTCCGCCTCCCCTCGAGGCCACTGTCCGCACCCTGCGCCCGGCCGAGCCGGACCTGGAGGAGACGCGGGACGGCACCACCGGATAACCGCGCCCCGGGAGCCGCACGACTCCCGCCTGGTCACCCTCGCCCCAGGACTCACGCGTGACCGTTGTCCGAGCGCTCGCAGTACCGCGACGCGGCGTCGTCTTGCGCACCGGAAACGGCGCCGGTCGCTACCGTGGCCCTCGATGGGCGGCCGCTGGGGCCGACCGCGGCGGAACCGGACGGAGGTGCGCCATGGCCACGGCACACACAGCCGACGCTTGGCAGCCGGGCGGAGGACGGCCCGAACGGTCGTTCGCCACTCCTCGGCCCCCCCGACCCGAGCGCATGGGTTCCGACCGCATGGCGGAGCGGAGGCGGTCGGACCACCCGGGCCTCGACCGGGGCACGTCCGACCGCATGGGAGCGGACCGGACGAGTCGTGACCGTATGCCGCCGGAGCGGCCGTCGCGCCCGGTACGCACCAGCGCTCCCCCGGTGCGCGGAGCCGCCGCAGGCCACAATGCCGGCTATGCGGCCGCAGGCCGCGGTGCCGGCTATCCGCGCGTCTCCCAGGGCGGCCGTCCGCTCGACCCGCGGGGCGTCGACGGCGGGACCGGCCGGAGCCTCGATCCTGGTGTCGACCGCGGTGTGGACCGGGACCGCGCCGAGGAGCGCCGGCCCGCGGCCCGCCGGTCCGAGACCGCCCGCCCGCGCAGTCAGGCCGCAGCGCCGGAGGCCGGAGGCCGTCGCCTCCGCGGCACCCTCGCCGTCATCGGCCTCTTCCTGATCACGCTCGCCGGCGCCGGCGCCGACTCGTTCTTCGGCATCGGACTGGGCATGATCACCCTCGTCTGCCTCGTCGCTGGAACGGTCTTCGCCGCACTGCTGGTCCGCCGTCGCGACCTGATCTCCGTCGTCGTGGCCCCGCCGCTGGTCTTCGTGGCCGTCGCGGCCGTGAACATCGGGCTCGCCCCGTCGGCGCACTTCAACCTGCCGACGGTGGCGACCCTGCTCGTCCGTGGCTTCCCCACGATGGCCGTCGCCACCGGCGTGGCGATCGTGCTGGCGCTCTTCCGGCTGGTCGCGCGCCGCTGAGCTCCCTTCCCGGGGCACGACCCGGGAAGCCTCCGGCGGCCCTCCCCCGATCGCCGGAGGCTCAGCGGCCGCACCCTGGGCCGGGCCGGCGTGGGCCTCAGTTCTTGATGCGGTCCCGGCGCAGCTCGTGCGGAAGGGCGAAGACCAGTCGCTCCTCGGCCGCCTTCACGGTCTCGACGTCCGGATAGCCGTGCTCGGCGAGCCAGTCCAGCACCTCGCTGACCAGGATCTCCGGCACCGAGGCGCCGCTGGTGACGCCGACGGTCTGGACGGCATCGAGCCAGGCGGGGTCGATCTCGGACGCGAAGTCGACCAGGTGCGAGTCGCGGGCCCCTGCCTCCAGCGCCACCTCGACCAGGCGCACCGAGTTCGACGAATTGGTCGACCCGACCACGAGCACGAGGTCACACTCCCCCGCCATCTGCTTCACGGCCTGCTGGCGGTTCTGGGTGGCGTAACAGATGTCATCGCTCGGCGGCGACTGCAGACCCGGGAAGCGGGCCTTGAGCTGGTCGACCGTCGCCAGGGTCTCGTCGACCGACAGCGTGGTCTGCGACAGCCAGACGACCTTCTCCGGGTCGCGCACCTGCACGGTGGCCACGTCGTCGGCACCGTCGACCAGCTGGATGTGGGACGGCGCCTCGCCCGACGTGCCCTCGACCTCCTCGTGCCCACGGTGGCCGATGAGGAGGATGTCGAAATCGTCTCGGGCGAACCGCTTGGCCTCCTGGTGCACCTTCGTCACCAGGGGGCAGGTGGCGTCGATGGTGCGCAGCTGCCGCTCGGCGGCCTCCTGGTGCACCGCCGGGGAGACGCCGTGCGCGCTGAAGACGACGACCGAACCCTCGGGCACCTCGTCGGTCTCGTCGACGAAGATCGCGCCGCGCCGCTCCAGGGTGGCGACGACGTGCTTGTTGTGGACGATCTGCTTGCGCACGTAGACGGGGGCACCGTGGATCTCCAGAGCCCGCTCGACGGCGACCACGGCCCGGTCCACGCCGGCGCAGTACCCCCGGGGGTCGGCCAGGAGGACACGCCCGCGCTGATCAGCCATGCACCCATGGTAGGTGACTCACCCCGTCCCCCCTCGGCTCGCCAGCTGGCGACGGACCCTGCACGGGGCCACCTCCGTGGGTGCAACTGCGCACATCGCGTGTCGGTTGGCGGGTTGTGGGGCAGGCTGTGCCCATGGCTCGTGAGATCCCCGAAGTTGTCCGCGCCGCCGCTGGGCTGGCCGCCACCGTCCTCGATGAGGCACGCAAGCTCCCCGAGACGCTGCCCGGGCTGCCGGTCCGCGTGATCGGCCTGGCGATGCAGCAGGCGATGAAGGTCCAGCAGCAGTACGCCGGGTTCGTCGCCCGCGGCGACGAGCTCTTCACCGGTCTGCGCGGTGAGAACGAGCCCGGGCTGGCCACCTTCGACGACGACGACGAGCCGGCCACCGGCAACGGCTTCCGCGGCTCCGCCTTCGATCGGGTCGTGGACACGTCCACCGCCGACGACACCCTCACCGACGCCGAGGTCGACGCGCTGCCGAACGACCCGGCGGCCGACGCGGTCACCGCCGTCGTCGACGAGCTGGCCGACCAGGTGGAGACGGGTCAGCAGTCGATCGAAGAGCTGGTGGAGGAGGCTCCCGAGATCGAGGAGATCCTCGACGAGATCGCGATCGACGAACTGGTCGACCAGGCGCCCACCCTCGACGAGACGGCCCCTCCCTCCGTCGACGACGCCCCGGCCACCGAGGACGCCGACGCGCTGGAGTCGGCATTGCTCGAGTCGGACCCGGCCCCGGTCGAGACGGCGGACGTGTCGACCTCGGTCGACGTGCTGACGGTCGACGGGAGCGGCGTCGCCACCGTCGACGCGACGGTGACCGACGAGGGCGTGGCCGCGCCGGTCCCGGCCGCCGACGATGCGGCCACCGCGACCGACGAGGGCGGCACCCCGGTCGCCGCGGCCACCGGAGTCGCTACCGACGTGCGCGCCGCCGACACCTCCGGGTCCCAGGCCGCCGGTACGCCCCCGATCGAGGGTTACGACGGCTTCTCCGTCGCCCAGCTGCGCGGCCGGCTGCGCGGCTACCAGCTGGCCACCGTGGCGGAGCTCGTCTCCTACGAGGAGGCGACGCGCGCCCGCGAGCCCTACCTGCGCATGCTGCGCAACCGGCTGGAGAAGCTCGAGCAGCAGGCAGTCGAGAGCAGCCCGCTCGCCCCTCGGGGATAACGGTCCCGGGCCCGTCGTCCCCACCTGGCAGGCTCGTGGTGTGACGGCGCACCGGGGGACCACGTGACGGCACCGTCGTCGGCCGACGCCCCCTGGCCGGTGCGCACCGTCGCCCGCAAGGTGGCCGACTGGATCGGGCGCCTGGGCGAGGTCTGGGTCGAGGGGCAGGTGGCGCAACTGTCCCGCCGGGGCGGCGCGGCCACCGTCTTCCTCACGCTGCGGGACCCGGCGGCGGACATGTCGGTTCCGGTGACGTGCCACCGAGACGTCGCCGACCGGCCCGGGCTGGAACTGACCGAGGGCGCCCGCGTCGTCGTCCGGGCGCGCCCCGACTACTACGTCGCCCGTGGGTCCTTCTCGCTGCGGGCCACCGAGATCCGCGCCGTCGGTCTCGGCGAGCTGCTGGCCCGCATCGAGCGGATCCGGCAGCTCCTCGCCGCCGAGGGCCTGTTCGACGCCGTCCGGAAGCGACCGTTGCCGTTCGCCCCGGCCGTGGTGGGCGTGATCACCGGTCGCGACAGTGCGGCCGAGCGCGACGTCCTGGTCACCGCACGGCGACGCTGGCCGGCGGTCCGGTTCGCGATGCACAACTGCGCGGTGCAGGGGCCCACCGCGGCGGCCTCGGTGATCGAGGGCCTGCGCCGGCTGGACGCCGACCCGGCGGTGCAGGTCATCGTCGTGGCCCGCGGCGGCGGCTCGGTGGAGGATCTCCTGCCCTTCTCCGACGAAGGCCTGGTCCGAGCCATCGCGGCCTGCCGCACACCGGTGGTCACCGCCGTCGGCCACGAGACGGACACGACCCTCGTCGACCACGTCGCCGACGTGCGCGCCGCCACCCCCACCGATGCCGCGCACCGGATCGTGCCCGAGATCGGGGAGCAACGACGGCTCGTCGAGGGCCTGCGCACCCGGGCCCGCCAGGTACTCGCCGGCCGACTGGACCAGCAGGCCAGGTGGCTCGAGTCGATGCGCACGCGTCCGGTCCTGGCCTCACCCGAGCGCCTCCTGCACGGCCGAGCGGACGACGTCCTGGGTCTGCGCACCCGGGGTCGGCGCACACTGGTCCACCGAATCGAGGGCGCCGAACGAGACCTCGAGCACGCCCGCGCCCGCGTCGCCGCGCTCTCTCCCGCAGCGACGCTGGAGCGTGGCTATGCCGTGGTCCAGCGAGCCGACGGAAGCCTGGTGCGTGCCCCCGCCGAGGTGGCCGACGCCGAGCGACTAGAGGTGCGGGTGGCCGGCGGCCGGTTCCCCGTGCGCGTCGACCGAACCACCGACGGGAAGGATGAGAACCCGTGAGCACTCCGGACGCCGCCGAGCCGCCGACCACGACCTACGAACAGGCCCGCGAAGAACTCGCCGACGTCGTCCGCCGGCTGGAGGGCGGGGGGCTGACCCTCGAGGAGTCCCTCGGCCTGTGGGAACGGGGCGAGGAACTGGCGCAGCTGTGCCAGCACTGGCTCGACCGCGCGCGCGAGCGGCTGGCCGCCGCCGCACCCGCGGACGGCGCCGGACAGGACTGACCGGCGCCGCCCCGGCAGGGGTCAGGCCGCCCGGGCCAGGTCCCCGTCGGCGGTGACCACCAGACCTGCGGCGGCGAGCGCGGCGATCATCCGGTCGGCCCGCCGGCGCAGGATTCCCGACATCCGCAGCTCGTCGGGCCGGTGGTCACCGACGTCGGCGGCCAGGGGGTCACCGGGACCGTCGTACAGGCACCGTGCGACGACGTCCCGCAGGTCGGGTCGCACCAGCGGCGTAGGGGCTGGCGCGGGCTTCGGGGACGGAATGCGGGTGACCATCCCGCAGGCACAGGAACCGCCGGTGGCGGGCGGGCGGTGGTCGCTGCCGGGACAGGTGGCACGAGGGGGCATCGGTGCTCCTTCGAAGGCTCCGCGAGTGACTCTTCGGACGCGCTGCGAGCGACCCGCGTGACTGGTGGGGCCGAAGCGTCTCCTGAGCTGCCGCGTGTCGACACGTGACGCACCCGACAGATACCAGGTCGTGATGTTCCGCACAGCTATCCGCCGGGACCACCGTGCCGCACGGGATCAGCCGCCGTAGGGCCGCACCGCCGCGGCCACCGTCTCCAGCTCCGCCCCGGTCGCCGACCCGCTCACGATCACGGTCACGCCGCCGGCCTCGCGGACCAGTGCCGTCTCCCCACGTGCGGTGGTCGAGCGCGTCCACGCCGCCCCCCCGACGTCGACGGTCCCCTGCCGCTCGGCCCCCCCGAGGACGGCCGTGACCGCCGGAGCGCGGCGGTCGTCACTCACCACGAAGCCGGCGAACTCCTCCGACGGCGTCAGGTAGCCGATCTCCAGCGTCACCGGGTCATCCTCCCCGGCGTTCCCGGCATCGGTGCGGGCACTCGTGACGCGGTAGTCGCCGTCCAGACCGGTGGGGACCGGCACCGCGTAGCCGGCCCGTGCGGCGGCGAGCTCGACGGTCGAGGTGGGGTCGACCTCGCGCACACCTTCGTCGGACCTCTGGCGGAACGACGTCCATGCCACGATCAGCAGGCAGATCATCACCAGGGGCAGCAGCGACCGCAGCATGTTGGCCGCGTTCATCCGGTTGGCCCGCTCGATCGCCGGGGACGGCGCCGCGTCGGGAAGGGCCTGGTCCTGCGGGCGCGGGCTCGTCGGGCCGGTTCCGGTCATGCACCTAGGATCGCAGGCAAGCTGCCCCACTTCGCGCCCATGGCCCCGTCCCGGGCCCCGCCCTGAGCTTGCGAAGGGTGGGAAGGACGGGGTCCTTCTCCCAGGAGGTCCCCGTGTCGCTGCCAGGTTCAGACAGGCCCCTGCCCTTGAGCACCGCCGGGCACGGCTTCCGTGCCGACCGTCCGGCGCCGGACCGCAACCTCGCGCTGGAACTGGTGCGCGTCACCGAGGCGGCCGCCATGGCGGCAGGCCGGTGGGTCGGCCGCGGTGACAAGAACGGCGGCGACGGCGCGGCGGTCGACGCCATGCGCGCCTTGATCGGCACGGTGAGCATGAGGGGCGTCGTCGTCATCGGCGAGGGCGAGAAGGACGAGGCGCCGATGCTCTTCAACGGCGAGGAGGTCGGCGACGGCCAGGGCCCGGAGTGCGACGTCGCGGTCGACCCGATCGACGGCACGACGCTGATGGCCAAGGGCATGCCGAACGCGATCGCCGTCATGGCGGTTGCCGACCGCGGGGCGATGTACGACCCGTCGGCCGTCTTCTACATGGAGAAGCTCGCCACCGGCCCGGAAGCCGCCGACGTCGTCGACATCACCGTCCCGGTCGCCGAGAACATCCGCCGCATCGCCAAGGCCAAGCTGTGCTCCACCGGCGACGTCACCGTGTGCATCCTGGACCGGCCACGGCACGCGAAGCTGGTGCAGGAGGTCCGGGAGGCCGGGGCGAGGATCAAGTTCATCACCGACGGCGACGTCGCGGGAGCCATCGCTGCGGCACGCGAGGGCACGGGTGTCGACCTGCTCCTCGGCATCGGCGGCACGCCGGAGGGCATCATCGCGGCCTGCGCGCTCAAGTGCATGGGCGGCGCACTGCAGGGCAAGCTCTGGCCGAAGGACGACGACGAGCGGCAGAAGGCCCTCGACGCGGGTCACGACCTCGATCGGGTCCTGCACATCGACGACCTGGTGCGTGGCGACGTCTTCTTCGTCGCCACCGGCATCACCGACGGCGAGCTCCTGCGTGGCGTCCAGTACCGCGCCGGCGGCTGCACGACCCAGTCGCTGGTCATGCGCTCGCGGTCGGGCACGATCCGCTCGATCGACAGCCTGCACTCGCTGGAGAAGCTGCGCGCCTACTCCGCCGTGGCCTTCGACCGGCTCGACGAGCAGCAGTAGCAGTCAGGCCGGAGGCGGCGGCGTAGGGGGCGTGGGGGCAGCGGCGGCAGCCGTACCGGGGCCAGCCGATCGGGCACCGCCTTCCACGGGCCCGGCGAGGATCACGTCGACATCACCGCAGGTGGTGCCGAGGAACAGCTCCATGGGATCGGCGTCCGCGCGGGTGGCACGGAGGCCCACGCGGACGTCGCCGGACACGGTGCTCGCGACCGCATCCCGCTCGGCTACCCCGGCGCGGACGACCGGTGGCCTCTCGGGTGCGGCGTCGTCGATCATCGATCCGGACGGGAACGGTGCTCAGGCCTGCGGAAAGGTCTTGGTGCAGTAGACGGACGTGCCGGTCAGCTGCCGGCCCGCGCAGCTGTCGCCGTAGGTCTCGTAGTCCGAGCCCGGGTCGGACTCGTCGAACAGGTCGTCGCAGGACTGCATGTCACCGAGGTAGCAGGCCAGCGCGAGGACGTCGAGCGTCGGGTCGTCGCCCAGGCCGTCGGGAGTCACCGTCGGGTCGGGCAGCGCGCCCGCGGCGGGCGGCACCTGAGGGGCGCTCGTCGTCTCCTCGACGCTCGAGGTGGTCTCCTCCGGGCTCGAGGAGTCGTCGAGGGCCGTACTCGACGTCGTGGGACCCGACGCCGCGGGGACCGGGCCGTCGTTGCCCAGCACGAGGTAGAGCGCCACGCCCACCGCGGCCAGCACCACGACACCGGCCAGGATCAGCGCGATGAGGGTGTTCTTGTTGCCTTTCGGAGGTCCGCCCGGACCACCCGGCGCACTCCACGGCTGCCCGGCCTGCGGGTACTGGCCGTACTGGCCCGGCGGTGGGAACTGCCCCGGCTGACCCGGCTGCGCGTACTGGCCCGGCTGCGCGTACTGGCCCGGCTGCGCGTACTGGCCCGGCTGCGCGTACTGGCCGGGCTCGCCGTACTGGCCGGGCGGGGGAAACGGGCCGGAGGGGTACGGGCCCGAGGGGTACGGCGGCGGCTGACCCGGCTGCCCGTACTGCCCCGGCGGCGCGAACCGCTGGGTCTGGTCGCGTTGCGGCTCTCCCGGCGCGCCGAACTGCTGAGTGGGCTCGTTCGGGCCCGCGGGCGGGTTCCAACCGTGGGGACCGGGTTGGTCGCCCCCTGGCTCGCTATCACCCGGCGGCGGGTACGGCGGCTGTGACATGGGGACTCCTCGAGCCGGACGGCAGTCGGTGGCGCGGATGCTAAGGCGTCGGAGGGAGCACCTCTACGGCTCCGCTCCCGGCCTGGAGATTGCGGCCACTGGGGGACTCCCCGGCGCGGTCGCAGGACCGCGACCTCGGCGTCCCGCTGCGGGGATCTAGGGTCATTTCCACAGCGGGGTTCCCTTCACACCCATCCAGGAGCAGAGCGTGGCGGCACAGCAGGACGGCAGCGGTCAGGACGCCAGCGAGTACCGCATCGAGCACGACTCCATGGGCGAGGTCCGCGTACCTGCCTGGGCGAAGTGGCGGGCGCAGACGCAGCGCGCCGTCGAGAACTTCCCGATCTCGGGCACGCCGATCGAGCGTGAGCTCATCGGCGCCCTGGCCGCCATCAAGGGAGCCGCCGCCACCGTCAACGCCGACCTGGGAGTCCTGGACCGGGAGGTGGCCTCTGCGATCACCGCGGCCGCGGCCGCGGTCGCCCGGGGCGACTGGGACCAGCACTTCCCCATCGACGTCTTCCAGACCGGCTCGGGGACGTCGAGCAACATGAACACCAACGAGGTCATCGCAACGCTGGCGACCGAGGCGCTCGGCAAGCCCGTGCACCCCAACGACCACGTGAACGCCTCGCAGAGCTCCAACGACGTCTTCCCCTCGGCGATCCACATCGCCGCCACCCGGGCGATCGTCGCGACCCTCATCCCCGCGCTCGAGCACCTCGAGGCCTCGCTGGAGCGCAAGGCCGGGGAGTTCGCCGACGTCGTCAAGAGCGGCCGCACGCACCTCATGGATGCCACCCCGGTCACCCTGGGCCAGGAGTTCGGCGGCTACGCCGCCGCGGTCCGCTACGGCGTGGAGCGGCTGCATGCCTCGCTCCCGCGCGTCGGAGAGCTTCCGCTCGGGGGCACGGCCGTGGGCACCGGGATCAACACCCCGCCCGGGTTCGCCGCCGCGATCATCGAACGGCTCGCCACGGACATGGACCTGCCGCTGTCGGAGGCGCGCAACCACTTCGAGGCGCAGAGCTCCCGGGACGCCCTCGTCGAGGCCTCCGGTCAGCTCAAGACCATCGCTGTCGGGCTGGTGAAGATCGCCAACGACCTGCGCTGGATGGGCTCTGGCCCCCGGACCGGCCTGGGCGAGATCTTCCTGCCCGACCTCCAGCCGGGCAGCTCGATCATGCCGGGCAAGGTGAACCCGGTGATCCCGGAGGCGACGATCCAGGTGGCCGCCCAGGTCATCGGCAACGACG
>JAOPWJ010000220.1 GCA_025965715.1 Blastococcus sp. | reverse complement strand
CCTTGACCTCGTTCGCCACCACGGCGAAGCCCTTGCCGGCCTCACCCGCCCGGGCCGCCTCGATCGTGGCGTTGAGCGCCAGCAGGTTCGTCTGCTCGGCGATGCTCGTGATCACCTTCACCACGTTTCCGATCTCGGCCGAGGACTCACCCAGCTTGGCCACCCTCGCGGTGGTGGTTTCCGCCGCGGCCACCGCACGGGCGGCAACCTCGCTGGCCTGGGCGGCGTTGCTGGCGATCTCCCGGATCGAGGCACCCATCTCCTCCGCCGACGCCGAGATCTGCGCGGAGCTCGCGCTCAGCTCCTCAGAGGAGGCGGCCACCGCGTCGGCCGAGCCCACGACCGAGGACATGACCTCACGCAACCTTCCCTGCGCGGCGTCGAGCGCAGCGGCCGTACGGCCGGACGTGGCAGCGCGGGGGAGGGGGGAGTCGTGCTCACGGGGAACCATCCTGAATTCGCTGCTGCACTGGATGCGGTGACAGCGAAATTGTGGTGACTCCAGCCCGGGCGGAAAAGCCTCTCAACCTACGGTTGCGTGAATCGTGACATGTGCGACAGGTTGCCGCCGCCCATTCGGCGATATGTCGACAATCCACTGCACGCGGCGGGAGGAGAACCGGGAAGAATTGACCGGCGAGGATTGGAAATGGTCGGCGACCGGCGAGAACGGTGACTCGTACCCGCTCGAGCCGGCGCGGGGGTCATCGCGCCGACGGCCCGACACGCCGCCGAGGATCAGCGGAGGAGGTCGGCCAGCCGAGCGAGCGCGGCGAGGGCGCCGGCGGTGTCGGCCACCCGGTAGCGGGCGTCACTGGAACCCTCGCCCACTTTGATCGACACGTCGGAGGGGCCCAGGGCCCGGAAGCCGTCCTCGTCGGTCACGTCGTCACCCAGATAGACCGCGGCAGCGCTGCCGAGTTCCTTCCGGAGCCGGCGCAGGGCCGTGCCCTTGTCGGCGTCGGTCATCGCGATCTCGAGCACGTCCTTGCCGGGCTTCATCGTCAGTGACGAATCGCCCAGCACTCCGACTCCCGGGGCCTCGGCCCGCGCCAGGAGTGCCGCGGCAGCGGACCGGTCATGGACCTGGCGGACGTGCACGGCCACGCTGGCAGGCTTCACCTCCAGCCGGGCTCCGGGCGTACCTGCGACGAGCGGAGCCAGCCGCTCGGCCAGCGCGTTCCGCCGGGCGGCGAGCTCCCCTCGGAGCGGCCCGTCGAACTCGGCGCCGTGGCTGCCGACCCAGCGATAGGGACCGGAGAGGCCGCTCGTCGCTTGCAGGTCGGCCACGCCCCGTCCGCTCACGAGGGCGACCGTGACGCCGTCCGTGGCAGCCAGGCGGGCGAGCACCTCGGCGACACCCGGCTCCGGCACCGCCGATGACGGGTCGTCACGCAGCCGTGCCAGCACTCCGTCGTAGTCGCTGGCGACCAACAGCGGCCGGAAGCCGGACAGCGCGACGAGGGCCGCGTCGAGATCCGGCGGCAGCCCGGTCATGCCTGTGCGCGCAGGGCATCGAAGAAGGAGCCCGCCCAGTGCTCGAGGTCGTTCTTGAACAGGTGCCGGCGCATGCCCCGCATCCGCCTCGCCGCCTCGCCCGGCTCCACCCGCAGCGCCCGCACGAGCTGGTTCTTCACTCCGGCGATGTCGTGGGGGTTCACCAGGAACGCCTGCTTGAGCTCGGCTGCGGCCCCGGCGAACTCGGACAGGACGAGCGCACCCCGCAGATCGCCTCGCGCGGCCACGTACTCCTTGGCCACCAGGTTCATGCCGTCCCGGTACGGCGTCACGAGCATGACGTCGGCGACCCGGTAGAGGGCGGCGAGCTCCTCGCGGGGCATCGACTGGTTGAAGTAGTGCACCGCCGGGCCGGCGATGGAGCCGAACGTGCCGTTGATGTGCCCGACCTGCTGCTCGATCGTCTCCCGCATGTGCACGTAGTGCTCGACGCGCTCGCGGCTCGGCGTCGCCACCTGAACCAGGACGGTGCCGGGCATCTCGAGGATGCCGTCCTCGAGCAGCTCCTGGAAGGCGGCCAGCCGGACGCCGATGCCCTTGGTGTAGTCCAGCCGGTCCACCCCGAGGATGATCTTGCTGGGGTTGCCGAGCTCCTTGCGGATCTCCGCGGCGCGGGCCAGCACCGCCGGCGACCTGGCCAGCTCGTCGAAGGCAGCGACGTCGATGGAGATGGGAAATGCCTTGGCCACCACCGTGCGGCCCTCGTACTCGATCTGCTGGCCGCGGGCCGGCAGATCGTGCAGCCGCCGGGCCAGCTGGACGAAGTTCGACGCCGCGGCCGGCCGCTGGAAGCCCACCAGGTCGGCACCCAGGAGCCCCTCCACGATGGCCGACCGCCACGGGAGCTGGGTGAACAGTTCGTACGGCGGGAACGGGATGTGCAGGAAGAAGCCGATGGTGAGGTCGGGCCGGCTCTGCCGCAGCAGTGCCGGAACCAGCTGCAACTGGTAGTCGTGCACCCAGACGATGGCGCCCTCGGCCGCCACGGCCGCCGCCCGTTCGGCGAACCGCTTGTTGACCTGCACGTAGCTGTCCCACCAGGTGCGGTGGTACTCCGGCTTCTCGACGACGTCGTGGTAGAGCGGCCACAGCGAGGCGTTGGACATGCCCTCGTAGTAGTGGTCCACCTCCTCCTCGCTGAGCTCCACCGGAATCAGCGACATCCCGCCGGAGTCGAAGGGCTCCGGTGCCTCACCGGCCGAGCCCGACCAGCCGACCCAGGCACCGCCGCGCCCGGCGACGAAGGGCTCCAGGGCGGTCACCAGGCCGCCCGGGCTCCGCTGCCACCGCGTCTCACCGTCGGGCCCGGCGACCTGGTCGACCGGAAGGCGGTTGGCGACCACGACGACAGGACTGTCCGCCCCCTGCTGCGCTCCCGGGTTCTCCGCCATACCGTCCCCGACCCTACTGAGGCCACCGGCGGCCCGCCGTCCGACCCCTTGGGCGTTCAGACCGCGCGGGCCAGGAGCCAGGCCGCTGCGGCGGCGCCGATTCCCAGCACGAGGGTCGCCATGACGTAAGCCGCGGCCCGGACGGCCGCGCGGGCCTCGGTGAGCCGGACGGTGTCCGCCCCGAACGTGGAGAACGTGGTGAGCGTGCCGCAGAAACCCACACCCACGAGGGCGACCACCCAGTCCGCGACCTCGGCCAGCCCCAGGACCGCTCCCAGGACGGCGCTGCCGGCGACATTGACCGCGAGCGTGCCGACCGCCGGGTCGCGTCCACCCCGGCCGGCCAGGCGGGTGACCAGCAACCGCAGGGGCGCCCCCACCAGGGCGCCGGCCGCGACCAGCAGCGGGGTCATCGGCGCACCCGCGCCACGGTTCGGGCCCCCATGAGAACGGCAGCCAGCCCGCCGACGACCGAGAGGAGCAGGTAACCCGCGGCGAGGAGGAGCGCGCCCTCCTCCGCCCGGCTCACGACCTCGACGGCGAACGTGGAGTACGTCGTGTACCCCCCGAGAACGCCGACGCCGAGGAACGGCCGCGCCCAGGACGGCTCCGGGGAACGGCCGGCGAGAAAGGCGGAGAGCATGCCCAGCAGGAAGCATCCGCTCAGGTTGACCAGCAGTGTCGCCCAGGGCCAGCCGACGGCGGAGACCGGGAGCGCCTCGGCGACCGCCCAGCGGAGCAGGGCACCCAGTGCGCCGCCGAGCGCGGCCAGCACGTAGGCCACCGTTCCGCCCTCCCCCCGCGCCGTCCGCCCCATCGGGCAGCATGCCTCCGGGAGGGTCGCACGCCGGCGGCCCGCAGCAGGGGAGGGGACGCCGGTGGGACCGCTCGAGGGCGTGCGGGTCGTGGAGTTCGCCGGACTGGGGCCCGGGCCGTTCTGCGGGATGCTGCTGGCCGATCTGGGGGCAGACGTGGTCCGCATCGACCGCCCGGCCGTCCGCGGGGGACTGCTCGGTTCCCTGGGCGCCACGTCGCTGCTCGACCGGGGCAAGCGCTCGATCGCCTTGGACCTCAAGGACTCCGCCGACCTGGACGTCGTCCGTGCCCTGATCCGGCGCTCGGACGTGCTGCTCGAGGGCTTTCGGCCGGGCGTCATGGAGCGGCTGGGCCTGGGTCCCGAGGCGGCGCTGGCGGAGAACCCGGCACTCGTCTACGGCCGGATGACCGGCTGGGGCCAGACCGGCCCGCTCGCGCCGACCGCCGGGCACGACATCGGCTACATCGCGCTGACCGGCGCCCTGGGCGCCACCGGCCGGCCGGAGGAGCGCCCCGCACCGCCGCTGAACCTGCTGGGTGACTTCGGCGGCGGGGGAGTGTTCCTGGCCCTGGGTGCCTTGGCGGCGCTACTGCACGCGCGGGCCACGGGAACTGGGCAGGTCGTCGACGCGGCGATCGTCGACGGCACCGCCGTCCTCACCACCCTGATCCACGGCATGATCGACGCCGGCGTCTGGGCCGACCGGCGCGGAGTGAACCTGCTGGACACCGGCGCCCCGTTCTACGACGTCTACCGCTGCGCCGACGGGCAGTTCCTGGCAGTCGGTGCGCTGGAGGAGCAGTTCTACGCGGCGCTGCTGGACGGCCTGGGGCTCGCCGGCGACGAGACGCTGCCCGATCGCGCCGACCCGGAGCAGTGGCCGGCGCTGCGCGACCGCTTCACCGAGGTGTTCGCCGGCCGCACGCGCACCGAGTGGTGGGCGGTGTTCGCGGGGACCGACGCCTGCGTCGCGCCGGTGTGGTCGCTGCTGGAGGCCAGGTCGGATGCGCACAACACCGAGCGGGAGGTCTTCGTGGAGGTCGACGGGCGGGTGCAGCCCGGCGTCGCCCCACGGTTCTCCCTCACCCCGGGGTCGGTGGGGCGCGTTCCCCGGACGGGGGAGCACAGCGCCGAGATCCGCGCCGAACTCCGCCTCTAGGCCCCGTCCCGGGTCCCGCCCCGGGCCTGCGGGGGGTGGGGAGGACGGGGCCCTGTGCGGGTCTCGGGGAAGAGCAGGTCGACGAAGCGTGCGACCACCGGCTGGGGCTCGTGGTTGGCCAGCCCTGGGCGTTCGTTGGCCTCGATGAACACGTACTCCGGGCCGGTCACGTCGGGCACCATGAAGTCCAGGCCGGTGAGCGGTATGCCCAGCGCCTCGGCG
The DNA here is from genome assembly GCA_025965715.1 of Blastococcus sp. Taxonomy (GTDB): domain Bacteria; phylum Actinomycetota; class Actinomycetes; order Mycobacteriales; family Geodermatophilaceae; genus Blastococcus_B. Next base: position 393 of record JAOPWJ010000220.1, on the reverse strand, counting down.
GCGCGCACCGCGGCCTGGGCGATCTCCGGGTGGAGCAGGTGGGTGACGTCCTCGATGGTGCCACCGGTGTGCAGATTCGCCGTCCGCCGGACCCGGATCCGCTCGCCCGACGGCGGGACGTCGTCCATGCCGTAGCCGGACTCGCCGACGACCTCCGCGGTGACATCGTCGAGCGGGATGCTCGACTCCCCGCCGGTGGCCCGCTCGCGCCGGCGGCTGGTCGAGCGGATCAGCTCGGTCACCGTGTGCCGGCCGTCGCCGACGATCTCCGCCGGACGGCGGGCCGCGGCAGCAACCACCTGCCGGTCGATGACGATCACCCGCAGGTCGTCGCCCTCGACCAGCTCCTCGACCAGGACGTCGGGGCAGAACTGCGCGGCGAGGGCGACCGCC
>JAOPWJ010000186.1 GCA_025965715.1 Blastococcus sp. | reverse complement strand
GCACCGCCAGCCGGGCGGGCCGCTGCTTGGCGGCGTCCACCGCCCGGCGGGCGCTCAGGAAGGCCGGTCCGGCGCCCGCCCGCGTGCTGGCCGGAAGCGGGGTCTGCACCGGACCTGCGCCCACCCCGATACTCCAGCCGCCGAGCCGGACCAGCTCGAGCACCGTGTCGACGACGTCGTCGGCCTCCGCGAGCACGCCCTGGAACTCGTCCCCGGCCGTGCGCTCGAATGCCAGGAGCGTCGGTACGGCCTGGTTGAGTCGCGGCAGCATGTCAGCGACGCGGTCGGGGCTCCGACTGCTGGCTCGCTGGTCGACGGTCAACACGAACGGCACCGCGCAAGTCTGACAGCTTTCAGCCTTAAATGCAAGGATCAGAGCTTGTCAGCCACAGCCGGTGGGAACCCGCCGGTGGCAACGGGCCCCCATCCGGTCACGGTGATCCGCAGCAGCGACTTTCCCTGGCGGGTCATGGCGGCGCGGTAGTCGTCCCAGTCCGGGTGTTCCCCGCTGATCGAGCGGTAGTACTCCACCAGCGGTTCCAGCGCGTCGGGCAGGTCCAGCACCTCGGCGTGCCCGTCGACCTGCACCCACGGCCCGTCGAAGTCGTCGGAGAGGACGCACAGCGACACGGCCGCCTCCCGCCGCGCATTGGCCACCTTGGCCCGCTGCGGATACGTGGAGACGACGACCCGCCCCTCCTCGTCGACGCCGCAGGTCACCGGCGAGAGCTGGACACCGCCGTCGCCTCTGCGGGTCACCAGCACGGCCCGGTGGCGGGAGCGGAGGAAATCCAGGAGTGCGTCGCGGTCGACCCGGTCAGCGGTCGCGGTCTTCGGCATGCTGGAACGCTACGACGGAACGGTGAAGATCGTTTCCGGACGGTCCGGCCCGCGGTTGTGTGCTGAGATCGAGCGCATGAGGCTCCGCCTACCCGGCCGCTCCCCCGCCCTGCCGGCTCCGGACCCGGTGCCGGCGACGGCCCCGGGGACGCGGCCCGCGCCCCGCGCATCGACCACCGCCCCGGCGCCTCCGGCCGACCGCGAGGCCCGCGTGCGCGCCGGGAGCCGCGCCCTGGCCATCGCCTCGGCCCAGTTCCTCCTGATCGTGGCGGCGATCGTGGTGCTCGGGTACGTGCTCGGCAGGCTGTGGTCGATCCTCCTGCCGATCGTGCTCGGCCTGCTCATCGCCACCGTGCTCTGGCCGGCCACCCGGTTCCTGCGCAACCATCGCTGGCCTCCGGCACTGGCGGCGACCGTCGTGCTGCTGGGGTTCCTGGCCATCCTGGGCGGGGTCGTCGCCGCGATCGCCCCGCAGGTCGCCGCCCAGGTCACCGAGCTCGCCGACGCCGCCACCTCCGCGCTCCAGGACGTGCAGGAGTGGCTGCAGGGCCCGCCGTTCAACTTCGGCGAGGACCAGATCGGCAACGCCGTCGACTCGGTCATCAACTCCATCCAGGGCAACGCGCAGAACATCGCCGCGTACGCGCTCACCGGGGCATCCGCGGTCGGCAACAGCCTGATCAACCTCGTCCTGGCGCTCGTGCTGGTCTTCTTCTTCCTCAAGGACGGCCCGCGCTGGGTGCCCTGGCTGGCCGCCCAGACCGGCCCCCGCGCCGCCCGCCATGTTGCTGCGCTCTCCTACAAGACCTGGGCGACCCTGTCGGAGTTCATCCGCCAGCAGGCGTTGGTCGGCTTCATCGACGCATTCTTCATCGGCCTGGGGTTGTGGATCCTCGGGGTGCCGCTGGTGCTGCCGCTGGCGGTACTGACCTTCTTCGGCGGTTTCGTGCCGATCATCGGCGCGTTCGTCGCCGGCGCCTTCGCCGTCCTCGTCGCACTCGTGAGCAACGGCTTCACGACCGCGCTGATCGTGCTCATCATCGTGCTGCTGGTGCAGCAGATCGAGGGCAACGTCCTGCAGCCGATCATTCAGGGGCGCGGCTTCAACCTGCACGCCGCCGTCGTCATCCTCGCCGTCACCGCCGGGAGCAGCCTGGCCGGCATCATCGGCGCCTTCCTGTCCGTGCCGGTCGCGGCGCTCATCGCGGTGGTCTACCGGTACGTGCGCGACGAGCTCGACGGCCGCTCCCCCGAGGTCTCCGACGACGGCACGCGGCCCCGCGTGACCGGGGACGCGGCCGGGGCCGAGGTCGTGCTCGACCCGGTCGGTGCGCCGGCAGGGGCCGCGCAGCGCGGCCCGGAGAGCTGACCCTTCCCCTTCCGGGGGACCATGGGGAATGCCAGGGACGCCGCCGCGGCTGCACCCAACACTCACACTGACACTCAGCATCCACACCGTGCGCCCCCTGGCACTCCAGCCGGCAGAGCGCACCCACGACGTCCGGAGGACCGACCGTGCCCCAGCGACCGGAGGAGCTCGTCGAGCTGCTCCCCGAGGCGGAGTCCTTCCTGGTCCGGGAAGCGGCCGTCGGCGAGTCCGGTCAGCGGCGCGGCCTGGTCCTGGTGCACGACCTGGCCGGCGACTTCGACGCCGCGCACGCCGGCGCGCTCGCCGGCGCCCATCTGCTGGCGAGCCTGCCGCACGAGGTGGTGGCGCGCTTCGACGCCGACAGCCTGGTCGACTACCGGGCCCACCGGCCGAGGATCACCTTCAGCGGCGACCGGTACGAGTCCTTCGCCGCGCCGGAGATCGTGCTGTACGCCCTGGAGGACGACGCCGGTGAGCCGTTCCTGCTGCTGCACGGCGCCGAGCCCGACTACGCCTGGGAGCGGTTCATCGCGGCCGTCGCCTCCCTGGTCGACCGCCTCGGTGTGACCTCCGTGGTCGCCCTGCAGGCGATCCCGATGCCGGTTCCGCACACCCGCCCGGTCACGGTCACCGCGCACGCCACCCGACGCCAACTGATCGAGCCCTATCCCGTCTACTGGGGCGAGATGCAGATCCCCGGCAGCGCCTCCGCCCTGCTCGAGCTCCGTCTGGGCGAGGCCGGCGTCGACGCGCTCGGCGTGGCCGCGCACGTGCCGCACTACCTGGCCCAGGCCACCTACCCGGCGGCGTCGCTCACCCTGCTCGAGCACCTGGAGCGGCTCACGGGCCTGCACCTGCCCACCGAGGCACTGCGGGAGGCCGCCGAAGCCCACCGCACCGAGATCGACGACCAGATCGGGCAGTCCCCCGAGAACACCGCCGTCGTGGCGGCCCTCGAGCAGCAGTACGACTCCTTCACCTCGGCCCGCGAGGGCACGGACCTCCTCGGCTCGGCGGGCGAGGTGCCCAGCGCGGACGAGATCGGCGCGGAGTTCGAGCGCTTCCTCGCCGACCAGGACCGCAAGCGACCGCGCGACTGACCGGGGTCGAGACCGCCGACCGGTCCCCGCGCGCGACCGAGAACAGCCGCGAGAGGGCCTGCCCCATCGCGCCGGCGCCGACCGTGGGCCACGTCGCCCGCCGCGGCACGATCGCCACCGTGGTGCCGGGGCGCCCCGGCACCGCCCGGCAGGAGGAGCACGCACGAGCCGCCGTGAGCGCCGTCCCGGCTCCAGCGCCCTAGGTGCTCACGTCGCTCACGGACCCGTCGCCTCCGTGACCCCGGCCTGGGGGCGCGGCCGCGTGTCCTCGAGATCGGGCTGCCCGCGGGTGTCGATGACGACGACCGTGACGTTGTCCCGGCCGCCGCCCTGCAGCGCCAGTGCCACGAGGGCGTCGGCCGCCTGCTGCGGATCAGCGTGCCGAAGGAGGGTGGTCTCGATCAGCTCGTCGTCCACTTCCCCGGTGAGCCCGTCGCTGCACAGCAGCAGCCGGTCGCCGTCGAGGGCGGGCAGCAGCCAGTAGTCCGGTTGCAGCGCCTCGGCGCTGCCGACGGCCCGGGTGATCACGTGCCGCTGCGGATGCCGCTTGGCGCCGGCGGCGTCGAGCAACCCGCGGTCGAGCAGCTCCTGCACCACGGAGTGGTCGACGCTCACCTGCTGCAGACGCCCGTCGGAGAGGCGGTACGTCCGTGAGTCACCGAGGTTGGCGACCAGCCAGTACGGGGCGCCGTCGTGCTCGACACCGATCGCGGCGGTGACGGTGGTTCCGGCCCCACCGTCGGCGAGGGTGCGCACTCGCGCGTTGGCCTGCTCCAGGACCTCACTGACGTCGCCGGCCTCGACCACGCCCCGCGCCAGGCCACGCATCTCCTCCACGAGGATCGCGCTGGCCTTGTCACCGGCGGCGTGACCGCCCATGCCGTCGGCGACGACGTACACGTGCGGGACGACCAGCAGGCTGTCCTCGTTGACCCGGCGGTGGTATCCCCGATCCGTGGCCGAGCCGACCGACACCTCGACGAGAACGTCGAAAGCCGGTACCGCAGCTCCGGGCACGAGGCCCCCTCTCTTGCGCAGCGGCCCCACCCCGGCTGCAGCGAGCGGAACTCTAGGTCATCGATTCACGGTCTGTCACAGCTGTGGTACGGACGGGGAACCTGCGCACTCGCGCGACGGAGGCGTTCGGTTCAGGGCCCGGTCGCGCGGGCCCGGGCCACGCTGAACGCCACGGCGGCGATCGCGCCGACGACGGCGAAGAAGTAGAAACCCCACGGAAAGGCGATCCCGGCCGAGAAGAGCGCGCCGGTGAAGACGGGTCCCACGATCGCCCCGATCCGGCCGGCGCCGGCCGACCAGCCCAGTGCGGTGGCGCGCACCTGCGGCGGGTGGTTCGCGCTGACGAAGGCGTAGACGAGCACCTGGGCGCTGAAGACGAAGCAGCCGGTCAGGAAGACCATGACGTAGATGCCGCCGGTCGGGAGCCGGATCGACAGCAGCGCCAGGAACAGGGCGGCGCCGGCGAACCACGCGACGCCTGCAGCACGGGCGCCGATCCGGTCGGCCACCGTTCCGGCCACCAGTAGTCCGGCCACCGCGCCGACGTTGAGCACGACAAGGAAGGCCAGCGCGGCGCCGAGCTCGTAGTCGGCCTCGCGCATGATCGTCGGCAGCCAGCTGTTGAGGCCGTAGACGAGCAGCAGCCCCATGAACGACGTCAGGGCGATGACCACGCTGTTGCGCACGTACGCGGGCGCGAACAGCGTCTTCAGCGTCGCGCCGGCACTCTCGCCCGCGTGCGCCGCCACCGGCGCCGCCGGCTCCTCCAGCACGAGGCCGTACTGGGTGGCCACCTGCTCGGCCTCCGCCCGGCGGCCGTGCGCGGCGAGGTAGGCCGCCGACTCCGGGAGCCAACGCAGCATCAGGGGCACGAGGACGACGGCGGGCAGGGCGCCGATCACGAACATCCACCGCCAGCCCAGCTCGGGGATGACCACGATGGCCAGCGCTGCCGTGACCACGGCGCCGACGTGGTACCCGGTCATCACCGTCGTCGTCGCCCGGCCGCTGCGCCCGGCGCGGGAGAACTCGTTGACCATGGCGATCGCCGTGGGCAGGCAACCGCCCAGGCCCAGCCCGGCCAGAAAGCGAAGGACGCCGAAGCTCGTCACGTCGGGCGCCGCCGCGCACAGCAGGGTGAACAGCGAGAAGGAGGAGACGGCACCGATCAGCGCCTTGCGCCGGCCGACGAGATCGGTCAGCGTGCCGATGGTCAGGGCGCCGACCATCATGCCGACCAGGCCGATGGTGATGACGAACGTCGTTCCGGCGCCCGTGAGCGCCCACTCCCCTGGCCTCTGGAGCGCGGGGACGACGGTGCCGACCACGACGAGGTCGAAGCCGTCGAGCAGCACGGCGATCCAGCACAGCGGTGCCACCCAGCCAGCCGCCCTACCCACGGTGGCACTCCCTTGCGCGGGTGTGACGGTCACGGTTCCGTCCGGATCGGCTGCTCGCACGCCTCGACCGTAGGGGAACCCGCCCGCTGCATCTCACCCGGCCGTCCGAAGCGTGCCTGCCGACCACGATCGCCGATCGCGCTGCCACAACGCGCGCATGCTGAGGACTGAGCGATGTGGCCGCGCGAGGCAGCCGCTGCACAGCACAGCGGGCCGCGACCGGGGTACCGGTCGCGGCCCGCCGGGCCATGCTGTGGTGCGGTCGGTCAGCTCCCGACGACCACGTGCTCGTTGGGCACGCAGTGCGTCATCACCAGACCCGTGACGTCGCGCGGGCCGTTCTTGCCGAGGTTCGCAGCGCGCTGCTGCTCCTCCTCGGTGAGGGTCTGCGACTGCAGCGGGGGCAGGCCACGGACGTCGTCCGCGGTGATGCCGAGGCCCTCACCGACGCGCTGGCCCCACTCGTCCTCGCACATGAAGAAGTGCCAGACCATCCGCTCCTGGATCTCGCGGCGGCACTGCTGGAGTGCGCCCACGAGGTTGGTCACCAGGTCGTCCTTCTCCCACTGCTCCGACAGCAGATACCGCTCGCCGGCCTGCTTGTAGTCGTTGGTGCGCGGGATCCGCTTGCGGGTGAGCCGGCCGGTGATGACAGGACCCTGCTCGTCGTGCGTGGGGTAGGTGGCCTCACGCAGGCCGCCGGTGATCGAGGGCTCGTAGTTGACGTGCGGGTTGGTGCCCACGTGGTCGCGGCCGTAGGACATCTGGCCGCCCTGCTGGTTGGTGCGGACCGGCGCCTTCGGCTGGTTCACCGGCAACTGCAGGTAGTTGGGCCCCACCCGGTACCGCTGGGTGTCCGAGTAGGAGAACGTGCGTCCGACCAGCATCTTGTCGTCGGAGAAGTCGAGCCCGTCGACCAGGACGCCGGTGCCGAAAGCGATCTGCTCGTTCTCCGAGAAGAAGTCCTCGGGCATCCGATTGAGGGTCATGGTGCCGACCTTGCGGAGCGGGAAGACCTCCTCCGGCCACACCTTGGTGTCGTCGAGCGGGTCGAAGTCCAGCTCCGGGTGCTCGTCGTCGCTCATGATCTGGACGTGCAGGTCCCACTGGGGGTACTCGCCGCGCTCGATGGCGTCGTAGAGATCCTTGGTGTGGAACCCGAGGGTGCCGGCCTGGATCACGGCGGCGTCGGCCGCGGTGAAGGACTTCACGCCCTGCCTCGGCAGCCAGTGGTACTTCACCAGGACGGTGTCACCCTCGGCGTTGACCCACCGGTAGGTATTCACGCCGAAGCCCTGCATATGCCGGTAGGACGCCGGCAGGCCGCGGGGGCTGAAGACCAGCGAGACCATGTGCAGGGCCTCGGGGGTCTGGCTGAAGAAGTCGAAGGCGCGCTCGGCGACGTTGGCCTCGAAGGTGACCGGGTCCGGCTTCTGCGAGTGGATGAAGTCGGGGAACTTGATCGCGTCGCGGATGAAGAAGACACCCATGTTGTTGCCGACCAGGTCCCAGTTGCCCTCCTCGGTGTACAGCTTCACCGCGAAGCCACGGGGGTCGCGGGCCATCTCGGAGGAGTCCCGGCCGCCGGCCACGGTGGAGAAGCGGATGGCGAGGTCGGTCTTCTTGCCCTTCTCCTGGAAGAGCTTGGCGCGGGTGTACGTCGCGACCGGCTCGTCGCCGACGGTGCCGTCTGCCTCGAAGACGCCGTAGGCGGTCACACCACGGGCGTGCACCACCCGCTCGGGGATGCGCTCCCGGTCGAAGTGGCTGATCTTCTCGAGGAACTGGTAGTTCTCCAGGGTCGCCGGGCCACGTGCGCCCACCGTCCGCTGGTTCTGGTTGTCGTAGACCGGGTGACCCTGGCGGTTGGTCAGGACGGCCTTGTCGGCCTCGCTGGGGGCCGGCCCCTGGGATGCGACATCGGTCATGCGATTGCTCCTCCTCGGATCTGGTGCTCGGAAATGTGGTGCTCAGACATCTGGTGCTCAGAAATCTGGTGCTCGGACATCTGTCGTGGCTCTGCGGGCGCTCTGCCCTGACCGTCGAGCTGACAGTCGGGGCAGAAACCCCAGAAGACGACCTCGGCCTCGTCGACGACGAAGCCGGCGGTGCCCGAGGGCACCAGGCACGGGGCCGCCCCGACGGCGCAGTCGACATCAGCGACCGCGCCGCACGAGCGGCAGACCAGGTGGTGGTGGTTGTCACCCACGCGCAGCTCGAACAGCGCGGGGGCACCGGCGGGCTCGATCCGTCGGGCGAGGCCCTGCGCGACCAACGCCTTCAGGACGCCGTAGACCGCCTGTGGCGACAACGAGGGGTGTAGCTCGCGAGCACCGGTGACGATGGTGTCGGCGTCGGCATGGGGACGGTCGGCCAGGACGCTGAGCACTGACAGGCGGGGCCGGGTGACCCGCAGCCCTACCGCCCGCAACTGGTGCGCCCATCTGGTCTCCATCGGGCCCCAGCCAACCCCGCTGTCTTGAATCAGTCAAATCAAGACGCGCACCAGCAGCTACCGGAGCGCACCGTTGATCAGGTCACCTGATCAACATCACGGTCTTCAGGCGAAGACGATGGTGCGGGGGCCCTCGACGATCACGCGGTCCTCGACGTGCCACGTCACGGCCTGCGCCAGCACCTGCCGCTCGACGTACCGGCCCACCCGGCGCATGTCGTCGACGGTCGCTCGGTGGTCGATCCGCGCGACCTCCTGCTCGATGATCGGCCCCGCGTCGAGCTCCGCCGTCACGTAGTGCGCTGTCGCGCCGATCAGCTTCACGCCGCGGTCGTGCGCTGCCTGGTACGGGTTCGCGCCGACGAATGCCGGCAGGAAGCTGTGGTGGATGTTGATCAGACGCTCGGGGAAGCGGCTGCAGAAGTCGGCGGAGACGATCTGCATGTACCGGGCGAGCACCACCAGGTCGACGTCGCCGATCAGCCGCAGCGCCTCGGCCTCGGCCTGGGCCTTCGTGTCGGCCGTGACCGGCACGTGGTGGAACGGGATGCCCGCCGCCCGCGCCACCGGTTCGAGGTCGCGGTGGTTGGAGACGATGCAGGCGATCTCGGCCCGCAGGTCGCCGGCCCGCACGCGGTAGATCAGCTCCTGCAGCACGTGGTCGGTGCGGCTCACGAAGACGGCGAGGGTGGGGCGGTGCGCGGCCCGGGCGAGCCGCCAGACCATGTCCCACTCCCCCGCCAGGAGCGTCAGTCGCTGTTCGAGCTCGGCACGCCGAGCGGCGAGGTCCGCGAGGACGAATTCGAGCCGCAGCGTGAACGTGCCGCCACTGGGGTCGGACGAGTGCTGCTGCGAATCGGTGATGTTGGCGCCGACCTGGGCCATGAGCCCACTGAGGACGGCGACGATGCCGGGCCGGTCGGGACAGCGGACGACGAGCCGCCCCACGTCGGTGAAGCGGAGGTCGGCGGACACGGTCCGGCATCCTCGCAGACCACTGCCGCGACGATCACGGAGCCCTGACCACGGATCCGGCCGGAACGGTGGTCAGGGCCCCTGATCACCGAGATCACACCTCCGGGAGGGGGGCGCGACGTGCTCCGGCGACGTCGAACAGGTCGCCGTACTCCTCGACGCGCGCCAGGACCTCGTCGGTCGTGAACCGCAGCGTCGCCGGATCCGCCCCCTCGCGGACCGCGTCCACCTCGTCCCAGCCGATCGGTGTCGACACGGTCGCGCCGGGCCGCGCGCGCAGCGAGTACGGGGCGACGGTCGTCTTCGCCGGGTTGTTCTGACTCCAGTCGATGAGCACCTTGCCCGGCCGGAGCACCTTCTCCATGCGCCAGACGACGTCGTCGGGGGTCTGCGCGGACAGCTCCTGGGCCAGCGCCTTGGCGTACCGGCTCGGGTGCTCCCGGTCGGCCGACTCGATCGGGGCGTACACCTGCATGCCCTTGGAGCCCGACGTCTTCACCACCGGGTCCAGCCCGTCGTCCTCCAGCCGGGCCCCCAGCCGCTCCGCCAGCGCGCAGCACTCGGCGAGGCCGGTGTCAGGGCCCGGATCGAGGTCCAGCACGAGCAGATCGGGCAGGGCCGCTCGCCCCTCGTCGTCCACCTGCCACTGCGGAACGTGCAGCTCGAGCGCCGCCAGGTTGGCCGCCCACGCCAGGTCTGCGACCGACTCCAGGATCACCATGTCGAGGGTTTCCCGGCCCGTCGAGCTGCCGGGGCTCGGGATCGTCACCCGGCGGACCCACTCGGGGGCATGGCGGGCACTGTTCTTCTCGAAGAACTTCTGCCCCTCCACGCCGTCGGGCCACCGGGTGAACGTGACCGGCCGCCCGGCCAGGTGCGGGAGCAGCACGGGCGCGATCCGCACGTTGTAGTCGATGACCCGCGCCTTGGTGAACGTCACCTCGGGGAAGAGAACCTTCTCCAGGTTCGAGACGCTCAGCTGGCGGCCGTCGATCTCCACCCGCTGCTTGCCGGTCACGGGGCCCTGACCGGGAACAGCGTGCTGTAGCCGGCGCAGCTTGCCTGCGCCAGGCACTCGTCGTACCTGCTGCCCGTCACGAACAGGTCCGCCTCCCCCAGCGGCGTGGTGGCCGGCAGCACCACCTGCGTCGTGAAGGCGCCGTCCGAGGCGACCTCGACGGTGGTCAACTGGGCCGGCGGTTCGCCTCGGACCGTGAGGAAGAGGGTGTACCAGGTGCCGGACGGATACTCGGCGTCGCACTCGAAGGGACCGCTGGAGACCGTGATCGGCTTCCCTGCCACCGCCGGCTCGGGACTGACCTGCAAGGGAGCCGGAAGGCAGTCCGACGACGCCGGTCCGACCAAGCACGCGCCGACGGACGACAACGCCGACCCCAGAGCCACCAGCACGGCACCGATGGTCCAGGGCACCTCGCCATGCTCGCCCCTCACGGCTCGATCGCCACGTCGTCGGGCTCGAGGTCGTCACGGATCCCGCGCCACGAGGGATGCCGCAGCCGTCCCTCCGCCGTCCACACGGCATACGCCACCTCACCGACGAGATCGGGCTCGATCCAGTGCGCGTCGCGGGTGACCTCGCGGGGCAGGGATCCCTCGAACGGTGGCGCGCTTCGCTCGGTGAACATCCCTCTGAGGTCGGACAGGTCCTGATCGGTGAACCCGGTGCCGACGTGGCCGACGTAGATCAGCCGGCCCTCGTCGTCGGGCACGCCCACCAGCAGTGAGCCGATGGCGCCCGTCCGCCGTCCCTGCCCGGGCCGCCAGCCGCCGACGACGACCGACTGCGTCTTGAAGTTCTTGATCTTGCGCCAGTCGGGGGTGCGCAGGCCGGGCCGGTACGGCGAGTTCAGCCGCTTGGCCACGACGCCCTCGAGGCCGTTCTCCTCGCTGGCCGCCAGGACGTCCGCGCCGCCGCCCGGGAACCACGGCGTGGCCACCCAGCGATGGCCGGCGATCCCCCGCGCGTCGAGCCGGGCTCGCCGCTCGGCGTACGGCAGGTCGAGCAGCTTCTCCCCGTCCCAGGAGAGCAGGTCGAAGACCAGGTAGGTCACCGGCGCCGCGGCCGCCATCCGTGGCACTTCGGGTCCGGTGCGGTGCATGCGGCTCTGCAGGGCGCCGAAGTCGGGCCGCCCCCGGCCGTCCATCGCCACGATCTCGCCGTCGACGATCGCGTCGTGGCCGGCCAGCGCGGCCGGGAGCTGAGCAACCTCCGGATAGCGGACGGTGATCTCCGTGCCCTTGCGGGAGGTGAGGGTGAGGACACCGCCGTGCACCGAGGCCACGGCGCGGACGCCGTCCCACTTGAACTCATAGCCCCAGGCGGCGTCGTCGCCGGGGAGCGGTGCCGCGGTGGCCAGCATCGGCAGCGGGGCGGCGGGTGTCTGGACCTCAGCAGGGTGGGTGGCGTCGAGCTTGCGGAGATTCCAGGCACCGCCGTCCAGCGGGAAGAGCGCGTACCGGCCGGCCAGCCGGCGACCGTCGAACGTCACGACGATGTGCCGGTCGTCCCACTTCTCGGTGGCGTAGCGGCCGGCGTCCCAGATGGTGACGTGTCCGCCGCCGTACTCGCCGGCGGCGATGGTTCCGCTGAACGACGCGTACTCGAGCGGGTGGTCCTCGGTCGGAACGGCGAGCCGGTTGGCGCCCGCGGCGGTCGGCGGCCCCTTCGGCACGGCCCAGCTCTTGAGGACGCCGTCCCGCTCCAGCCGCAGGTCCCAGTGGACCCGCTCCCCGGTGCGGCCACGGGGCGTGTGGTGCTCCTGGACGACGAAGGTGTCGTCGGCGCCGGCCGGCCGGGGCCGGCCGGCCTCCGGGACGGGCTCGGCGGTCCGCGCCGGATCGCGCTTGGCGCGGTACTCG
>JAOPWJ010000133.1 GCA_025965715.1 Blastococcus sp. | reverse complement strand
CCACCGCCGTCCTCCGGGCCGCCGACCCGGCCGCCGCGGGCGTTCCGGGCGGGCCCCAGGACGCCGACATCCTCCGCGGCGGGGCCTGGATCGGCGTCCTCGAGCGAGCCGCCGTCGCCGCCGCGCTGCTGGCCGGATCGGCGGAAGGGCTGGTGGTCGTGCTCGCCGTCAAGGGCCTCGGCCGGTACGCGGAGCTGCGCGCGCCAGCCGCCGCCGAGCGGTTCATCGTCGGCACGCTCGCGAGCGCTCTCTGGGCGGCCGCCTGCGTCGGAGTGGCCGTCCTGCTCCGCGGCTGAGCCCTCACCTGTTCGGGCGTACCCGAATGGCGGCTCCGACCAGGCACTCCTAGCCTCCCCGGGCAAGGGACGGACCGCCCGTTCCGCGCTGAGGAGGACCCGTGAGCCAGGACGACGCCCTGCAGCCGCTCTCGCCGGAGGAACTCGCCGCGGAGACCGGGTCGGCGCTGCCGGACAAGGAGGTCATCTCGCTGCTGGACCTCAACGCCGACCTGGACCTGGCGCTGGACGCCGCCGCACCCATCGATCTGGCGGTGGCGGCCAACGCGAACGTCGCCGCGCCGATCGACGCCGCCGTCGGCGCGAACGTGCTGTCGGCCGGCTCGACCGCGCAGGCGCTGTCGGACCAGGGCGTGATCATCGACCAGGGCATCACCGGCGAGGCCGTGGCACACGCGCCCCAGCACAGCGCGATCGACCAGTCCGGCGACGTGGCCGACGGCACGGACACCGCGGCCCCCGCGCCGACCGGCACCGGCACGGACGCCGGCGCGGTCCCCTCCGACGCCGCCGGCGCCCTGGACGGCAACCTGCTGAACGTGGATGTCGACCTCGCCGCCGACCTGAACCTGGCCGCGCCCATCGACGGCGCCGTGGCCGCGAACGCCAACGTCGCCGCTCCGATCGACGCCTCGGTCGCGGCGAACGTCGGCTCGATCGACTCGACGGCCACCGCGATCTCGCAGCAGGACGCGATCATCACCCAGGACATCGACGCCGACGCGGAGGCGACCGCCGACCAGACGTCGACCATCACGCAGTGACGGCGCAGCCGTCCGCACGCGGGTGAGCGATCCCCGGACCACGCCGATCCCGGTCGCGGCGGGGCACGCCCCGGACGCGGGCGGGGCCGCGCCCGTCACCGGGGACGAGGTGCTGGTCCGGGCCGCCGGCGTCGAGCTCCTCGGCGAGATCCCGGGCTCGGGATACCGCCGGCCGCCGTCACTGGCGCGCCGGGGCGACGGGCAGGTGATCCAGCTGACGCCGCTGCTGCAGCACGTGCTGCTGGCCGTCGACGGCTGCCGGACGGTCGCGGAGGTCGCGGCGCGGGTCAGCGAGTCGGCGCAGCGGCTGGTACGCCCCGGCGACGTCCAGCAGCTGGTCGATGGCTCCCTGCGCCCGCTGGGGCTGCTCCGGCTCGCCGACGGCCGGGAGCCGGAGGTCCGCCGGTCCAGCCCGCTCCTGGCGCTGCGGCTGCGCCGGGCGGTGACCGATCCGGCCGTCACCCGCCGGGTGACCGCACCCTTCGCCGTCCTGTTCGCTCCGCTGGTCGTCGTCCCGGTGGTGCTCGCCTTCGCCGGGGTGGCCGGTTGGGTGCTGTTCTCGCAGGGGCTGGCCGCGGCGACGGCTCAGGCGTTCGGCACTCCCGCGCTGTTCCTCGCGGTGGTCGTGCTCACCGTGCTGTCGGCCGGGTTCCACGAGTTCGGGCACGCGGCCGCGGCACGGTACGGGGGGGCCACGCCCGGCGCGATGGGCGTCGGCTTCTACCTGTTCTGGCCGGCCTTCTACACCGACGTCACCGACAGCTATCGCCTCGGCCGGGCCGGGCGGGTGCGTACCGACCTCGGCGGCCTCTACTTCAACGCGATCGTCGTCCTGCTGTCCTTCGCCCTCTGGCTGCTCACCGGCTGGCACGCCGTCCTGCTGCTGGTGGCCACCCAGGTGCTGCAGATGATCCGGCAGCTCGCGCCGCTGCTCCGGTTCGACGGCTACCACGTCCTGGCCGACGCGACCGGCGTGCCCGACCTCTACCAGCGGATCGGCCCGATCCTGCGCGGGCTGGTTCCTGGCCGGTGGCACCAGCCCGAGGCGACGGCACTGAAGACGTGGGCGCGCGTGGTCGTTCTCGCCTGGGTGCTCGTCGTCGTCCCGCTGATGGCGGCGTCGATGCTGCTGATGGTGCTGGCACTGCCGCGGCTGCTCGGCACGGCGTGGGCCTCGCTGCAGCGCCAGACCGGACTGCTCGGCGACGCGTTCGGCGACGGCGACGTGCTCGGGGTGCTGGCGCGGGTGTTCGGGGTCGTGGCGGTCGTCGTGCCGGTGATGGGAATCGGCTACGTCGTCGTCCGCCTCGTGCGGCGGACCGCGCTGGGAGTGTGGCGGCGTACCGAGGGTCGCCCGGGCCGCCGGGGCCTCGCCGTGCTCCTTGCGGCGGCCCTCGTCGCCGGTCTGGCGTGGGCCTGGTGGCCCGACGGCGACCGGTACCGGCCGGTGCGCGCGTGGGAGGGCGGCACGGTGCTCGACGCCGTGCCGGCGGCAAGCAGTTCCGCGCTGGAGGCCGGTGCACGCGGCACCGCGACCACCCTCTGGCCCGAGGACGCCGGACCGCTGCCCACCGCTGAGGACCCCGTGCTCGCCATGGTGCTGGTGCCGCGGTCCGGCGCCGGCGGGCCGGCCGGCGCGGGATCCGGAGGTGCGGCCCCCGACGGCGCGACCGACGGGTCGACGGGCGCCGCCCCCACCTGGGTGTTCCCGTTCGACCGGCCCCCGCCCCCCTCGGACGGGGACAACCAGGCGTTGGCCGTCAACACCACCGACGGGTCGGTCGCCTACGACGTCTCCTTCGCCCTCGTCTGGGCCGACGGCGACACGGCCCTGAACCGCAACGAGGCCTACGCCCTGGCCGGCTGCACCGGCTGCCGGACGGTCGCGGTGGCCTTCCAGGTGATCCTCCTCGTCGGGTCGGTGGACGTCGTCGTTCCGCAGAACATCTCGGTGGCGGTGAACTACGCGTGCGTCGAGTGCGTGACCTATGCGCTGGCGACACAACTGGTGGTGAGCCTGCCCGGCCCGCTCAGCGACGCGGGCGCGCACGACCTGGCGGCGGTGTGGGCGGACCTCCGCGCGTTCGGCGAGCAGATCGAGGGTCTGCCGCTGTCGGATCTGCGCGACCGGCTGACCGAGTTCGAGGAGCGGATCCTCGCCGTCGTCCGCCAGGAGGGCGGCACGGGGCAGGAGGGCGGCACGGGGCAGGAGGGCGGCACCGCCGACCCGTCGGCAGACCCGACGGGGGAGTCCCCGGCGGACCCGTCCGGCGGCAGCGGCTCATCGGGGTCCTCGACATCCTCGCCGGCTCCGGGCTCGACGGCGGCCACGGACGGCACCACCGGTGGCCCGTCGGGACCGGCCGGGAGCAGCGAGCCCGCGACGACGAGCTCGGCGGCCGCTCCCACCACCGCTGAGCCGGCAGCTCCCACGCCCTCGTCGGCCGCCGGCACCGGTCCGGCCACCGGGTCGACGTCGTCGGCCGGCCCCTCAGGCTGAACCGGTGGCGAGCGGGTCCCGGCGCGGACCAGGAGAATGGCCTCGAGTCTCGTCGTCCCTGGAGGTCCTGTGTCCGAACCGTCCACGCCTGGCGCCCTGCGGAACCCGGATCTGCTGGGGATCTACTGCAACGACCACCTCGCCGCCGCCACGGGCGGGATCGAGCTGGTCAGCCGCATGATCGGGCGCCATCGCGGTACGAACTACGAACAGCCCCTCGAGCAGCTGCTCGACGAGCTGCGGGGGGAACGAGCGGGTCTCCGGGCGACGATGCTGGCGCTGTCGCTACCGGTGCGCCAGTACAAGCAGGTGGGGTCGTGGGTGGCCGAGAAGCTGTCCCGCGGCAAGCTCAACGGCCGCCTGGTGTCCCGCTCGCCGCTGTCGGACCTGGTCGAGTTCGAGTTCATCGCGACCGCCGTGCTCGCCAAGCGCGCCGGCTTCGAGACGCTCCGCGCGCTGGCCGAGGTCGACCCGAGGATCGACGGCGAACTGCTGCACCGGCTGATCGGCCAGGCCGACCAGCAGCACGCCTGGCTTGCCGAGGCCCGGCGCGAGGTGGCCACCGCGGTCTTCGGCGGCACTCCGGAGGCGGCCAGGGAGGCCGCGGAGACCTGAGCCGGGAGCTCCCGGTGGGCGGCGGCGGCCGGGCGGCGGTAGAACCGGCTCATGTGCCATGACCACGACAGCCGCCCGCCCGCCCCGCCCCGCAGTGGCGACGTCGCCGAGCGCGGCACCCTCACCCTCACCTCGGCCGACGGGAACGAGTTCTCCGCCGCTTACGCCGCCCCAGGGCTTCCCGCCCGGGCCGGCGTCGTGATCCTTCCCGACATCCGGGGGCTGCACCCGTACTACGTGGCTCTCGCCGAGCGGTTCGCCGAGGCGGGCACCGCCGCGCTCGCGATCGACTGGTTCGGCCGCACCGCCGGCATCTGCGCCGACCCCGGCACGCGCGGGGAGGACTTCGACTGGCAGAGGCACATCCCGCAGACCACCCCCGAGGGCATCGACGCGGACGTCACCGCGGCGATCGGCTACCTGCGCGGGCGCGCCGGTGGGGCTCTCCCGGTCGTCGTCGTCGGGTTCTGCTTCGGCGGCAGCCATGCGTGGCGGCTGGCGGGGAGCGACCTGGACCTGGCCGGGACGGCCGGCTTCTACGGCCGCCCCTCGATGGTCGGGGACGCCGCGTCCCGCGCGCACCTGCCCACGGTCATGCTCATCGCCGGAGCCGACAAGGCCACCCCGGTGGCCGATCAGCTGGAGCTGGCCGAGGCGATGCGCGCAGCCGGTGCCGACGTCGACGCCGTCGTCTACGAGGGGGCGCCGCACTCCTTCTTCGACCGGGCCTTCGGCGAGTGGGCGCCGGCGTGCGCGGATGCCTGGGAGCACGTCCTCGCCCTCACCGACCGCGTCGCCGCCCGCTGAACGGGCGTGCTCCCGGGGTGACCGCACCCGGAGGGGGCTGGCCGTCGTCCCTGGGTTGGCCCGTCGGGGAGCGCTGCGCTGGCGGATCGAGGGGGTACGGGCCGCCGCCGCGGACGCGGGCTCGTGCAGCTGACCACAGACACGTCGCGCACCGCTCCTACGTGCGGCGGGCTCCCTCGCGCGACACGAGTGATTCACGCTCGAGATCCGGTCCTCCTAGGCTGTGCCCGTGGACAAGAAGCCGATCGATCCGGGGGTCGTCGAGCTGGCCGGCCGGGTCTTCGACCTGGCGCGGGGCGGGCACACCGAGGAGCTGACGGCCTACGTGGACGCCGGCGTCCCGGTCAACCTGACCAACGACAAGGGCGACACCCTCCTCATCCTGGCTGCCTATCACGGTCATCCCGACACCGTGTCGGCGCTGCTCGCGCGGGGCGCGGACCACTCGCGGGCCAACGACCGCGGGCAGACGGCGCTGGCCGCCGCCGTGTTCCGGCAGTCGACCGACACCGTCACCGAGTTGCTCGGGGCCGGCGCCGACCCGGACGCGGGGGGTCCCAGCGCCAGGGCGACCGCGGCATTCTTCGATCTGCCTGCCATGACCCAGCTGCTCGACGGGCGTTCCTGACCACGGCCGGCGGCCCGCGGCGGTGTGGCCACGACCGCCGGCTCGCCGGGGGGACATGCCGGCGGTGTGCCCGGGTAGGACCCGGAACCATGGAGGAAGGTGAGCGGTAGGACGACGCACGAGGGGGACGGGAAGGCGGAATGGCACTGAGACCCGAGCCGGCGGACTCCGGCCCCACCCGGCCCCGGGAGATGCCCCGCGGCGGGGAAGCCCACGCCGAGCCGTCCGGCATGGTCCCGGAGGCGCACGCCTCCACCGGCGTCATCCCCCGGTGGCTGCTCCTTCTCGTCGGCATGGCGGCCGCCACGGTCGCGGTCGCCGGCCTGCGCGCGGTGGCGTGGCTCGTGGCGCCGGTCCTGCTGGCACTGGTGGTCGTGGTCGCGATGGCGCCCGTGCAGAGCTGGCTCCGTCGGCATGGCGCGCCACGCTGGCTGGCCACGACGGTGCTGCTGGTCCTGGTCTGGACGGTGCTGCTGGCGTTCGTCGCCCTGCTGGTCGTCTCGGTCGCCCAATTGGCCGCGTTGCTCCCCGAGTACGCCGGCCGCGCCGAGTTCCTGATCGGCGGGGTGGTCGCCGACCTCAACGACGCCGGGCTCGTGTCGGGCCAGCTCTCCGACCTCGTCGCGCAGATCGACTACGGCCAGGTGGTGGGGCTGGCCACCGGGCTGCTGGCCAGTCTCACCGATGCGGCGAGCACGCTGGTGCTGCTGCTGTCCGCGCTGGTCTTCATGGCCATCGAGTCCAGCGGCTTCTCCCGTCGCGTCGCCCTGATCGCCGCCGAACGGCCACACCTGCCGGTCGCCTTCTCGCTGTTCGCCCACGGCACCCGCAGCTACCTGCTGGTCAGCACGGTGTTCGGCGCCGTGGTCGCCGTCGGGGACACGATCGCGCTGGCCCTGCTGGCCGTGCCGGCCGCCCCGTTGTGGGGCCTGCTCGCCTTCATCACCAACTACGTGCCCAACATCGGCTTCGTGCTCGGTGTGGTGCCGCCGGCACTGCTCGGGCTGCTGGCCGGTGGATGGGGCGAGTTCATCGCCATCGTGGTCGTGTACTCGCTGCTCAACTTCGTGGTGCAGACGCTGATCCAGCCTCGGTTCGTCGGCGACTCGGTGGGCCTGTCGATGACGGTCACCTTCATCGCGCTGCTGTTCTGGGGCTGGGTGCTCGGCGCACTCGGCGCGCTGCTGGCGATCCCGCTGACCCTGCTCGTGAAAGCCATGCTCGTCGACGTCGATCCGCGCGGCCACTGGCTCGACGCGCTCCTGCGGGAGGAGCCGCGGGCGCCACGGACCATGCGCGCGCGGCGGCGGATGAACGCCCGGCGGGCAGCGATGGCCTCGGTGCGCCGGCTGCACCACCCCCGCCGGGCCGCGGCCGGTGGTGCGACCGCGGCCTCGATCGCGATGGGCACGGACCTCGCCACGGGTCCCATCCTCGCCGCGGACGACGGCGCCGAGTCGCACTGACCGTCGCGTGGTTGCCGGCGCCGCTTCCGAACTCGTCGTGATGGTGGGGCTTCAGGGCAGCGGCAAGTCGACCTGGGTCGGGACGCACCTGGCCGGTACGCACACCGTCGTCAGCAAGGACCACTGGCCGAACGCCCGCCGGCGCGAGGCCCGACAACGTCGGGTGGTCGCTGAGCTGCTCGCCTGCGCCGCCCGCGTCGTCGTGGACAACACCGACGCCTCGGTGGAGGAGCGCGCCCCGCTCATCGCCGCTGCCCGGCTGGCCGGCGTTCCGGTTCGCGCGGTCTGGATCGACACCCCCGTCGACGTCTGCATCCGGCGCAACGACGCGCGGGAGGGGCGGGCCCGCGTGCCCATGGTCGGCCTGCTGGGCACCCGCGCCCGCTTCGTCCCCCCGAGGACGGAGGAGGGGTTCGACCGGGTGGACGTCGTCCGACACTCGCCCTGAGCGGGTGAGCGGGTGAGCGGGTGAGCGGGTCGGGTGCGCGGGACCCCCCGGTGCGGTAGACCTGGCACTTCGTGTCCGCCGCTCGCAGGAGGTTCCATCGTGCTGGCCAGCATCGGCTATGCCGTCGCCTATTCGGGGGTCGGCATCGTGCTGCTCCTCCTCGGGTTCTACGTCCTCGACCTGCTCACGCCGGGTCATCTGGGCCGGCACATCTACGAGCACCGGTCGGTGAACGCGGCGATCACGCTGGCGGCCGGCTTCCTGGGCCAGGGCGCGATCGTCTTCGCCAGCATCTGGACCAACGCGACCAGCGGCTTCGGCCGGGCGCTGCTGTACACCGTCGTGTTCGGCGTGCTGGGCGTGGTGCTGCAGGCCGTGGCGTTCCTCGTGCTGGACCTGATCACTCCCGGCAAGTTGGGGGAGCACCTGACGGAGGGCTCGTTCCACCCGGCCAGCCTGGTCAGCGCCGCCGTCCAGCTGTCGGTCGCGATCATCATCGTCGCCTCCATCTGGCCGTGACCGGCGTCGGTGCGTCCGGGCACGGACCGGGTGACGGCAGGGGGACTACCCGCCAGTAGCGTGACGCGCGGAGACCACACCGCCGCTCCGGGGGCGGGCGCCGATGGAAAGGGAACGACATGAGCGAGGCAACGGCCCGCGTGGCCATCGTGACCGGAGCGGCCCGCGGCATCGGCGCCGCCACCGCGCTGCGACTGGCGCAGGACGGGTTCGCCGTGGCCGTCCTCGACCTGGACGAGGCTGCCGGCAAGGGCACCGTCGAGGCGATCGAGTCCGCCGGCGGGCGGGCGCTGGCGGTGGGCGCCGACGTCAGCGACGCCGAGCAGGTCGACGCGGCCGTCACCCGCGTCGCCGAGGAGCTGGGCGGTCCCACGGTGTTGGTCAACAACGCCGGCGTGACGCGCGACAACATGCTGTTCAAGATGACCGAGGCTGACTGGGACATCGTCATGAACGTGCACCTGCGGGGGGCCTTCCTCATGACCCGCGCGGCGCAGAAGTACATGATCGAGGCGAAGTGGGGCCGGATCGTGAACCTCTCCAGCGTCTCGGCGCTGGGCAACCGCGGCCAGGTCAACTACTCCACGGCGAAGGCAGGCCTGCAGGGCTTCACCAAGACCCTCGCCATCGAGCTCGGCAAGTTCGGGGTCACTGCCAATGCCATCGCCCCCGGCTTCATCCAGACCGAGATGACCCGGGCCACCGCCGAGCGCATGGGCATCCCGTTCGAGGACTTCGTCAAGGGCGCCGCGTCGCAGATCCCGGTGGCCCGTGTCGGGCAACCCGAGGACATCGCCCACCTGGTGTCCTTCTTCGTCAGCGAGGGTGCTGGATTCGTGTCCGGCCAGGTCGTCTACGCCGCAGGCGGCCCGAAGGCCTGAAGAAGGGCCACGGCCTCTGCACCCTTCGCACGTCCACGGCGGGCCCGGGACCGGTCCGCGGCGGCCGGCCCTGCGGGGGGCCACGGGGCATAGCGACGCGGTACCGAGCGTTCTCCTGGCGTGTCACTGTTTCCCCTCCGCGTCCTCGTCCTCGGTGACTCCATCGCCTTCGGCACGGGCGCCGGCCGCCGGGAGGACACTCTCGGCGGCCGCCTCGCCGCCGCGCTGACCGACGACGGGTTCGACGTCGATCTGCACGTCCTGGCCGTCCCCGGGGCCGCCTCGGCGCAGCTGCCCGCGCAGGTCCGCCGGGCCGCACCCCTGGCGGCCGACCTCGCCGTCGTGGTCATCGGCGCGAACGACCTGGCGCGGTTCGTGCCGGCCGAGCAGGCCGCTGCTGACCTGGCCGTCGCCGTCGCCGACCTCCGCGCCGGGGCCACGGACGTCGTCGTCGTCCCCGCGCCGGACATGTCGTCGGTCCCGTTCGTGCCCCCCGCGTTCCGGTCCGCCGTCCGGGCGGCCTGCTCCCTCTTGCAGCAGCGTCAGGCCGCCGTCGCCGAGGGTGCCGGCGCGTCGGTCGCGTACATCGCCGACGAGGTCGGCGCAGCCTTCGGCAGCGACCCGGCGATGTTCTCCGCCGATCGGTTCCACCCGTCGTCGGCCGGCTACGCGAGGATCGCCGCCGCGCTGGTCCCCTACGTCCGCACCGCGGCCCGGGCCCGGCGGGACGCCGCCGTGGCCTGAGTCAGGGCAGGCGGTGCGCCAGCAGCTCGGCCAGATGCAGACCACGGCGGCCGGCGAGCTGGTCCAGCTGGGTGCGGCAGGAAAAGCCGTCGGCGAGGACGACGGCGTCGGGGTCGAGGTCGCGCACGGCCGGCAGCAGGTTCTGCTCCGCGATGGTCACCGAGACGTCGTGGTGGCCCCGCTCCACCCCCCAGTTGCCGGCCAGCCCGCAGCATCCGCCGAGCCGGGTGACCGTCGCACCGGCCCGCTCGAGCAGGCGAGCGTCTGCCGCCCAGCCCAGGACGGCGGCGTGGTGGCAGTGCGGCTGCGCGACCACTTCGACTCCCGCCAGGGACGGCGGCTCCCATCCCGGCGTGCCGGTGAGCACCTCGGCCAGCGTCCGGGTGCCCCGCGCGAGTCGCGCCGCGTCCGGGCCGCCGACCAGTTCGAGGGCATCGCTGCGCAGCGCCGCCGTGCACGAGGGCTCGATCCCGACCACCGGGATGCCGGCGTCGACCAGCGGCGCAAGCATGGCCACCGTTCGCCGGAGGATGCGCCGCGCCGTGTCGAGCTGGCCGGTGGTGATCCAGGTCAGGCCGCAGCAGGCGTCGTCAGCGGGGATCTGCACGCGGTACCCGGCCGCCTCCAGCACCCGTGCCGCGGCGACGGCGACCTCTGGGGCGAAGTGGTCGGTGAACGAGTCCACCCACAGGGCGACGGCCCGTCCGCCGTCCGGTGCGCCGTCCGCGGCGGGGCGGCGGGCCGCCCACTGCTGCGTGAAGGTCTGCCGGGCGAACGCCGGCAGGTCTCGGCGCTGATCCATGCCGGCCGACCACTTGGCCAGCCGGCCGCCGAGTGCCGAGCCGAGTAGCGCGTTGACCGCCCGCGGGGCGCGGGCGGCCAGGTCGGCCCAGCGCGGCAAGCGGCCCAGCGTGTAGTGCGCACGCGGGCGCAGCCGACGGCGGTAGGACTGGTGGAGTACCTCCGCCTTGTAGGTGGCCATGTCGACCCCCGTGGGGCAGTCGCGCGAGCACCCCTTGCACGACAGGCAGAGGTCCAGCGCGGCGTGCACCTCGGGCGAGCGCCAGTCGCGCACCGGGCCGGCCGGGGCGAGCATCTCCTGCAGCACGCGTGCCCGGCCGCGGGTGGTGTCCTTCTCCTCCCGAGTGGCCGGCCAGGACGGGCACATGATCCCGCCGGCGGAGGACAGGTCCGCCCGGCACTTGCCGACGCCCGTGCAGCGGTGCACCGCTGCGGAGAAGTCGCCGCCGTCGTGGCGGTAGGCCAGCGCCAGCCCCTCCCGATACCGGGGGGCGTCGGCCATCCGGAGGTCGGCGTCCACCCGGGCCGGCCGGACGAGCACGCCCGGATTGAGCACGCCGGCCGGGTCGAAGGTCGCCTTCACCCGCTCGAACAGGCTGATCACGGCGGGGGAGTACATCAGCGGGAGCAGCTCGCTCCGCGCCCGCCCGTCGCCGTGCTCGCCCGACAACGAGCCGCCGTAACCAGCCACCAGCCGGGCCGCATCCGCCACGAACTCCCGGTAGCGGGCCCGGCCTCCGTCGGCCCCCGAGCCGAGGGGGAAGTCGATCCGCCCGTGCACGCAGCCGTCGCCGAAATGCCCGTAGGGCACGCACTGCAGTCCATGGGCGTCGAGCAGGTCCTCGAACTCGCGCAGGTAGTCGCCCAGCCGATCGACGGGTACGGCGGCGTCCTCCCATCCGGCGTGGGCGGGCCGGCCGTCGCTGGTGCGGGCGGCCAGACCGGCGCCGTCCTCCCGGATCCGCCAGATCGCCGCCGCCTCCGCCGCGCCGGTGACCACGAGTGAGTCCAGCGCGCCGGCGTCGGCCAGCACCCGGGCCGCCTTGTCCCTGACCTCGGCGAGGGTGGTGCCGGGAAGCTCGACCACCAGCCAGGCGGAGCCCCGCGGCAGGTCGGGAACGACGGCGGCCGGTATGTCGAGGAGCCGCTGCACCATGCGGGAGTCCAGTCCCTCGACGGCAGTCGGGCGGTGCGGCAGCAACCCGGGGGCCGCGTCGGCCGCCTCGGCCATGGTCGGGTACCCGAGTACGACGAGGCCGCGGTGCGGCGGATCGGCGACCAGCCGGACCGTCGCGCCCAGGACCAGCGCCAGCGTGCCCTCGCTGCCGACCAGCGCGCGGGCCACGTCGAAACCCCGCTCGGGCAGCAGGTGCTCCAGCGAGTAGCCGGAGACCTGCCGGCCGAAGCGGCCGAGCTCGGTGCGGATCGTGGCCAGCTCACCTGCCACCAGCTGGCGCAGCTCGTCCAGGACACCCACCTCGGACGCGTCGCCGTCCAGGCGCAGCCGCGTGCCGGCCCCCGTGACGACGTCCAGGGCGACGACGTTGTCCGACGTCCGCCCGTAGCCGAGCGCACGGGACCCGCAGGCGTTGTTGCCGATCATCCCGCCGATCGTGGCGCGGTTGTGAGTGCTCGGATCGGGGCCGAAGCGCAGACCGTGCGGCCGGGCGGCGGCCTGCAGCGACGCCTGCACCACGCCGGGTTCGACGACCGCGGCCCGGTTCTCGGCATCGACGGCCCGGATGCGGGTGAGGTACCGGCTGGTGTCCACGACGACGCCGGGGCCGACGGCGTTGCCGGCGATGGAGGTGCCGGCGCCGCGGGCGGTGAGCGGCACGCCGAGGGAGCGGCAGACCTCGAGCGTGCCGGCGATCTCGTCGGCGGAGCGCGGCCGGACGACGGCTTGCGGGAGCACGCGGTACAGGGAGGCGTCGGAGGAGTACAGGGCTCGCGCCAGCCCTGAGTCGTCAACGTCGGAGATGCCGGCGCGGCGCAGCTCGGCCGCGAGGTCTTTCGTGCCGGCCGCCGCGGCATCGGTCATGCCGGGCAGTATCGCCCGGCCGGCGGCTGCCGGCTGCCGGCGGTGGCGTCCGTGCGCGCCGGAGCACCACCGCCGCGCTGGTCAGGACGTCGGCGGCTCGTCCTTGCCGGCCTCCTCGAGTTCGTCGGCCTGCTCCTTGGTCTTGTGCACCGCGCCGTCGGCGTGCTCCGGCGGGCCGTAGACCGTGTAGAGGATCAGCGGGTTCTCGCCGGTGTTCAAGAAGTTGTGCTTGGTGCCAGCCGGCACCACCACCAGGTCGCCCTGGGCCACCTTCCTGGTGTTGCCCGAGACCTGGGCCTCGCCCGTGCCGCTGACGAACGTGAGGATCTGGTCGACCTCGTGCACCTCCTCACCGATCTCCCCGCCCGACGGAATGGTCATGATCACCAGCTGGGTGTGCTTCCCGGTCCAGAGCACCCGACGGAAGTCGGGGCTCTTCTGGGCCTCGGTTGCGATCGTGTAGTGGATGACGGACGCCATGGACGGCGCTCCTCTCGTCTCGGGGTCGGATGGCCGCCGCCGTCCGGGGTAACGCCGGGCCGACGGACGGGCGACATGCCTGCTCCTGCCCTCATCGGACGCGGAGTAGTCGTGCTCGCCCCGCCTTGTTGATCACCATCGGGTCGGCCGCCGGGATGCCGTCGGCGGTGGCCTCCGGCGGGACACCCCGCCGGAGGCGCACCCGCCCGGTGGCGACGAGCGCGGTGCGGGCGGATGTCGCACTCCCAGCAGGGAGGGGAGTGACAGCCGGAACGTGGCCGCCAGCAGGTCCACGACGACGGCCGACCAGACCGCGACGGTCGCGAGCCGGTTCGGCAGCGGTGATGCCGGAGACGAGGAGCCGCTGGGCCGACGAGAGCCGGCGTGCCGAGCGCGGCGAACACCGAGCTGGCCGAGCCGGGGGACCAGCCGGGCTGCTCCGCGGTCGGGGTTCCCGGGGCATCCTGCGGCACCCGCTCCCGGCGCGGAAACCTGCGTCACGAGCGGCGCCGGGACTGTGGTGCTCGCCCCCCCGGTGAGGGAACTCACCCGCCCGCACGGAAGCTCTCGCGCCGCCCCGGCGTCGTTGCTCAGGTGACCGTGGCGACCGACGTGGACCGTCCACCGACCGTCCGCTCCTCGTCCCGGGCCTATCTGATGTGGGGCGTCGCCCTCCTCGCCTATGGCGTCGCCGTCTTCCACCGCTCGTCCCTGGGCGTCGCGGCGGTGGAGGCCCAGGAGCGGTTCTCCGCCGGTGCGTCCGCGGTGTCGCTGTTCCTCGTGCTGCAGCTCGCCGTCTATGCCGCCCTGCAGGTGCCCGTCGGCGTCGCTCTCGACCGCTTCGGCTCCCGCGCCATGGTGCTGGCGGGGGCGCTCACGATGGCCGCCGGTCAGCTGGTCCTCGCGCTCGCGCCCGACGTCCCCACCGCGATCGCCGCCCGCGTGCTCGTGGGCGCCGGCGATGCCATGACGTTCATCAGCGTGCTCCGCGTCGTCTCGCTGTGGTTCCCCGGTCGCACCGTTCCGCTGATCACCCAGCTGACGGGGCTCGTCGGCCAGCTCGGCTCCGTCGCCGCCGCTATTCCGCTGGTCGCGCTGCTGCACCACGCCTCGTGGCGGACCACCTTCCTGGGCGCGGCGGCGACGGGTCTGCTGGTCGGCATCCTGGTCCTCGTGGCGCTGCGGGAGGCGCCGGCCGGCACGGTGCGCCCACCGGCGGCCGGACTGGCCGACGTGCGCCGCAACCTGGCCTCCACCTGGCGCGAGCCGGGCACGCGGATCGGCTTCTACACGCACCTGACCACGCAGTTCTCCGGCACGACCTTCGCCCTGCTGTGGGGCTATCCCTTCCTCGTCCAGGGGGAGGGCGTCGCGCCCGGGACGGCGGCCGCCCTGCTCACCCTCCTCGTGGTCGTCGGGATGGGGGTGGGGCCGCTCCTTGGCCGGCTGTGCGGCTCCTGGCCGCTGCGCCGCTCCGTTCTCGTGTTCATGATCCTGGCGGCCACGGTGACCATGTGGACCGTCGTCCTGCTGTGGCCGGGGCGGGTGCCACTGCCGCTGCTGGTCGCGCTCGTCGTGGTCCTGGGCACCAACGGGCCGGGTTCGATGATCGGCTTCGACTACGCGCGCACCTACAACCCCGCCGAGCGGCTGGGCAGCGCGAGCGGTGTGGTCAACGTCGGCGGCTTCGTCGCCTCACTGCTCACCGTCTTCGCCATCGGCGCCGTCCTCGATCTGCTGACCCCGGGGGCGTCGACCGATTACCAGCCGGACGCGTTCCGGGCGGCGTTCTCGGTGCAGTACGTGTTCTGGGCCGTCGGGCTCATCGGGGTGCTGCGGCACCGCCGGGCCCTGCGAGCCCGCTTGGCGCGCGACGGGGTCGTGCCGGCGCCCCTGCACGTGGCGGTCGGCGCCCGCCTGCGGGGCGGTTCCGCGTACCGCTGAGGCTGCTCGCCGCGCTCGTTCGGCGACGATGACGGCGTGCGCGGTGTGGGGCACCCGGTCATGGGCCCCGCCCCGGACACCCGCTCCCGCCGGTTGGCCCGGCCGGTCCTGCGCAGCGCCGTCAGCCGGGCGAAGCCGAGCACTCGCCCTGACGGAGCTGGCGGTCCACTGCGTCCTCATAGCCCGCGGGGATGGTGCGCCACAGCCGGCCGCCGGGTGCGAGGAGCGGGGCGAGCTGGGCGACCGCCGGCGCAGGCTTGCCGGGTCGAGCACGTCCTCGACCTGACCGACGTGCTCGAACGGGTTGAGGGTCGCCACCACGTCGATGGGCCCCGGCAGGTCGATGCGGAGCTCCGCGTTCCGCACACCGAGCACCGGTTCCTATGGATCGACGACGGTGTGCGACACCGCCTGGTCGTGCGCCAGGCCCGGTTGCGCGAGCGGACCGGCGAAACCGGAGGCGGCGGTACGCCACCCTCTTGACGGCATCGGGTCGCTGAGGAGGGTGGCGCCATGAAGCGCCCGGGACAGGCCGTCGCGGCCGGCCTCACCGCGCTCGCCGCGGTCGCCGTCCGCGACCTGCTGCAACGCGAGCACACGCTGCTGCGGAACTTCCCGGTGCTGGGGCACGCCCGGTACCTCCTGGAGACCGTCGGGCCGGAGCTGCGGCAGTACCTGGTCGCCGGCAACAACGAGGAGCGGCCGTTCACCCGCGACCAGCGCCGCTGGGTGTATGCCTCGGCGAAGGGCGACAACAACTACTTCGGCTTCGGCACCGACAACGACCTGGAGTACACCGCCGGCTATCCCGTCATCAAGCACCGCACCTTCGGCCGCGCGGTGCCGCCGTCGCACATCGACGCCCATTCCGACGTCGAGCTGCCCTGCGCGAAGGTGCTCGGCGCACCCCGCGGCCGGGCGTCGGCGTTCCGACCAAGGTCCGTCGTCAACATCTCGGCAATGAGCTTCGGCTCGTTGTCGGGAGCCGCCGTGGAGGCGCTGAACCGGGGCGCGGCCCTCGCCGGCTGCCTGCAGAACACGGGGGAGGGTGGGCTCTCCGTCCATCACCGCCACGGCGGTGAGCTGATCCTCCAGATCGGCACGGCCTACTTCGGGTGCCGCGACGAGCGGGGCAGGTTCGAGCTGCAGCGGCTGAAGGACCTGGTCGCGGGCGCCCCCGTCCGGGCGCTGGAGATCAAACTCAGCCAGGGGGCCAAGCCCGGCCTCGGCGGGGTGCTGCCCGCATCGAAGGTCTCGGCGGAGATCGCCGCGGCGCGCGGCGTACCCGAGGGCGTCGACTGCGTGAGCCCCTCGCGGCACGCCGAGTTCAGCGATGTCGACAGCATGCTCGACTGGATCGAGCTGCTGGCCACCGAGACCGGCCTGCCCGTCGGGATCAAGTCCGCGGTCGGTGACCTCGCGTTCTGGGCGGAGCTCACCGACCAGATGGGTGCGACACGGCGCGGCGTGGACTTCGTGACCGTGGACGGCGGCGAGGGTGGAACGGGAGCGGCCCCGCTGATCTTCACCGACTCGGTGTCGCTGCCCTTCCAGCTGGGCTTCGCCCGGGTGTACTCCGAGTTCGCGAAGCGCGGGCTGCACGAGGACGTCGTCTTCATCGGCGGCGGGAAACTCGGTCTCCCGGACAACGCGATCGTCGGGTTCGCCCTGGGCTGCGACATGGTCAACGTCGCGCGCGAGGCCATGCTGGCCATCGGGTGCATCCAGGCGCAGAAGTGCCACACCGACACCTGCCCCACCGGGGTCGCGACGCAGAACTCCTGGCTCGCGCACGGGCTCGACCCGGCGTTGAAGTCGGTGCGGGCCGCCAACTACGTGAAGACGCTGCGCCGCGACCTGCTCAAGGTCGCCGAGGCGTGCGGCCGCGAGCATCCGGGGCTGATCGAGACGGATTCGGTCGAGGTCCTCACCGGCCGGACCGCGTCCTCGCCGCTGGACGAGGTATACGGCTACGAGCCCGGCTGGGGGGTACCCGCGGCAGCGGACCGGACGGAGATCGCGCGGATCATGATGGCGGAGGCGCCCCAGGGCTCCAGTGCGCCGCCCTCGCCGACCGCGACCGGCTGACGGCGCAGAGCGCCGTCCCGTGATCGAGCGGTCACGCCCCGCCGTTCCTGGCGGCGTCCATGCCGACCCGAACCCGGAGGGCTGGTCCGTGCCCGACATCCAGCGAATCCTTCGGCCATCCGGGGAGGGGGGTGCGCCGTGCGCAGAGCGTCCCTCGCTGCGGGGGCAGCGGTGCTGACCACGGTGCTGCTGTCCGGCTGCGGCAGCGGCGCCGTGACGTCGCCCGAATCGATGACCCAGCCGCCTGCGACGACCGGACCTTCGGCGGGAAGTTCGGCCAACAGTGCCGGCGGGTCGACGGGCGACACCTCGGGCACCGGTTCTGGCACCGGTTCGGGCGCCGGTTCGGGCGCCGGTTCGGGCACGGATGCACCGGAGTTCGTGTGGAGCCTGCCCTCAGGTGACCCCTCGGTGGGCACCGCTGGGGAGATCCACGGCTACCAGGAACTCCTCCACAGGTGCGCGGGCGCGGCCGCGTGGGTGCAGGAGAACTGGCCGTCGTTCGACAATCCCCGGAACGTCCTCGTGTACCTCGCCGCCGGCTACACGTGCCGCGGGGACCTCGGCCAGGCACGCACAGTCCAGGAGCTGATGCTCGACGCCTACGGTCTCGCCGCCCTCGACCTGTGGCCCGACGTCTGCGCGGCGTACCGCGCCACGGCCAGCGTCCTGGCACAGGCGCCCCCGGAAGGTTTCGACTGCCCGGGCGGCGAGCCGCCGCCCTGGCGGGCCGACCCGTCGGACCCACTCCAGAAGGACAACCCGATCACCCCCCACGTCGACGAGTCCGGCCTTCCCCCCACCAGCGAGCCGCCGACCGCAGCCCCCCCGACGACGGAGCCGCCGACCAGCGAGCCGCCGACCGCAGCTCCCCCGACGACGGAGCCGCCGACCACCGAGCCGACCACGGAGCCGCCGACCACGGAGCCGCCGATCACGGGGGAGGTGCCGAGGCAAGCGGGCACCTCACCGACCGGTTCCGGGACCACGGCGGGGAACGGCCGGTAGCGGTGGCCGGGGAGACGGACCGGAACGCCCTCCTCCGGCAGCTGGCGAGCGCCCTGGCGAACGTCGCCGTCCTCACGGCGTTGCTCGTGTACTTCGGCTGGGTGCGCATCTCGGTGCAGTCACGCCTGCTGGGCCTCGACGAGAGCCTGTTCCGCGTGTCCACCCGCGAGTACCTGTTGCGCAGCGTGCGGCCGGTCCTGATCCTCCTCATCTGCATCGCGGTCGCGGGCCTGCTCTGGGTGGCGCTGGATCGCTGGCTGTCCGGGCGCCTGGCCGCCCATGGGCCCGCCGACGCCGCCGTCCGCTGGGCGTTCGGCCTGCTCGTGTCCGCTGTGGCCGTACTGCCATTCGGCGTGTGGCTCGCCGGCTACGCATGGCCCACCACGGCCTATGTCGCGTTCCCGCTCAGCGCGGCAGCCGGGCTGCTGCTCGCGCTCTACGGGCTGCAGTTGCGGCTGGGGCTGCCGGGTCGGGCGGCACTGAGCGTGTCGCGCGACACCGTGGTCCGGGCGTGCGCGGCGGTGCTCACCGGCATCTGCCTGTTCGTCGCGGCGGCGAACTACGCGACGGTCGAGGGCAGCCGGTTGGCCCGCGCCTTCGTGGCGGGGCTGCCGAACCAGCCCCGGGTCGTCGTCTACAGCGCCCAGCACCTGCACCTCGACGCGCCCGGCGTGACCGAGGAGGGTCTGGCACCGGAACAGAGCGCCTATCTGTTCCGCTACGTGGGCCTCCGGCTGCTCGAGCACACCGAGAGCACGTACTTCCTGGTGTCCGACGGCTGGAAGCCTGACTACGGCGTCGTCGTCGTGCTGCCCGACGACGCGCCCGTCCGGCTCGAGTTCGTGCGGGACACCCGCGACAACTGAGGAGCGTCGGCCTCTCCGGGAGGGCGAATCTCAGCTGCCGCCCTGGAGCAGTTCCTCGAACGGGGTCGGGTCGGCGAACGGGTCGGCCGGCCGGGAACCACCTGGGCGCCCGGCGACCACGTCGGCCAGCTCGCCGGCCGCCCGCCGGATGCGGTCGGCGAGGGCCCGGTCGACGCCGCCGCCACCGGCCCAGTCCTCCGACGCCGCGAAGACTCCCGTCGGCACCGCGACCGCCCGCAGATAGGAGAACAGCGGGCGCATCGCGTGGTCCAGGGCCAGTGAGTGGCGGGCCGTGCCGGCCGTGGCGGCGAGCAGCACCGCCTTTCCGGTCAGCGCGTCCTTCTCCAAGACGTCGAAGAACGTCTTGAACAGGCCGCTGTAGGAGGCGGAGAAGATCGGGGTCACGGCGATCAGGCCGTCCGCGCCAGTCACCGTCTCGATTGCCGTGCGCAGTGACTGGTTGGGAAAGCCGGTCAGCAGGTTGTCGGCGAGGTCGCGGGCGTGCTCGCGCAGCTCGACGGTCTCCACGGTGGCGTCCTCCCCGCGGTCGCGCAACGCCTGGACGGCGGCGGCGGTGAGCCGGTCGGCCAGCAGGCGGGTGGACGACGGGTTGCTCAGGCCGCCGCTGACGACGGCGAGTGTCCGGGTGCTCATCGGGTTGGGACCTCTTCCAGGTCCTCGCTGCGGGCCTCGTCGCGCATCTGCCCCGTCACGTCGTCCGCCACGGCGCGGACGGTGGCATCCATCGCTCCGCCGGCGGCAGCGACGCGGCTCCCGTGCGTCGGCGCCTCGGGGACGTGCGCCGGCTTGAGCGCCGCGAACTCCCTGCGGAGCACGGGCACGACCTCCTCCCCGAGCAGGTCGAGCTGCTCCAGCACCGTCTTCAACGGCAGGCCGGCATGGTCGAGGAGGAACAGCTGCCGCTGGTAGTCGCCGACGTAGTCGCGGAAGCCGAGGGTCCGCTCGATGATCTGCTGCGGACTGCCGACGGTCAGCGGGGTCTCGCGGCTGAACTCCTCCAGGGAGGGGCCCTGGCCGTAGACCGGGGCGCTGTCGAAGTAGGGGCGGAACTCGTTCACGGCGTCCTGGCTGTTCTTCCGCATGAACACCTGCCCACCGAGGCCGACGATCGCCTGGTCGGCGGAGCCGTGCCCGTAGTGCTCGTAGCGGCGGCGGTAGAGCCCGACCATCCGCTGGGTGTGCTCCTTGGGCCAGAAGATGTGGTTGGAGAAGAAGCCGTCGCCGTAGTAGGCGGCCTGCTCGGCGATCTGCGGGCTGCGGATCGAGCCGTGCCACACGAACGGTGGGACGCCGTCCAGCGGGCGGGGCACGGAGGTGAAGCCCTGCAGGGGCGTGCGGAACTGACCCTGCCAATCGACGACGTCCTCGGTCCAGAGGCGGCGCAGCAGTGCGTAGTTCTCGACGGCCAGCGGGATGCCGTTGCGGATGTCCCGCCCGAACCAGGGATAGACCGGGCCGGTGTTGCCGCGGCCCATCATCAGGTCGACCCGGCCGTCGGCCAGGTGCTGGAGCATCGCGTAGTCCTCGGCGATCTTCACGGGATCGTTGGTGGTGATCAGGGTCGTGGACGTCGACAGCAGCAGCTTCTGGGTCTTGGCAGCCACGTACCCGAGGTACGTCGTGGGGGAGGACATGACGAACGGCGGGTTGTGGTGCTCGCCGGTGGCGAAGACGTCCAGGCCGACCTCCTCGGCCTTGACTGCGATCGTCACCATCGCCTTGACCCGCTCCGCCTCGGTGGGCGTGCGGCCGGTCGTGGGGTCAGGCGTGACATCGCTGACCGTGAAGATCCCGAACTGCATCTCGTTCTCCTCAGTTAGTTGAGAGCACAACTATCCTCTGTCGCAACGCTGCGCTGCCTCCGGCTATGCCCGGCAGCGGGAGGCGCGCCCCGACCGGAGGGAGCCCGGGCTCTCTGCACGTGCCGTAGCGACCCCTGTACGGCGCGCTGAACTACGCCGATGCGACCCGGAGTCGTACTCAATCGTGATCTGGCGGCGGGCCGGTTCTGGCAATGTCCGCCGCGCTACCACTTCCCAGGGGGATCCGGATGGGTGTGCGTGCCGAGGCTCAAGCTGTCGACGCCGGGAATGCGGAGGAAGCCGTCGTCCGGGAGTCCGTCCCCGGGGAGTACCTGACCGGCGAGTTCCTGGCCCCGCTCCGGCGGACCAACGTCTCCGGTGACCTGGAGGACCTGCTCGACCACCGCCCCTTCTTCCGCACCCGGTGGCGGGGCTACGACCGTCTGCAGGTGGACAACTACACGACCTGGGTCGAGACGGAGCTGGCCGCGGCACGTCGGCAGAACACCCACCTCCTCAACCGCTACGGCCAGTGCGCGGTGGAGCTGGAGCACCTGCGCCGGGCACCCCGGGCGCGTCGCAGCCCCGAACTCACCCCGGTGACCGAGCGGCTGGGCGAGCTGCTCCGGCTGGCCGCGGAGGAGGCGGCGGAGATCACGGCGGCGGGGGTCGACGAGGCCGAGCGAATCGTCGCGGAGGCGCGAACGGAGGCGGAGGCGCGGCTGCAGAAGGTCACAGCGATGCGGGAGGCAGTCGTGGTGGCCGGTGAGGAGGTCCGCCGGAACCGGTCGGAGGCGTCAGGGATCCTGGCCCGGGCTCGCGCAAAGGCGGCGGAGGTCCTGCGGAAGGCCGCAGCCGAGCGGGAACGGCTGGCCGGCGAGGCCGCGACGCAGCGACAGCGCCTGGCCGGCGAGGCCGCTGCCCAGCTGGCCGTGGTGCAGGCGGAGGTCGACGACCTCCGGCGGCAGCGGGACGAGGCCCGGGAGTCGCTGCGCCGGCTGACCGCGCGCATCGGTGAGGCTCTTGAGGCGGCGGCGGCGGTCGTTCCGGCCGAGGTCTCGGTGCTGGCCGAGCGCCGGGGACCCCTGGCGACGTCGGCGTCGTGACCGCGCGACGTCCGTGGGCCCGATGGAGCCCTGCGGATGGCACTCTTCCCGCAGCGGCCGTGCGGCCGAGGCCGGCAGGAGGGGGTAGCGGTCGTGGACGTGACCGAGGTCGTGCACCTGGAGGGCGGGATCCTGGTGGGGCACGACGGTTCCAAGTGCGCTCAGGAGGCCCTTGGCTGGGCCGCCCGGCTCGCCGGCCGGGCCGACATGGACCTGCACGTCCTCCGAGCCTGGTCGATGATGAGCGCTCCCCGGCCGACCAGCTGGGTGCCGGGCTACGTACCGCCACTGCGGGAGTACGAGAAGGCCGTCCGGGACGAGCTCTCCGCTCACGTGTCCGCAGCCGGGTTGGACCCGACGGTGCGGGTGACCTGCCACGTCGTGCACACCTCTCCGGCCCAGGCCATGATCGCCGCGGCCGCCGGTGCCGACCTGCTCGTCATGGGCGCCCGGGGGCGCGGCGGTTTCAAGGGCCTCCTCCTGGGCTCGGTGAGCGACCAGGTGGTGCACCACGCACCGTGCCCGGTGACGGTGGTCCGGCCCGGCTACAGCACCCGCAAGGCGGTGAGCGAGACCCTCGCCGCCGAGGCCGAGTGACGCCGACGGGGGTCAGTGCGGGGACCAGGTAACGAGGCGGCGCCGACGGCGCCCGTTAGGGGGATGTCAGTGCGGAGCTTCGAGGGTGTGACCCTGGTGCCGCTCGGCGGACCGGGTCCGGAGGACGTGCTCATCGATGAGCAGGGGCGCGTGTACGCCGGCCTGAACGACGGCCGGATCGTCCGGGTGGCGGGTCCGGGTGCTCCGGTCGAGACGGTGGCCCGCGTGCCGGGGCGCCCGCTGGGACTGGAGTTCCTCGGGGACGGCGAGTTGCTGGTCTGTGCATCGCAGGCCGGACTGCTGGCCGTGTCGCTCCAGACCCAGCGGGTGCGAACGCTCACCGACCAGGTCGACGGCCGGCCGCTGCAGGCGGTCAACAACGCCGCGGTCGCCGACGACGGCTCCATCTACTTCACCGACTCCTCGCAGCGCTACCGGGTGCCCCAGTGGCGCGCCGACATCGTCCAGCGGACGCGCAGCGGCCGGCTGTTCCGGCGGGCACCGGAGGGAACGGTGACCGAGCTGCTCGGCGGGCTGGAGTTCGCGAACGGGGTGGCCCTGGCGCATGACCAGAGCTACGTGGCCGTCGCCGAGACCGGCGCCTGTCGGTTGCACCGGGTGTGGTTGCGCGGGGAACGCGCCGGCACCAGTGAGATCTTCGTCGACCCGCTGACCGGCTACCCGGACAACATCGCGCTGGGCTCCGACGGGCTGATCTGGGTCGCGGTGGCCAGCCCCAAGGCGCCGCAGCTGGCCAAGGTGCAAGCGCTGCCCGGCCCGGTGCGGACGCTCGTGACCAAGGTGCCGCCGCGCCTGCAGCCCAAGGGCGACCGCACCGTCAGCGTGGTAGCCGTGGACGACGACGGGCAGGTGGTGCACGAGTTCAGCGGCGAGATCGGCGGCTTCTGGTTCCTCACCGCGGTGCGCGAGCGCGACGGGCGGCTATGGCTGGGCAGCCTGGAGGGCAGCTCGATCGCCACCCTGGACACGACGGTCGCGGGATAGGCCCGCTCAATCCAGGTCGGTCGTCCGCCCGTAGATGGTGTTGAGCCACACCTCGAGCAGCACGTCGACGACGCCGGCCTCGGCGACGGCCGGGCCGTCGCCGCTGAAGGTCGCGTAGAGCACGCGCTCGTTCATCGAGTTGAGCGCCACGGCGAGGTCGCGGGCCGGCGCACCGGCCACGGCCGCGCCCCTCGCGCGTTCGGCGTCGATCGCCACCGCGCACTGCTGCACCCAGCCGTCGAAGACCTGCGCCCAGAGCCCGCGGATCTCGGCGTTGGTGAAGCGGGCCTCGGCCCAGGCGAGGGTGAGTCCCCGGTGCCGGCGGAACGTCTCGTAGTACGCCGTGATCGCCCGCCGCCAACCCTCACGCGGGCCCGTCGCCCCGGCGCTGAAGACCTGGTGCATGGCTGTGTCGGCCTCGGCCACCACCCGGTCCAGCAGCGTCAGCAGAACGGCGTCCTTGGACGGGAAGTAGAAGTAGAAGGTGGGCCGGGAGATGCCGGCGCCGCGGGCGAGGTCGTCCACCGAGACCGCAGCCAGGGTCTTCTCCGTCAGCAGCCGCTCAGCGGTGGCCAGGATGGCCAGCTCGCGGTCGTCGCCCGATGGTCGCGCCGGCCGACGACCGCGCACGGCGTTCGGGCGGTCGTTGATGGGCACCAGCACGGGCCCAGAATACTGCTACCCGCACGCTCCTCGACAGTGCGTTGGCGGAGTCGACGGAGTGTCGATAACGTGAAGCGGAGCAGAGTTCGCGACCGTGCCGACCGCCGCCGGCCCTCCCGGGCCGAGTCCTGGAGTGCAGATGCCCACCGAGCCCGCCCCGACCGATCCCGCCGCTCTGGACGACGGCGCCCCCGAGCAGGTCGCTCTGGACCACGGCGTCCCTGATCACCTGGACGTCCTCATCGTCGGCGCCGGCCTCTCCGGTATCGGCGCCGCCTGTCACCTGCAGGGGGAGTGCCCGGGCAAGACCTACGCGGTCCTCGAGTCCCGGGGCGCCATCGGAGGCACCTGGGACCTGTTCCGGTATCCCGGCATCCGTTCGGACTCCGACATGTTCACCCTCGGCTACGCATTCCGGCCGTGGAAGGATTCGACGTCCATCGCCGACGGGGCGTCGATCCGGCGCTACATCGAGGACACGGCACGCGAGTACGGCGTGCAGGACAAGATCCGCTTCCACCACCAGGTGCTCTCCGCCGCGTGGTCGTCGGAGGACGTCCGGTGGACGGTGACCGCCCGCCGAACCGACACGGGGGAGACGGTGCAGCTGACCTGCTCGTGGCTGTCGGTGTGCTCCGGCTACTACCGCTATGACGAGGGTTTCCGGCCCCGCTTCCAGGGCGAGGAACGCTTCTCCGGTCAGTTCGTGCACCCCCAGCACTGGCCGGAGGATCTGGACGTCAGCGGCAAGCGGGTCGTCGTCATCGGCAGCGGCGCCACCGCCGTGACCCTGGTACCCAACCTGGCCGCCGACGCCGAGCACGTCACGATGCTGCAGCGGACCCCGAGCTACGTCCTGTCGCTGCCCGGCCGCGACCCCCTCGCGCAAGCGCTGCGCAGCAGGCTCCCGGCGACGATCGCCTATCCGATCGTGCGCTGGAAGAACGTGCTGGTCTCCACGGCCTTCTACCAGTTCAGCCGGAGGTGGCCGACGGCCGCGCGCAAGGTCATCCGCCGGCTCACCCAGAAGCAGCTGCCGAACATCGATGTCGACGTCCACTTCAACCCGCCCTACGACCCCTGGGACCAGCGGCTGTGCCTGGTGCCCGACGGCGACCTCTTCCGCACGCTGCGCGCAGGCAAGGCCTCGATCGCGACCGACCGCATCGCCACGTTCACGGAGAAGGGCATCGCGCTGGAGTCGGGCCGGCACCTCGACGCCGAGGTCGTCGTCACGGCCACCGGACTGAACCTGCTGCCGATGGGCGGGATGTCCCTGTCCGTCGACGGAAAGCCGGTCGACGTCTCGGAGACGGTGTCCTACAAGGGAATGATGCTGTCCGGCATTCCGAACTTCACCCTCGTGATCGGCTACACCAACGCCTCCTGGACACTGAAGGCGGACCTGGTGAACCGCTACGTCTGCCGGCTGATCAACCACCTCGACGCGCAGGGGTACGTATCGGCCACGCCGGTGGCGCCGCCGGAGGGCGGTGAGGAGCCCTTCCTCGACCTCGCTTCCGGGTACGTGCAGCGCAGCCTGGCGAACCTGCCCAAGCAGGGGTCCCGCAAGCCCTGGAAGCTGCACCAGAACTATCTGCGGGACGTCGCCCTGATGCGCAGGGGCCCGCTCGACGACGAGGGCATGACCTTCCAGCGCGCCCTGACCGGCGCCGGCATCGAGCGGTCGGCCGCCTGATGCGCCCCTATGCCTTCGCCGGCGGCGCCGCCGTGGTCACCGGGGCGGCGAGCGGGATCGGCGCCGCCCTGGCCGTCCAGCTCGCCGCCCGGGGGAGCAACCTGGTGCTCGTCGACCGGGACGCCGACCGGCTGGCCGAGGTCGCCGACGGCATTCGGTCGGCCCAGCCCGGCCTGCGGGTCGACACGTACGTGGTCGACCTCTCCGACGACGAGGCCACCGGATGGTTGGCCGCCACGCTGGCCACCGAGCACCCCGAGACGACGCTGCTGGTGAACAACGCCGGCGTGGCCCTGGGCGGACGCCTCGACCAGGTGACCCTGGAGGAGTTCGACTGGGTCATGACGGTCAACTTCCGCTCCGTCGTCCGGCTGACCCACGCGATGCTCCCGGCCCTGAAGGCGCATCCGGGAGCGCATCTGGTCAACGTGTCCAGCGTCTTCGGCATCATCGCGCCCGCCGGACAGGCGGCGTACTCGGCGAGCAAGTTCGCCGTCCGCGGCTTCTCCGAGGCGGTCCGGCACGAACTCGCCGAGAACGGGGTCGGGGTCACTGTGGTGCACCCCGGGGGCATCAAGACCCGGATCGCGGAGTCGGCGCGCACCGGGTCCGGCGTCTCGATCGAGGAGTACGAGCAGGGCCGCAAGCAGTTCGCGAAGCTGCTGACCATGGATCCGGCGACGGCGGCCGGCCGGATCATGGACGCCATCGAGAAGCGCCGTCCCCGGCTGCTGATCGGCTGGAGCGCGAAGGTGCCCGACGTCCTGGTGCGGTTGATGCCGGGCACGTACTGGACCCTGATCGCCCGCTCGGCCGCCCCGAAGTCCTGAGCGGAGTGGATTCGTGTCGGTAACCCGCACGGATCCACTCCGCCACGGGGCCGGAGACTGGTCGGGTGCCTCCCCGCCGCGCCGTTCCGCCGGAGTTCGTCCGCGCGCACACCCGGCCGGTCCAGCCGGTCCTGGTCCCCGAGGTCACGATTCTCGTCGCGGCCGACGTCGTGGGGCTGTGGGAAGCCATGGAGGAGCAGGGTGGCTCCATGGCCGAGCCGCCGTTCTGGGCCGCCGCCTGGCCGGGGGGTCAGGCGCTGGCGCGGTACGTCCTCGACCATCCCGGCGTCGTGGCCGACCGCTCGGTGCTGGACCTCGGCTCGGGCAGCGGGCTCGTCGCCGTGGCCGCCGCCCTCGCGGGGGCCGAGCACGTCATGGCCAGCGAGATCGATCCCTTCGGGCTCACCGCCATCGGCCTGAACGCCGAGGCGAACAGCACGCCGCAAGTGATCGCCGTGGGCGACGTCCTCGGCGGCGATCCTCCGGACGTCGGCGTCGTCCTGGCTGGGGACGTCTGTTACGACCGGGCGATGACCGAGCGGGTCCTGCCTTTCCTGGACGCCGCCCGCGCCCGTGGCGCCGAGGTGCTGATCGGCGATCCGGGACGGGCCTACCTGCCTAGCGAGCGGCTCGTGGCCGTCGCCGAGTTCGATGTCCCCGACACGGAGGGTCCGCTGGTGCGCCGGACCACGGTCTGGCGTCTTCCCTGAGGAACGGCGAGATGCATCACGCCGTCGATCGCCGTTCAGGGATTGTCACGACTCGGTAACGGCAGCTACCTTGGCCACGTCCGGCAGGTCGTCCATTCCCCGACCGGGGAGTCCGCGCCGGGCGCCGCCGAGTTGCTGTCCTCCTCGAGGACGGCGAGCCGGGGACCCACCGCAGTACTGGGGTGAATCCGGCCCGTGAGCAAGAGCTCCGGGCTGGTAGGGCTACTTCCCGCCCGAATCCGTCAGCTAACTCGGTAGGCGGCTACGGAAGAAACGGAGAGCCGCCGCATGGCGCGCCCACGTCCTCGTCGTGCACCAGCACCGACCGCGCCTGGTCGTCGGACCGTCTCGCTCGGGCGCGCCCTGAGCTGAGTCGGGCCCCCGCGCCCAGCCGCTGCCACCCACACCATCCGCAGCCGCCCGCCGGCCCCTCGGGGCCGGTCGGTCCGCCGCGCCCTGTACCCCCGGAGCAGGCTCCTCATGACCGACCGCACCACGCTCGACGCAACCGCCCCCGACCCCCAGGACAGCCCGTCGCGGAACACCGCTCCCGCCGACGGTCGGCTGACCGGTACCGCCCGCCGCCTCCCGCCCACGCGCATGCGACGCCCCGCCCTGTACCTCGGCGTGGCGGCCGCGGGGGCACTCCTGGTCAACGTGCTGACCGCCGGTGAGCCCCCGGCGCGGGCCGAGGCCCGACTGGAGTCGGTCAGCATCGCCGAGCAGCTCGGGATCTCCGACGGCGCGGCTCACGCCGTCACCAGGGACGACGCCGCCGGCTCCCTGGAGCAGCTGGCCGCCAGCCGCAGCGA
>JAOPWJ010000078.1 GCA_025965715.1 Blastococcus sp. | reverse complement strand
CCGTAGAACGCCGCACCACCCGGGTCGGGGACGAGCTCCAGTCCGGTCTCCTTCGCCGCCTCCTCGAGCACCGCGGTGGCGTTGGCCCACTCCTCGTCGGAGCCGATGAACTTGTCCGAGTCGCCGCGGGTCGACAGCTCCAGGTAGTAGTCGTCCAGCCCGAAGTCGCGCAGCAGCCCGAGCACGAAGGCCAGCAGGTGGCGGACCTCCCCCGGCGCCAGCTCGGGGGTGACGTAGCTGTGAGAGTCGTCCTGGGTCAGGCCGCGCACGCGGGTGAGGCCGTGCACGACGCCGGACTTCTCGTACCGGTACACCGAGCCGAACTCGAAGAACCGCAGCGGCAGCTCACGGTAGGACCGCCCGCGCGATTGGAAGATCAGGTTGTGCATCGGGCAGTTCATGGCCTTGAGGTAGTACTTCGAGTTCTCCAGGTCCATGGCCGGGAACATGGTGTCCTCGTAGTACGGCAGGTGACCCGAGGTCTCGAACAGGCCGCCCTTGGCGATATGCGGGCTGCCGACGTAGTCGAAGCCCTCCTCGATGTGCCGGGCGCGGACGTAGTCCTCCATCTCGCGCTTGATCACACCGCCCTTGGGGTGGAAGACGGGCAGGCCGGAGCCGATCTCGTCGGGGAAGCTGAACAGGTCCAGCTCGGCGCCCAGCCGCCGGTGGTCGCGCCGTTCGGCCTCCGCCAACTGCTCGAGGTAGGCCTTGTGGGCGTCCTTGCTCTCCCACGCGGTGCCGTAGACCCGCTGCAGTTGCGGGTTCTTCTCGCTGCCCCGCCAGTAGGCGGCGGCCGACCGCGTGAGTGAGAACGCCGGGATGTTGTTGGTGCGCGGCAGGTGCGGGCCGCGGCACAGGTCGGTCCAGACGCGCTCCCCCGAGCGAGGATCGAGGTTGTCGTACATGGTCAGCTGCGCGCCGCCGACCTCGACGTCCGCGCCCTCGGCCGCCTCGCCCGCGCCGCCCTTGAGGCCGATCAGCTCGAGCTTGTACGGCTCGTGCGCCAGCTCGTCCTCGGCGTCGGCGTCGCTGATCTCGCGCCGGGCGAAGTTCTGCCCCGCGCGGACGATCTCCTGCATCTTCTTCTCGAGGGCGGCGAGGTCCTCGGGGGTGAAGGGCCGTTCGGGGTCGAAGTCGTAATAGAAGCCGTTCTCGATCGGCGGCCCGATGCCGAGCTTCGTGCCGGGGAAGAGGGCCTGCACGGCCTGGGCCAGCACGTGTGCGGTCGAGTGTCGGATCACCGCGCGGCCGTCGGCACTGGCGGCCGCCACGGGCTCCACCTCCGCGTCGGCGTCGGGGGCCCAGGTCAGGTCCTTCAGGTCGCCCGATGCGACGTCGCGGACGACGACGGCGCCGTCGGGACCCTTGAGCGGGATACCGGCGTCCTTGAGGGCCTGCATTGCCGTCGTCCGGGCCGGCACCCTGACGGGCGCGACGGCGGTTGGCGAGGGCGGGGTGGACACGAGGAGCTCCCAGAGGGGTCGATGGAACGGCCCCCCGAGCCTAGTGCGCGCTCCCGTACCCGCCTGGAATATCGCTCGGAGGCGAAAGGGTCGGGCCGGGACCGGCGTCCTGGGACCGTTCCCGAGAGCTCAGCCGGCTGCGCCGAACGTGACCCTCCACCGTCTGCCACACCGCATCATCACCGATCTCGGCGAGCCGGTCGGCGCCAGCGCCCCGCTTCCGGAGATTGCCGGCTGGCTCTCGTGCCCGGCTCCTGCAGCTCGGGGCCGACGCCGTGGCGGAACCTCGCGCCTCGTACGACTCGCGCTCCACGTACTGGTCAACCGTCTCGAACGAAGGTCCCCTACCGCGCCCTGCCAGGTGAGCCGACTGCCGCCGACGCCCCGACCCCGGTTCGCGGTCGGGGGGAAGCCGGACGATGCCCGGGACGACGTCACGGTGCCCGCCGGAGGAACGACGAAGCGGTGCGCACGGCGCCCGCCCCATCGGTCGCGGACCCCGTGGCGTACTGACCTCGTGGCGGACTGGCCGCGGGGCGGACCTCTCGTCGCCGACCGAGGCCTCGAGCGCGACTCAGCGCCGGAGGACCTGCAGTCCGGCCGACACCGCTCCCCGGCGGCCCAGCACCTCGGTCACGCGGTCCACGGTGGCGGGGTCGGCGGGCACTACCGCGACCCCACCGACGCCGAGGTCGATCCGCAGCGGCACGGCCTCGGCGCGGGTGACGGTGAACCGGCCGTCCGCGCCGCGGGTGAAGGTGAACCGGGCCATCACCGAGTCCTCCGTCGGATAGCCGCGGGTGGAGTGCTGGGCGATCGAGTTGCCGAGCCCGTAGGCGACCCACTCGCCACCGACCTGCTCGAACGGCTGAACCACGTGCGCGTGATGACCCAGGACGAGGTCGATGTCGGGCGAGGCGAGCAGGGCGTGCACCGCCGCGACCTGCTCGTCGGTCGGGTCGTTCCGGTACTCCACGCAGCAGTGCAGGCTGGCCACCACGACCTGGGCGCCGGCCGCTCGCGCGCGGGCGGCCGCGGCCAGCATCCGGTCGACGTCGGGCACGGGATCGACGTCCACCG
This sequence comes from Blastococcus sp., assembly GCA_025965715.1. GTDB lineage: Bacteria > Actinomycetota > Actinomycetes > Mycobacteriales > Geodermatophilaceae > Blastococcus_B. The sequence continues at coordinate 3,238 of JAOPWJ010000078.1, read as the reverse complement.
ACCACTCCCGCCCGGCTGGCAGTGGAACTCCGTTGAGGCTGAAGGTGCCGGCGACGTGCCCGACCCGCACCCCGCCGACGTCGACGATGCGCGGCCGCTCGCTCTCCGCCCGGGTGCGGTACGTGCCGGTGTGCTCGACGCCGGCGGCGTCGAGCGCGTCCAGGGTGCGGATCAGACCGTCCGTCCCAGCGTCCAGGGAGTGGTTGGAGGCGGTGGAGCACAGGTCGTACCCGGCGTCGGCGAGGGCATCGACGATCTCCGGCTGAACGGCAAAACGTGGATATCCGCGGTACGGACCGCCGGGCGGTGCGACCGGTGTCTCGAGGTGGCAGATGGCCAGATCGGCGGCGCTGACCATGGGGGCGATCGGGGCCAGGACGCCGGAGAAGTCGTAGCTGCCGTCGCTGTGCAGTGCGCCCTCGGTGAGGGACCGGCCCTGGTGGATCAGTACGTCGCCGGTGGCGACGAGCGTGAAGCTCTCCGGCTCGGCCGCAGCGGTGGCCTGCCGGCCCGGAAGCTCCTGGGGATCGTCCGGCGCCCCCACGACCGGCCCGCTGCAGCCGGCGAGCAGCAGCATCGCCAACCCCGCGGCCACCCTGCAGCGCACGGCGGCAGGTTAGAGCAGGACGGCGTCACCGACGGCGACCGAACCGGCGTGCCGCACCACGGCGTAGACGCCCAGGCAGTGTTTGGGCGTGCGCGTCACCTCCAGGACTGCGGTGCCGATCCGGAGCTGCCGCCCGACCCAGGTGCGCTCGTCGTCGTCGTCGTCGAGATGCAGCAGCAGGTTGGCCCGCGGGTCGTCGGCCGAGCAGCCCTCCGGCACATCACCCGCCGCGGCACGGTCGATCGCCTGCCTCGAGACCAGGTGGACAGGGGCCGAGGCGGGCTGGGAGCCGCCGGGTTGGAGGCGGACCGTCCGTCCGAGCGCAGTGGCCAGTGCGGCGGCGTCCACCGCTGGATCGCCGGTACCCGGCACCGCGGCCATGCCCGGTTCGTCCTTGGCCCGGAGAACCGCGCCGTCATCCCCGACCACCGCCCAGGCGCGGTCCCCGCGCAGCCCGTCGGCATCGATCTCCGCGGCATCGACCGGCGTGCCGGCCAGCGACTTCACCGGATAGATCCAGAGCTGGTCGACGCGACCCACCCGTCGTCCGGCGTTCGTCACGCGGCGAAACTACGTCCTGGCCCGCGCAGCCGGCGCAGCTGGGCGTCGAGGTAGGGGCGGGCACGGCGCTGGCCCCCCTGCCGCGCGATAGCCCGCGCCAGGCTGATCAGCGCACCAGCCAGCCGCTCCTCGTCGGGCTCCCAGCCGCGCCGCAGGCACTCCTCGAGCCACTCGACGGGACTGCGATGGCCGCGCTCGGAGTTGCACCGGCGGCAGGCGGCCACCTCGTTCTCCAGCCACGAGGGCCCGCCCTTCAGCCGCGGGACGACGTGCTCGGTGGTGGGCGGTACGAGGCCGGTGAACGGGCGACCGCACCAGATGCAGGTGTCGCCGTCGCGCTTCAGGACTGCTCGCAGGCGCGTCGCGCGGTCAGGTTGGGCGGCCACGCTCCCATGGTGCGCGTTCCCCTGGCCCGTCGCCGGGGAACGGACCCGTCTGTGACGAAGGGCCGATTCCCCGCACGGGGACCCGACCCTTCTCCGGTGGGCGATACTGGGTTCGAACCAGTGACCTCTTCGGTGTGAACGAAGCGCGCTACCACTGCGCCAATCGCCCGGAGTGCGTCCGATTGTGCCAGACGGTCAGCGCCACAGCGCCACCCACCCCGGCATCCAGGCGGGAGTTCCCGTGACGTGCAGCGTCACCACGAGCACGCCGTAGACGAAGGCCGCCGTCGCCAGCGCGAGGAGCATCCGGACCCACAGCGGGCGACTGGTCACCCAGTCGGTCCAGCGCTGGACATGCCGCTTGGTGAACTCGAGCAACCGCTCGGCCCAGAGGAACTCCGTCGCCAGCACGAACAGCCCGGCGATCACGATCAGCCACCCCGGGCCCGGCAACGGGATCGCCACGACGCCGAGGGCGGCGATCAACCCACCGACGATTCCCGCGCCCACCCGGTAGGCATGGTTGAGGGAGCGGTGCGCGGCGATGCGCCGCCGCCACTGGGTGCCTGCCACCCGTTCACGCAGGCTGCGCATGTCGTCGGAGTCGTAGCGGTCGCGGCGCTCGTCGTGAGACTCGCGGCGCGGATGACGATCCGGTGCCGTCACGGCCTCCTGTCCGGTCACCTGGTCACCTGCTCAGTCGCAAACGGTCCCCGCCGGTCCCTTGGACCCGATCGGGTTCGATCAGTTCGGAGCCTACGGTCTGCCGGCATGCGAATGTGGGTACTAGGTCGGCGTGCAGGTCGAGGCGCCGTCTGGTTCTCCTGGACGGCCGCCGGATGTGAAGGATGGGGCGAATGGGACAAATGTGGCGAACAGCGGATTCCGACGTCACCTCGTGCCGGATGGGTCGTTGACCTGACATGCCGAGTCGATGGACCCCCGGGTACACCTCTCCCATCACCCTGCAGCTGGTCGGGCCACAGACGTGGACCGAAGTGCCGGCGCTGCTCTGCTACGAGACCGCCGACCCGTTCGCCGTCCGGATCGCCTTCGGCGATGTGGGCGATGAGAGCGGCCAGGTCGACCCGGACGACGGCGGCATCGCCTGGCTGGTCAGCCGCGAGCTGTTGCAGAGCGGTCTGGACCGGCCCTCGGGCGAGGGCGATGTGCGCATCTGGCCGGCACACGCGGCCACCGACGTGCTGTTCCTGCACCTGCGGGCACCGTCGGGCGAGGCACTGTTCGAACTGTCGCGCGCCACGGTGGCCGCCTTCCTCCGCCAGACCGAGGCGCTCGTGCCGTCGGGGTCGGAAAGCGACCTGCTGGACATCGACGACGAGCTGCACGTCCTGCTGTCCAACGGCGGAACGGATCAGCCGGGCCGCTGACCTGCGGGTTTCCCCGGCGGAGGCCTTCCGGAGGGACCCCCTGCGTGGAGCCCTCCTGGCCGTCGGTTAGAGTTCTGGACGCAACGCGGATGTGGCTCAGTGGTAGAGCATCACCTTGCCAAGGTGAGGGTCGCGGGTTCGAATCCCGTCATCCGCTCGGAACCTCGGGCGCTGGTCGCGAGACCGGCGCCCGTGTGCGGTGGAGTGGCCGAGAGGCGAGGCAACGGCCTGCAAAGCCGTCTACACGGGTTCAAATCCCGTCTCCACCTCGTCTCCCCCGCGGAGCACGAGCG
>JAOPWJ010000041.1 GCA_025965715.1 Blastococcus sp. | reverse complement strand
GCGAGGTGAACGCGAAGATGTCGCTGATGATCTGCATCGAGGGCTTGGGCGGATAGATGTAGGTGTTGCGCACCATGAACTCTTTGAGGATGTCGTTCTGGATGGTCCCGGTCAGCTGATCGGGGCTGACCCCCTGCTCCTCGGCCGCGACGATGAAGAGCGCCAGCACCGGCAGGACGGCGCCGTTCATCGTCATCGAGACGCTCATCCTGTCCAGCGGGATGCCGTCGAAGAGCTGCCGCATGTCCAGGATCGAGTCGATCGCCACGCCCGCCATGCCGACGTCGCCGGGCACCCGCGGGTGGTCGGAGTCGTAGCCACGGTGCGTCGGCAGGTCGAAGGCGACCGACAGGCCCTTCTGCCCGGCGGCCAGGTTGCGCCGGTAGAACGCGTTCGACTCCGTGGCGGTGGAGAAGCCCGCGTACTGCCGCACCGTCCAGGGCTGAGTGGTGTACATCGTCGGGTAGGGCCCGCGCAGGAACGGCGGCAGACCGGGCAGCGTGTGGAGGAAGTCCAGCCCCTCGAGGTCCGCCGGGGTGAACAGCGGCGGGACGGCGATGCCCTCCGGTGTCTCCCAGGTGGCGTCGGCGACGGTGCGCCCGGTGGCCTCCTCGAACGCCTTGGCCCACTCGTCGGCGCCCGCGCGCGCGGCCGGGCGGCCAAGCTCGACGGGTCCGAAGTCGGGGATCGCACTCATGCCTGCACTCCCAGCTGCTCGTGCACGGTGCGCAGGACGTCGAGCGCGTCGCATCCGGCGTACACGTAGCCGTCCACACCGTCGATGGCGAGCTCCGCCTTGCCGGCCAGCCAGACCTGCGTCGCACCAGCCGCGCGGAGAGCGGCCGCCAGCTCCGCGGCCGACGACGCGTAGTCCTTGTCGGTGCCGCAGATGCAGGCGACCGTCGTCCCCGCGTCGGCCAGGCCGCCGGCGCCGTCCCCGGACGGCGTCTCCAGGCCGCCGGCCTGGAACAGGTTGCCGGCGAAGCTCGCGCGTGCGGTGTGCCGGGCCACCGGCCCGATCGTGGCCAGGTAGACGCGCGGCGGCGTCTGTGCAGCCGCCGCCCGGTCGCGCAGCTCCTCGAACTCCTGGGCGGCACGCACCCGGGGCAGGCCGCCCGAGGGCAGCACCGCCGCGGCCGGCCGGCGGTCGGGCAGCTTCTCGGCGAGATTGGGGAACTCGCTGACGCCGGTGAGCGCATCGGTCCGGTGCGCCAGCCGCTCCGCGCGGGCGTCCCACGCGGCGGCTATCCGCTCTGCCACCAGCCCGGAGTCGAGGGCAGCCGCCAGTCCCCCGGCCCGCTCGATCTCGGTGAACCACTTCCAGGCGGCCTGGGCCAGCGACTCGGTCAGCGACTCGACGTACCAGGAACCGCCGGCCGGATCCAGGACGCGGCCCAGGTGGCCCTCCTCGACGAGCAGGCTCTGGGTGTTGCGGGCGATCCGTCGGGAGAACGAGTCCGGCAGGCCGAGCGCGGCGTCGAACGGCTGCACGGTGACGACGTCGGCGCCGCCCACTCCGGCGGCGAAGCAGGCCACCGTCGTGCGCAGCAGGTTCACCCACGGGTCGTGCTTGGTCGTCATGACCGAGGAGGTGACGACGTGCTGACGCTGGCCCCGGAGGGCCGGGGAGGCGCCGCTGAGCTCGCCGACCCGGTCCCACAGCCGGCGGGCGGCGCGCAGGGCGGCGATCGTCGTGAACTGGTCGGCGCTCGCGCTGTACCGGAACTCCAGCTGGGCGACTGCCTCGTCGACCGTCAGCCCGCCGTCGGTGAGCGCTCTCAGGTAGGCGGTGCCGGCGGCCAGCGAGCAGCCGAGCTCCTCCACCGCCGAGGCCCCTGCGTCAGCGAAGACCGTGCCGTCGACGACGACGGTGCGGAGGCCCTCGTGTGCGGCGGCCCGCCGCGCCACGTCCGCCAGCCCGGAGAGGTCCTGCGGCTGCCCGGTCGTGGCGTGCAGACCGAGCGGGTCGAGACCGAGCGACCCACCGGGCGCCAGGTCGATTCCTCGGGCCAGGGCCAGGAAGGCCTCGGCGGCCGGAAGACCGCCCTGCACCGTCACCGGGGCGAGGTCCAGGAGGACGTCGGACAGCACGCCGCCGAGCGAGTCGACCGGGATGCCGCCCTCGCCCAGCACCAGCCAGAGCGAGGTGACCCCGTTCTCCAGGTCCGCGCCGATCGCCTCCTTCGTCGCGGTGACGTCGGGATCGGCGTGCCGCTGGCGGACATCCCAGCCGCCGGCCCCGCCCAGGTCGGGCGCCGTGCCGGCGCGCGAGCCGCGGACGAAGGGGGCCAGGCCCGGCACACCTACCGCGGCCGGCAGGTCGGCGGCGTCCTCGGCCGTGTAGAGCGGCGCCACGCGGACCCCGGTCGCCACGGTGGCGGTCAGGGCCTCCTCGACCGGGTCGGGCAGCTCCTCGCGGCCGGCCTTGCGCAGCACGCCGGCGACGAGATCGCGCCACTCCTCCCGGGTGACCGGGGGGAAGTCCCCGGCCAGCGCCAAAGCGTCGGGCACGTGGTGCTCGGCCGGTACGTCCGCGTGGGCCACACCCGGGCCGTCAGCGGGGCCCTCAGCCGCGGTCCGCTGGTCGGTTGAACTCATCGTCGGTGGGACTCCTCGTCGGATGCGCGGCCAGCAGTGTCTCCAGGTGCCGGACGCCGTGTGCGGGCGGGTGGAGGCGGGCCCGGCGAACAGGGAAGCTCGGCGTCGGCGGCCAACGCATGCATGGCGGTGCGCGCCAGCAGCCGGACACCGATCGCGATCGCCCGCTCGTCGACGTCGAAGGTGCCGCGGTGCAGGTCGAGCGGGGCACCGCCGCCGTGGGTGCCGAGTCGGGCCAGTGCGATGGGCATGACGTCGGCGAACCAGCCGAAATCCTCACCCCCCATGCTCTGCGGTGACAGCACGAGGTGGTCGCTGCCCACCGTCTCCAGGGCTGCCGCACGCAGCAGTGCCACCGCCCGGGGATCGTTGACCACCGGCGGCACCCCGCGGACGTAGTCCACGTCGACCTCGGCGCCGGTGGTCGCCGCCACCCGTGCGACGAGCGAGCGCATCAGCTCCTCCGCGTTCCTCCACGCGTCGCGGTCGAGCACGCGGACGGTGCCGCGCAGCTGACCCCGCTGCGGAATGGCGTTGGCGGCGATGCCGGCGTTGACCGCTCCCCACACCAACGACATTCCCGCGCGCGGGTCGACCTGCCGGGACAGGAGCGCGGGCACGTCGGTGATCAGCCGCCCGAGCGCGTCGACGAGGTCGACGGTCAGCTGCGGCCGGGCGGTGTGCCCGCCCGGCCCGATGAGCGTGACGTCGATGCGGTCGCAGGCGGCCGTGATCGGACCGGTGCGCAGGCCGATCTTCCCGGCCGCCACCGAGGGATCGCAGTGCAGCGCGAAGGCGCGCGTCGCGCCGTCCAGCACGCCGGAGGCCACTACCTGGGTGGCACCCCCGGGCAACGTCTCCTCCGCCGGCTGGAAGATGCAGCGCACGCGGCCGGGCAGCCCGTCGAGCGAGGCCAGCGCCATCGCGACCCCGAGGAGAACGGTCGTGTGGACGTCGTGGCCGCAGGCGTGGCAGAGGCCTTCGCGGGTGGAGGCGTACGGGACGTCCTTGAGGTCGGCCAGCGGAAGGGCGTCGATGTCGGCCCGCAGCACCACCACCGGCTCACCGGAACCGACCTCACACACCAGCCCGGTACCGGTGGGTAGCCGCCGCGGCTTGAGCCCTACCTCGCGAAGCCGCTGCTCGAGGTAGGAGGTGGTCTCGAACTCGGCGAAGGCCAGCTCGGGATGGGCGTGCAGGTGCCGGCGGGTCGAGATCAGCTGGCCGTTGTTCCTGGCCACCCAGTCGTCGACCTCGGCACCCAGCTTCTCGACGACGGGGGTCATGCCACGTGCCCGCCTCCGCCGTCCGCCGGCCCGGGCACCGGCCCGGAAGGGGAATCGGCCGCCCCGCTCGAGGGGAGCCCGTCGCGCATCTCGACCAGCAGGCTGTCCACGACCTGCCGGAGGTCGCCGCCGGAGGCCGCCGCCACGCCCCGCTGCCGCTGGTAGGAGGCGCCCACGGCCAGAACGCGCTCGACGTCGGCGAGCTCGGCCTCGCAGTCGAGCCGCTTGGCCGTGGGCGCCAGCTCCTCGAGCAGGTCGACGATCGCCTGCCGCACCGGCCGGACCGTGCCCTTCTCGTCGACCACGATGTCGGCGTCCAGGCCGTAGCGGGCCGCGCGCCACTTGTTCTCGCGGAGCACCCAGCTGACGGGGGTCGGCAGGGTGTAACCGCGATCGAGCTGGGTGTCGAACTGCTCGACCAGGCACTGCGACAGGGCCGCCACCGCGCCGATCTCGTCGAGCGTCGGAAGGCCGTCGCAGATGCGCAGCTCGACCGTTCCGAAGCCGGGGTGCGGGCGGATGTCCCACCAGACCTCACGGACGCTCTCGATGGAGTTCGTGGAGATCAGCGTCTCCATGTAGGTCTCGAACTCCTCCCAGCCGGACAGCTGGTAGGGCAACCCGGCGGTCGGCATGCTCTCGAAGACCTTGGTGCGGGCCGAAGCGAGACCGGTGTCGCAGCCGACCCAGAACGGCGAGGACGCCGACAGCGCCAGGAAGTGCGGCACGTACTGGCACAGGGCGTTGACGATGGGGATCGCCTTCTCCGGCGACCGGACACCGACGTGCACGTGCACTCCGAAGATCTGCAGCCGCCGCGCCAGCCACTGCATCCGCTCGACCAGCTCCAGGTAGCGCTCCTTGGGGGAGATCTTCTGCGTCTGCCAGTCGGTGAACGGGTGCGTGCCGGCGCACATGAGACCCAGCCCGCGCTTGTCGGCGGCGGCGGCGACCTCGGCCAGGGTGCCGGCGAGATCGGCCTTCGCCTCCGAGACCGTGCTGCAGATGCCGGTGATGATCTCGATCGTCGACTGCAGCAGCTCGTGCTTGGCCTTGGGGTGCTCCTCGGCGCCCTCGGGGCGGATCTCCTCCAGAATCTCCACCGCACCGGCGGAGAGCTCGCGGGTCTCCCGGTCGATGAGCTGCAGTTCCCACTCGACGCCGAGACTGCTGCGCTCAGAGGACTCGAAAGGAATCTGCACGTCGGAAGTCTAGGTTCGATCACTTCCGACCACCCCCCGGCGCGATGCCCCGGTCACCCGTCGGTGCGGATGTGCGGGAGACGACCGGCCAGGGCGAGCACCACGACCGGGGTGGCGTGCGCTCCCCTCGCCGCCGGGAACAGCCCGGCACCGCCAGGGGCGAGGAGCACGGCCGGACGACGCCGGGTCACCGCCTCCCGTCATCCGGCCTCAGGGGAGGTCGGTGCAGGTCGGCCGGTACTCGTCGTCGGGCAGGTAGGTGCTCCACTCCGCGACCGTGAGG
>JAOPWJ010000036.1 GCA_025965715.1 Blastococcus sp. | reverse complement strand
AGGCCGGAGTCCTCGACCTGGAGGCCGCCCACGCCCAGCGGCTGGGCAACGGAGCGGTCCGGGCCTTCCTCGGCGGCAGCCCGGCCGAGCGGCCGCAGCGCTACGCCGTCGCCGACCCTGTCCGGCTGCTCCCCACCGGGGCTGCGCTGCTCTGCGTCCACGGCTCGGGCGACGACGTCGTCCCGGTGGAGCAGAGCGAGCGCTTTGCCCGGGCGGCCGCCGCGGCGGGGGATCGGGTCGACGTGCGCGTGGTGCCCGGCGACCACATGACCCTGATCGACCCGGCGTCCGGCGCGTGGAGTGAGGTCCGCGCCTGGCTGGCGCACAGGCGTCCCGGTGCGCCGTACGCTTGAGCGGTGACCGAGACCCACACTCCTGGCTGGCTGTCGCGGACGCTGCAGCGTCTCACCGCGGACGACCACAGCATCGACGCCCAGGAGCTGCGGGCGGGTGCGGCCAGTGCCGGCTGCGAGCCGGTGAGCTCGTGCCGCAAGGGTGCCGTGGTCACGGTGACCGGGCGGCTGAAGTCCGTCGTCTACACCCCGCGGGAGACGGTGCCGACGCTGGAGGCCGAGCTCTTCGACGGCTCCGGTTCGGTGACGCTGGTCTGGCTGGGCCGACGGCGGATCCCCGGCATCGAGCCTGGCCGCACCGTCACCGCACGGGGCCGGATCGCCGCGTTCGACGGCAAACGCGTCCTCTACAACCCCTGGTACGAGCTCGGCGCCGGCTGAGCCCCGGCGGTCACGGTGAGTGCAGCGAGTGATCCGGTGACGGATCCCGAACCGGACGGTCAGCCGGTCCTGGCCTTCGACCGCCACCTCGTGCTCGAGCAGCTCGGCGGGTGGCGCGGCATGCTCGACGCCACCGTGCCGACGGTCGGCTTCATCCTTGCCAACGCCTTCTGGGGTCTGCGGACCGGGATCTGGGCCGCCCTCGCGGCGGCCCTCGTCGTCTTCCTGTTCCGGATGGTGCGGCACGAGAGCGTCCAGCAGGCGGTCAGTGGCCTGCTCGGCGTGGGGATCGCCGTCGCCATCGCCGCCGCCTCGGGGCAGGCCCGGGACTACTTCGTCATCGGCATCCTGCGCAGCGCCGCGATCGCCGTGGTCTTCTTCGGCTCGATCGCGGTGCGCCGGCCGCTCGTGGGGGTGATCGCCGAGTTCCTGGCGCCGAGCCATCTGGGGGCCATGGCCACCCACTCGCTGCCGGGTCTGCGCAACCGGTTCCCCCGCTCGGCGGGAAACGATCCGGTGCGCGAGGACCTGGTGCGCGAGGACCTGAAGCGCGAGGACCCCGACGTCCAGGAGGGCGATCCCGAGCCGGAGCGGCACTGGCGGGAGGACCCGCGGATGCTTCGGGCCTACACCTGGCTCACGGTGCTGTGGGGCGCGACGTTCGCCGTCCGGTCGCTGGTGGCGTGGCTGCTGTACCGGCAGTCGGAGCACGATGTCACGGCGCTGGGCGCCGTGTCGCTGGCCCTCGGTCTGCCGGTGACCGCGGTCGGGATCCTGGTGACCCTGTGGGTCGTCTCCCGCCTGCATCGCCACCGCCGCCCCCGCCCGGGCCGCGCCGCCCCCGGCGCCTAAGGCGCCGGTCCGAGGCGCCGGTTCCAGCTGGCGAGGGGTGGGGGAGGGGCGGTCCTCTTACAAGCCGGGCGCGAGCACGCTCTTGAGCTCGTCCTCGACCTCGGCGTGGGCGATGAACAGCAGCTCGTCACCGGCCTCGAGGGGCTCGTCGGGAGAGGGCGTGATCACGCGGGCGCCGCGGAGGATCGCGGTCAGCACCGTCTCTCGGGGCAGCGGGACGTCGCGCAGCGGCCGGCCCACCCAGGGGGTGTCCTCCGCGAGGGTGATCTCCACCAGGTTCGCCGCGCCCTTGCGGAAGCTCATCAGGCGCACGACGTCGCCGACCGTGACCGCTTCTTCGACCAGCGCCGCGAGGACGCGCGGGGTGGACACGGCGACATCGACGCCCCACGACTCGGTGTAGAGCCACTCGTTGCGCGGGTCCTTCACGCGGGCAACCACCCGGTTGACCGCGAACTCGGTCTTGGCCAGGAGGGAGACGACGAGATTGGCCTTGTCGTCGCCGGTCGCGGCCACGACGACGTCGCAGGTGGCCAGCTGCGCCTCCTCCAGCGAGGTGACCTCACAGGCGTCGGCCTGCACCCACTCGGCACCTGGTACCGCCTTGGTGCGGACCTTGCGGGGGTCCTTCTCGATGAGCAGCACCGTGTGCCCGTTGCCCAGAAGTTCCCCGGCGATGGATCGCCCGACGGCGCCTGCGCCCACGATCGCGACCCGCATCAGTGGGTCCCGCCCTGGGGTGAGTTCTCCACGACGTGGTGCACGCGCGCCACCAACTCGTCGGTGACGGCCACCACGAGCTGGTCGCCGTCCTGCAGCGCCGTGCCGGCGGTGGGCAGCTGCGCCTCGCCGAAGCGGACCAGCCAGGCCGCGCGTGCGCCGGTCGCCGACTCCAGCTCGGCGAGCTTGCGGCCCACCCAGCTCTCCGTGACGGTGATGCGCATCAGCAGCACCTTCCCGGTGGGCTCCCGCCACAGTTCGCTGACCTTGACCGACAGGAGTTCGCGCAGCAGCCGGTTCACCGTCCAGGGAACCGTGGCCACGCTCGGGATGCCCATGCGCTCGTAGACCTCCGCCCGCTTGGAGTCGTAGATGCGGGCGACGACGTGCTGGACGCCGAACGTCTCGCGGGCCACCCGGGCGCTGATGATGTTGGAGTTGTCGCCACTGCTCACTGCGGCGAAGGCGCCGGCGGAGTCGACGCCGGCGTCGAGGAGGGTCTGCCGGTCGAATCCGAGACCGGTCACCTGGCGGCCGCCGAACTCCGGGCCGAGGCGGCGGAAGGCCGCCGGGTCCTGGTCGATCACCGCGACGCTGTGGCCGATCTCCTCCAGCCGCCGCGCGATTGCCGATCCGACGCGGCCGCAGCCCATCACGACCACGTGCACGAAGTACTCCCCGCGGGATCCGTCGCGCCGGCGCCGTCCGCCGTGCGCGTTACCGGGCGCGAAGCTACACCTGGACCGCGCCGGTCCGGGCCGACAGGCGGTCTTCCCCCTTCTCGGGCGGGGCGCGCCGCCGGGTGCGCGGCACCGGACCGGGGGCGTCCGTACCATCGCCGCCGTGCCAAACCTGTCCGGCCTCGGACAACTCCCCAAGCGGCTGGTCCTCGGCCGTCCCGTGCGCAGCGACCGCATGGGCGAGTCGTTGCTGCCCAAACGGCTCGCCCTGCCCATCTTCGCCAGCGATGCGCTCTCCTCCGTGGCCTACGCCACCCAGGAGATCCTGATCATCTTGTCGCTGGGCGGTCTGGCCTACTTCTACCTGGCGCCCTGGCTGGCAGTGGGTGTGGTCGTCCTGCTGGTCACCGTCGTCCTCTCCTACCGGCAGGTGGTGCACGCTTACCCGTCCGGGGGTGGTGACTACGAGGTCGCCATGAAGAACCACGGGCAGTTCGCCGCGCTTGTGGTGGCCAGCGCCCTGCTCACCGACTACGTGCTGACGGTGGCGGTGTCGGTCTCCTCCGGCACGGACAACATCATCTCGGCGTTCCCCGCGCTCAACGAGCATCGTGTGCTCATCGCGGTCGGGCTCGTCGCGATCCTGGCCGCCGCGAACCTGCGCGGGCTCCGGGAATCGGGCAAGACGTTCGCCGTTCCCACGTACCTGTTCGCCACGGGCATCATGATCATGATCGTCACCGGGCTGATCCGGCAGTTCTTCGGGACGCCGATCGTCGCCGAGACGGCGCAGTTCACTATCGCCGCCGACCCCGACCACACCAACCTGACGGGGCTGACGCTCCTCTTCTTCGCGCTGCGCGCCTTCGCCTCGGGCACGACCGCCCTGACCGGAATCGAAGCCGTGGCCAACGGCGTGCCGGCCTTCAGGCCGCCCAAGAGCCGCAACGCCGCGATCACGTTGCTGCTTCTCGGCGGCCTCGCCGCCACGATGTTCGCGGGGGTGACGGCGCTGGCCCTCATGGCCGACGTGCGGTACGTCGACCCGCTGAACGCCTGTGACCTGCAGGGGTTCGCCAACTGCGAGACGGCTCCGCAGCGAACGGTCATCGCCCAGCTCGCCGCCGCCACCTTCGGCGGTGACGGTTCCGTCGGGTTCTTCTACATCCAGGCGGCCACGGCGCTCGTGCTCGTGCTCGCGGCCAACACGGCCTTCAACGGGTTTCCGCTGCTGGGCTCGGTGCTGGCGCAGGACCGCTTCATGCCCCGTCAGCTGCACACCCGCGGCGACAAGCTGGTCTACAGCAACGGGATCCTGCTGCTCGCCGGCTTCGCCGTGCTGCTCATCATCGCCTTCGACGCCGACGTGACCCGGCTGATCCAGCTCTACATCATCGGCGTCTTCACCAGCTTCAGCATCGGCCAGTGGGGCATGGTCCGGCACTGGAAGCGGGAGATCGGCCTCGAGCGCGACCCGCTGGCCCGCCGGCGGATGCGTCGGTCACAGGTGATCAACACCATCGGTGGCTCGCTCACCAGCGTCGTCCTCGTCATCATCGTGATCACGAAGTTCACCCACGGTGCCTGGCTCGTCATGCTCGCCATGCCGTTCCTGTTCCTGCTCATGCGGGGGATCAACCGGCACTACTCCAACGTCGCGCAGCAGCTGGTGCCCGACACCGACTCACGCATGCTGCCGAGCAAGGTGCACGCCCTGGTGCTGGTGTCGAAGGTGCACAAGCCGGCGCTGCGGGCGCTGGCGTTCGCTCGCGCCACCCGGCCCGACGTGCTGACGGCGCTGACGGTCAACGTCGACGACGCCGAGACCCGGGCTCTGCAGGCAGATTGGGAGCGCTACGACCTCCCCGTCCCCCTGACCGTCCTGGAGTCGCCGTACCGCGAGATCACCCGGCCGGTCGTCGACTATGTGAAGGCCATCCGGCGCGACAGCCCGCGGGAGCTCGTGGTGGTGTTCGTGCCGCAGTACGTGGTCGGCCACTGGTGGGAGAACGTGCTGCACAACCAGAGTGCGCTGCGGTTGCGTGCCCGCCTGCAGTTCCAGCCGGGAGTGATGATCACGACCGTGCCGTGGCAGCTGGAGAGCTCCGTGGGTCGCGACGACGGCGACGGCCCGCGCGGGCCGGCGCCGGGCGACCTGCGCCGCGGTCTGACCGACGACCAGTCCAGCAGCACGCCCTATGGCTAAGGACCCCGCTTCCCCCCACCGCGGGCAGGCTCGCGGCGGGCCCCTGCGGCGGGACCGTGCCCGCGGCGCGGACCTCCAGCGGGGCCTCGGGTGGACCGGTCGCGAGTTCGAGGTGGCGGTGGGGCGGGTGGCCCACGGTGGGCACTGCGTCGCCCGCCACGAGGGCCGGGTGGTGTTCGTCCGGCACACCCTGCCGGGGGAGCGGGTCGTCGTCCGGGTGACCGAGGACCGGCATCCCGGGTTCTGCCGGGCTGACGCCATCGAGGTTCTCGCGGCCTCTCCGCACCGGGTCGAGCGGCCGTGCCCCTACAGCGGCCCGGGGAAATGCGGCGGCTGCGACTGGCAGCACGTGTCGCCGGCCGAGCAGCACCGGCTGAAGGCCGCGGTCGTCCAAGAGCAGCTCACCCGGCTGGCCGGGCTCGAGGAGGTCCTCACCGTCGAGGAGTTGCCCGGCGGTCCGCTCCGCTGGCGGTCGCGGGCGAGGTTCGCCGTGGACCGGACGGGGACGGCGGGGCTGCGCCGGCACCGCTCGCACGACGTCGTCGTGCTCGACGACTGCCCGATCACCGTCGAGCCGGCCGCGCAGGCCGTGCTGACCCGGCGCTGGCCCGGGGTGGGGGCCGTGGACGTCTCGGTCGACTCCACCGGTGCGGTCACGACGACCCGGCTGGACCGCCGGGGTCGCCCCCAGGGCACCCAGGTCCTCCGGCCTGGCACCGACGTTCCGGACGAGCCGGTGGCCCGTGCCGAACGGCGGGCCGGCGGGCGGGACTGGGAGGTCGAGGGCACCGGGTTCTGGCAGGTGCACCCGGCGGCAGCGGACGCGCTGGTCGGCGCGGTCGCCGGCTTCGCGCAGGTGCGCGCCGGCGAGACCGTCCTTGACCTGTACGCAGGCGCCGGGCTGTTCGGTGGTGCGCTGGCGCCCGCGGTCGGGCCGGCCGGCCGTGTGGTCTGCGTGGAGGCCGACGAGGCCGCGTGCGCGGCTGCCGACGCCAACCTGGCCGGCCTGCCGCAGGCCGAGGTGTGGCAGGGCGAGGTCGACGACGACGGGCTCGCCGACCTGCTCGCCGACCTGGGCAGCCCCCCGGACGTGGTCGTGCTCGACCCGCCCCGGGCGGGCGCGGGGGCGGCCGTGAGCCGGCGGATCGCCAGCACCGGTGCCCGCGCGGTCGTCTACGTCGCGTGCGACCCCGCGGCACTGGCCCGCGACGTGGCCGTCTTCGGCCGGGCGGGCTACCGGCTCACCGCCCTCCGGGGCTTCGACGCCTTTCCGATGACCGCGCACGTCGAGTGCGTCGCGCTGCTGGAACCGGAAGTCCCGATCTCACCGCTTTAGTGACACTGTGTAGTCGATCAATCGCCTTACGCTGGTCGAACTGCCGCCGTCCCGGCGTGTTCTCCCTCGCGGGAGGGAGACCGTCTGACGCATCGTGACGAGCGCGCTTACGTTGCGGCCATGGCATCGGAACATGGCGGCGCCCCGTGGTGGGCGGTGGTCGCGAGTGGCGTCACGGGAGCTCTCGTGGCCACGGGCATCGCGCTCGTGGGCGTGGGGCAACCGGCGGGGCGCGCCGCCGCGGCCGAGCAGCCGGCCGTGACCGAGCACCCCGCCGCGGGCACGGACGCGCAGGCGCGTCCCTCCGTCACGTTCATCGGTGACTCGTGGACGGAGGGCATCGGCGCCTCGGCGCTGCGCGGCTACGCCGTGCTCACCGGCGAGGAACTGGACTGGGACTACACGGTCCTGGGCGTCGGCGGCAGCGGCTACCTCGCTCCCGGACGCGGAAGCACCTTCGAGGAGCGCATCGGGCAGGCCGTACGGACGGACGCCGACATCATCGTCGTCCAGGGCGGCCTGAACGAGCGGGACAACGAGGTCGCCGACCTCGCCCCGGCTGCGCTCGCGACCCTCACCCGACTGCGAGACGCGGCCGGCCCGGGAACCGAGATCCTCGTGCTCGGCGCGTCGTACACGCCCGGCACCGACGCGGCGGTCATCCACGCGATCAACACGACGGTGTCCGCGGCGGCCGCGACCGCCGGGCTGCCCTTCGTCGACCCCGCCGCGGAGAACTGGACCGATCCCGCCGACCCGTCCATCTGGCACGACCCGCTCCACCCGAACGACGCCGGGTACCAGTTGGTCGCCCACCACCTGGCGTCGCTGCTGAGGGCCACCGGTCAGCACTGAGCCGCGCGCGACCGGACGGCGAAGGAGCCGGACCGGGTGGTTCCCGGAGACCCGGCAGGCGAGGGCGCGGGAGGCCACCGGTTACCGTCTTGGTGTGCCCACGTGGGAATACGCCTCGGTCATCACTGCAAACGACGCGGAGTCGGAGCGCGCTGGAGTGAGCGTCAAGCTCCCCGGCGGACAGTCCCAACGCCAGCAGGGCGACACCAGCTCCGTGCTCAACAGCCTCGGCGCGGAGGGGTGGGAGCTGGTCAGCTACCACTCCAGCGGCGCGGGATCATGGGGTTTCGAGCAGTTCTGGCTCAAGCGCCAGTCCGCTCCCTGAGCCGGGCGGCCTCGCGCCGCCGAGTGCTCGCCCCCTCCGTCGCGGTTCCGGCCCGAGCTCCGGCGTCGGGCCGGGGCCGGGCACGGGTGGGATGCCCGATGGCGCGGCCGATGCGCTCCAGTCCCGACGCGGGGTCGGCGACCCGCGCACAGCGGTTCATCGCGTAGCGGATCAGCGCCCGGCGGATCATCGCGTAGCGGCTGAGCGGGCACCCAGCGCCTGGCGGAGGCTGGTGACCGACCTCGGTTCCTCCTGACGTCGGAAGGCCCGGGCAGACTGGCCGCCGTGGACCCGAACGTGCCTCCAGGCTGGCCGGAGGAGGTTCGGCCCCCCGGCGCCCCCGACTGGGAGCGGACCGCAGTGGCCTGGCTCTTCGACCTCTGCCCTCCGGACTACCGGGCGCACGAGGTGCTGCGCCGGTATCCCGCCCTGCTCGCCCGCTTCGCCGGCGACCACGTGGCGGCGGGGCTGGAGGCGGCACGGAAAGGGTGGCGGACCGTCCGCGTGGAGCTGGCCGACCAGTTGCCCGCCGACGCGATCGAGGCGGCGATGGTCGCCTACGAGCGGGAGGGCGCCCGTCTGGCCGCCGCGGCCCGCGGGGTGGAGGTCGTCGCCGGTGCGTTGCGCGGCGAGCGGTGGGTACCGCGCCTCTGAGCGCGGGGCTGTGCCCCGCATCCAGGACCGCGGTGGATCAGAAGAGCTGGGAAACCGCAGTTACAGTGGATCGGCGGCTGCCGAGCAGCTGCCGTAGACCGAGAGGACACCGCCGAGCCGTGCCGCTTCTGCGATCGCTGCGGGGCCCCGAAGATCTCAGGGCCCTGCCCGCCGACCAGCTCTCCGCCCTCGCGGCGGAGATCCGCGACGCGCTGGTCACCAGCGTCGCCAAGACCGGCGGCCATCTCGGCCCCAACCTCGGCTGCGTCGAGCTGACGATCGCGCTGCACCGGGTCTTCGACTCCCCGCGCGAGCCGATCGTCTTCGACACCGGCCACCAGGCCTACGTGCACAAGATGCTGACCGGCCGGGTCGAGGGCTTCGACCGCCTGCGCCAGCGCGGCGGGCTGTCGGGCTACCCCAGCCGCACCGAGAGCGAGCACGACTGGGTCGAGAACAGTCACGCCTCCACGTCACTGTCCTACGCCGACGGGCTGGCCAAGGCGTTCGCCGTCCGGGGTGACGTCCGCCCCGTGGTCGCCGTCGTCGGCGACGGTGCACTGACCGGCGGCATGGCCTGGGAGGCGCTGAACAACATCGCCGCCGCGCAGGACCGCCCCGTCGTCATCGTGGTCAACGACAACGGGCGCTCCTACTCGCCGACGATCGGGGGAGTGGCCGACGCGCTGGCCACCCTGCGGCTGCGCCCCGGGTACGAGGATGCGCTGAACGCCGTCCGGCAGGCGCTGCATCGGGCTCCGGTCGTGGGGACGGCGCTCTACGACGCGCTGCACGCGATCAAGAAGGGGCTCAAGGACGTCCTGTCGCCCCAGGGCATGTTCGAGGACCTCGGCCTGAAGTACGTCGGGCCGGTCGACGGCCACGACATCGAGGTGCTGGAGTCGGCCCTGCGCCGAGCCCGCTCGTTCGGTGGGCCGGTCATCGTGCACGCCGTCACGACGAAGGGGTTCGGCTACCCGCCGGCCGAGACCGACCAGATCGATGCCTGGCACGCCACCGGGGTCTTCGATCCGGACAGCGGCACCAGCGCCGCCGCGGCCCGCGACTGGACGTCGGCCTTCTCCGACGAGCTCGTCCGGATAGGGGCCGAGCGGGCCGACGTCGTCGCCATCACCGCGGCGATGCTGCATCCCACCGGACTCGCGCCCTTCGCCGAGCGCTTTCCGGAGCGCACCTTCGACGTGGGCATCGCCGAGCAGCACGCACTCACCTCGGCCGCGGGGCTGGCCATGGCCGGCTTGCACCCCGTGGTCGCCGTCTACTCGACGTTCCTCAACCGGGCCTTCGACCAGTTGCTCATGGACGTCGCGCTGCACCGTCAGCCGGTCACCGTGGTCCTGGACCGTGCCGGGGTGACGGGTACGGACGGCGCCTCGCACAACGGCATGTGGGACATGTCGATCCTCTCGGTCGTCCCCGGCGTCCGGGTCGCCGCGCCGCGCGACGAGTCGACCCTGCGTGAGGCGCTGCGCGAGGCGGTGGCCGTGACCGACGGCCCGACGGTCGTGCGCTTCCCGAAGGGTGTCCCGCCGGTGGACATCCCGTCCCTGGAGCGGATGGGCCCCGTCGACGTGCTCCGGCGCGGGTCGCGCCAGGAGGTCCTGCTCGTCGCCGTGGGCTCGATGGTCCCGATGTGCCTGGCCGCCGCCGAGCGCGCTGCCGATCACGGCATCGAGGTCACGGTCGTCGACCCCCGGTGGGTGCTTCCGGTGGCGCCGGAGTTGGCCGACCTGGCGGCCGGCCACCGGCTCGTGGTCACCGTCGAGGACGGCGGCCGGGCTGGCGGCGTCGGGACGACGCTGACGCAGGCTCTGCAGGATCGGCAGTGCGACGTCCCGGTGCGCGCGATGGGCTTGCCGCAGAAGTTCTTCGAGCACGGCAGCCGCGGTCAGGTGCTGGCCGACGCCGGGCTCACCGAGCAGGACGTCGCCCGCCGGATCGCCGAGTGGACCGCGGTGCTGGCCGAGCGCGCCGAGACCTCGGTCGTCGCGCCTGCGGACAGCGCGTGACGGTCATCGCCGAGATCCAGGTGGCGCCCTCGCCGCCGGGCACCCCCGACGACCCGCACGCGCACGTCGAGGCGGCGATCGCGGTGATCCAGGCGTCGGGCCTGCACTACGAGGTCGGCGCGCTCGGTACGACGCTCCAGGGGGAGGCCGACGCGGTCTGGGCCACGCTGCGGGCCGTGCACGAGGCCATGCTGGCGGCGGGCGCCGCCGGAGGCCTCTCGCACATCAAGGTGGCGTCGGTGAACCGCACCATGGACAGCCTCACCGCCAAGTTCCGCTGATCGATCAGCAGCGGGGTGAGCTCTCGGGCCGGTCCGCGGCGGAGGACCCAGCAGTCTGGCCGCGCGGCGGGACGCGGCCGGCGGTGAGTTGAGCCGCCGATGCCCCGACGCTCCTCTGGCTGGGTCGCGGTGATGTCGACGAGGGATCGGGTCCGCGCATTGATCGGCGTCCGGTGCCCCGGCGGGCAGTCACCGGGTAGCCGCCGATCGTCGTCCTGGCTCACCTGATGGGGTCCTGGCTCACGGTCGACGGTGAGCCAGGACCCCGGATGATCAGGTCACCTGATCATCATCGCCGCGGGTGAGGCCACGCCCTTCGGGAGGAAGCGCTTGCCGGTGACCGCCTCCGACACCCCGGCCCGGTCCAGGTAGGCCGAGATGCCGCCCAGCCAGAACGGCCACCCCGCACCGAGCAGCATGCAGAGGTCGATGTCCTGCACCGCCTGGACGACGCCCTCGTCGAGCATCAGCCCGATCTCCTCGGCCAGCGCCCGCTCGGCGCGCTCCCGCACCTGGGCCTCGCTCAGCGGCATGTTTCCCGCGTCGATGCCCGCGAGGTCGGGGTCGACGACGCCGGGCTCGCTGTAGACCGACGACTTCCCCAGCTCGACCATCTTCCGCAGCGCGGCACCGACGGCGAAGCGTTCGGGGAACGCCTCGTGCATGCGCTCGGCCACGTGCAGCGCCACCGGCGGCCCGACCAGCGTGAGCAGGTCGAACGGCGACATGGGCAGGCCCAGCGGGTCGAGTGCGCGGTCGGCCACGGCCACCGGCGTGCCCTGCTCCACGGCGGAGGTGATCTCGCCGAGGAACCGGGTGAGCAGCCGGTTCACCACGAACGCAGGGGCGTCGGCGACCAGGACGCAGCTCTTCTTCAGCATCCTGCCGACGGCGAGGGCGGTGGCCAGCGTGGCGTCGTCCGTCTGCTCGGCGCGCACCACCTCGAGAAGGGGGAGCACCGCGACCGGGTTGAAGAAGTGCAGTCCCACGACCCGTTCCGGGTGCTGGAGCTTCGCGGCCACCTCGGTCACCGACAGCGCCGAGGTGTTGGTCGCCAGCACGCACTCCGGCGAGACGACGGCCTCGACCTCGGCGAACACCTGCTGCTTGACCGACAGCTCCTCGAACACGGCCTCGATCACGAGGTCGGCGTCGGCGAAGGCGTCCTTGGACAGCGAGCCGGTGACCAGCCCCTTGAGCCGGTTGAGCGCGTCCGGCGAGAGGCGGCCGCGGGCGGCGAGCTTCTCGAGCTCGCCGTGCACGTAGCCGACGCCCTTGTCGATGCGGGCCTGGTCGATGTCGGTGAGGACGAG
>JAOPWJ010000261.1 GCA_025965715.1 Blastococcus sp. | reverse complement strand
ACGGTAGATGCGCACCCACCAGAGCAGGATGGACAATGTCAGGAAGAAGCCCGCCATCAGCCACCAGCCGCCCTCATTGAGAGGCGGTATGCTCAAGCCGTATTTCGGTGCCGGCGGCTCCAGCGCAAGCCAGAACAATTGCCGGACGAATTGCACCGGATCCCAGTTCACCGACGCCCACATGTTGAGGCCGATGATCTCAAAGGCGATGAAGCCGAAGACGAGCGACAATGTGCCAGACAATCCAAGATAGATCGGACCGACCTGCGCATCGCCAAATTTACCGAGCCAATAGTTGAAGCCGCTCATTTCGCCGCGCTTCAGCTCGCCGTGTCCGGTGTAGACGGTTCCCGCATAAAGCGGACCTCGAACCTGCACTCGGGTGAAGATATTTTGATAATCGACCACGGGCCCCTCCCCTCAGCTCCAGATCGGCAAATCGAGCCACCAGGTCCACCACTCGGGCCAGCTCTTGGTCCAGAAGGGACCGCTGATCACGATGCAGACGGCGCTCCAGAAACCTGCCGAAAGCGCAATGAAGAGCCCGAGCCGGTGAATGCCGAGCGCGCCGATGGAATATCCGATGGTGTCACGGAAAAATGTGTTTTCGTGTTCAGCCGTTTTCACCGCGCCGCCCGCAGGCGGGTTGGAGGCCGACAAGATCAGCGATCCGTGCAATGCGAGCGCAAGAGTCGTGGTGAAGAAGAACGTCACCGCGAGCATGTGCGCTGGATTGTAATGGAAGTGCAGATATTGGTAGCCAACGTTCGACACCCAGTCGAGATGGCTGAAAATTCCATAAGGAAAGCCGTGCCCCCAGGCGCCGAGCAATATCGGGCGGACCACGACCAGCGTCACATATGCGAGGATCGCAACCGAGAACGCGAAGGGGACGTGATAGCCCATGCCGAGCTTGCGGCAGATTTCCACCTCGCGCAGAGCCCATGAGCCGAAGGCGCCGATGGCGCAGATCGTGATGATCTGCCACAGCCCGCCGTCCATCAAGGGCGCGAGGCCAAGGCCATATTTCAGGTCCGGCGGCGCGATCGAAATCTGCCACGGATTCCATGTCGGCCCCTGCGAGGCGCCATAGAAGATGAGGCCGGTTCCGAGCACGGCGAAGAACAGCGTCGTGACGCCGAAAAAGCCGACATAAAACGGACCGACCCAGAAGTCGAACAGGTCGCCGCCGATGAGCGTGCCCCCGCGGACGCGGTATTTTCTTTCAAAACTAAGCATTGCCATGGCACGAGCACCCCGTGATGCGGCAGCCCAAAGAGCCTCCGCGCGCTTGCCGGTAAATCAGGGTCGGGCGGGCGGACCCGCCCGAACCTTTTCGGTGAGCTGTCAGCCGATCGAGACGTTGGTCTGGATGGCCGGAGCGGGGAGCTGCATCATCTCGCCCGTCTTCACGCGCGACGCGCGCGGACCCTCGATCCAGTTGAACCGGTCGGTGGAGAGCAGGATGAAATGGATCAGCAGCGCCAGGGTCATAAGAAAACCGGCGAGGCCGATGAGCGCACGGCGCGGATCGAAAAGAAGCCAAATCTTGTACATGATTCACTCCTAGCCGATGAGCGTCTGGACGCTGTTCACAACCCCGTCGAGCAGGGCATAGCCCTTGGGACCCGGAAACCACGGGCGCCATTGCCAGACGAGAAAGTGCGCAACGAGCGCGATAACAGTGAAGCCGATGAAACCGGAGACGAAGAAAGAGTGAAACTCTCTCGCCTCTTCGTTCGTCAGCCCCGTGATGGAACTGCGTGTGTCTGCCATAGATACCTCCTGCTGCCTTGCGGCGGCGCCGCGCACATCCCGCGCGGCTGGGACATCGCCATTGCGCTCGCACGCTTTGGCGCTTCACCCGTTGGAAGACGGGAGAAACCTCTGTTGTCAGCCCATGAACACCATCGGGATCGTGGCTCCCGCGAGCGCCTTGGCGTGACCTAGAATCGATTTGGGCGCGCCATGCGGCCGACGGCCGATGGCCCGCGAGACGATCGCGGCGCCAAGACTGATGGGAAAAGCAAGCGCATAAAAAATGCGATATTGCCGGCGCTCGGCGCGCTCGCGTGCATGACGGGCTTCGCACCCGGAATCTGCAATGAAGCTCATCATGTGCTCCCCTCGAAAATAAGCTGGCGCGCCTTGCGCACGCTTTCAGTGGTGACGCGTTCCTCGCAGGCGCCGCGCGCATTGCGCTCCGCCGCATCGCGCATGCGGCGCGCGGCGGAGATGCGAACGAGAACCGGAAATGAATCGAGCACCTGGTCGAGCAACGTCTGCGCGTCGTCATTCCAGGGCAGATCGGATTCGATGCGCGACGGCGTCGCCTCGATGCGGTCGAGGTCGGCGGCGAGCGGCAAGATGTTGAACAGCGCATCGAACAGCGCGTTGCAGACTTCCTGGATGAGATAGGTGGCGCCGCTGTAGCCCATGAAGGGCGTGCCGATGTGGCGGCGGATGATGGCGCCGGGGAAAGACGCAGGGATAAATACGCCGCGCCCGCCGGCTTCCTGCAGATACATGCGCTCGTTGAACGAGCCGAACAGGATGAGCGGCGTCTTCGTCTTGATGTCGTTGCGCACGGAGTGATTGTCCGGCTTGACGCCGGCCTTGCGCGCCACCGCGAAATTGCACGGCAGTCCCATTTCCTCTTCAAGAAAATGCTTCACGCCGCGCGCGTAAGTTTCGCCCGCCACGATGCCGAATGACGCCGTGCCAAAAAAGTCCTGCGTCACCGAACGCCAGAGATCCCAAAGCGGCTTGATTGTCGTGTGCTTTTCGCGCGCGATGAAAGGCTCGGGATCGAGGCCGAGAATTTCACCCAGCGTGCGCAGGAATTTCGTCGTGGAATGCAGGCCGATCGGCGCCTGCAGCCAGGGCCGCTCCAGCGTCTCGCACAGAGACTTGCCGAATTCGCGATACATGCAGACATTGGCGTCAGCATCCGCAAGTTTCGTCACGTCCGCCAGATGACTGCCGAGCGGGAAGACCATGTTGATCTGCGCGCCCATGCCCTCGATCAGCCGCTTGATTTCGGCAAGATCGGACGGCGTGTTGAACGTGCCATACATCGGCCCGATGATGTTGACGCGCGGCTTCTCGCCTTCCTTGCGCGCCTTCAATTTCGGCACGCGCTTGGCGCCAAATTCTTTCCAGAGCCAGACGAGCGCGCGATCGGCGCTCTGCCACTGGTCTTCGTCGATCGTGCGCGGGAGGAAGCGCTGGATGCTGGTGCCTTCCGGCGTCGCGCCGCCGCCGATCAT
>JAOPWJ010000227.1 GCA_025965715.1 Blastococcus sp. | reverse complement strand
CGGCCGGCCCGGTGGCGCCAGGACGTCGGTGACCGCGGCGATCGCGCGGACGTACTCGAACTCCAGGTGCGTCGGGTCGTCGAGGTCGACGTAGGAGTGGCGCAGGGTGTCGAGCATCAGCACCCGGCCCGAGCCGCGCGCGGGGTCGTCGATCACCCGGGCGCAGTGGTAGGCGGTCTCCTCCTCGCACGGGCTGGGGGCGACGGCGGCCAGGAGCGCGCCACCGACCGCCAGGCCGAGCAGGGCCGGTGGGACGCGTCCGGCCGCGCCTCCGGTGCGCCGCCGGAGCAGGAGTCCGAGGGCGATCCCCGCGGCGGCGGTGACCACCCCGGTGCCCACGAGGATGACGCTGCTGGGCAGCACCGCGATGAGCAGGAAGCCGGTGCCGAAGGTGGCCGCGATGGCCCCGAGCGTGCCGATGCCCGACAGCCGCCCCACCACGGAGCCCGTCTCCGTCAGGCTGGCCAGCTGCAGCTTGACGACCATCGGCGGAACGGCCGACAGCAGCGCCGCCGGCACCACGACGGCGACGGCCGCCAGCAGCAGCACACCGCCGGCGTCCGCGCCGGCCATGAGCGACCCGGTGAAGCGGACCAGCGGCAGCACGGCGACGACCAGGGCTCCCCCGGCGACCATCAGCGGCGCGAGCAGCCGCCGCGGATCCGTCCGGTCGGCCGTGGCACCGCCCGACCACGCGCCGATCGCGATCGCCGCCAGCGCGAAGCCGATGACGGCCGTGCTGGTCTGCAGGGTGACACCGACGTACGGCGCGATCAGCCGCAGGCCCACGATCTCGAGGACCAGGACGGCGCCCGAGCACAGGAACGTGACCGATGCGGCGATCCAGCCCGGAAGGGCCGTGCCGGTCGCGGCGGGCGGCACGGTCAGAACAGCGCCGGTTGGTCTGCGGGTTCGCTGACCGACTGCGCCCTGGCCACGAGCTCCGGCCCGTTGTTCGCCACGTTGTTCACGACCGGGCTCACCGGCCGCAGCTCCAGGGCCCCGACCAGCTCCGGCGGGGTGGGTGCGATGAGCTCACCGACGTCCTGCCTCTCCGGATCGAGCCAGGCGGCCCAGCGGTCGGGGGGCAGGACCAGCGGCATCCTCTCGTGGATCTCGCTGAGCGCGCCCACCGCGGGCGCCGTCACGATCGTGCAGGTGTACAGCCGGTCGGCACCCCGGCCCCACACCTCCCAGAGGCCTGCGAAGGCCAGCAGCGAGCCGTCCTCGGGAGTGACGTAGTACGGCTGCTTGCCCGGGCTGTCCAGCCGCTTGGCCCACTCGTACCAGCCGTCGGCCGGCACCAGGCAGCGCCGGGAGGCGGCCGCCTTCCTGAAGGCCGGCTTGTCGGTCAGCGACTCGACGCGGGCGTTGAGCATCCGGTTGCCGACGGAGACGTCCTTGGCCCAGGAGGGCACCAGACCCCAGCGCACCGAGCGGAGCTCGCGGTGCCCCCCGCCGGTGGGCGCACCCTCGGCGTCGCGCTCCTTCTTGTGCCGCACGACGTAGACGTCCTTGGTCGGGGCCACGTTGTAGTCGGCGGGCAGCGGCTTCTGCCCCTCCGCCCGGACGGCCTCGAACTCGATCGCGAGGTCGTCGGGACCACGACTCGCGGCGTAGCGACCGCACATGGCGCGCTCCTCCCAGGTGCAGGGTGTCGGCTCGACTCTAGGTCGGGCCTGCGACAACGACCCGTCGTGCGTGACGGTTCGGCACCCGGGTAGGGGCGGTGGGAGACCCCGATGTCGACAGACGAGGATCCCCGCGTGACCGCGACGCCGAGCCCCACCGACCAGCAGGCGACGACCGCCAGCGACAGCGCTGAGCGGCGGTACGCGACGGTCAATCCCTTCACCGGCGAGACGGAGAAGGAGTTCGGGTTCACCGAGACCGCGGAGATCGACGGGATCATCGGCCGCGCTCACGCCGCCTACCGGGAGTGGCGCAACCGCCCGGTCGAGGAGCGTGCCGCCGTCGTCCGGCGGGCCGCCGAGCTGATGGACGAACGACGCGACGAGCTCGCCGCCCTCATCACCAGGGAGATGGGCAAGCGCAGCAAGGAGGCCTCCGGCGAGCTCTACCTGTGCTCGATGATCCTCAGGTATTACGCCGACAACGGCCCGGGCTTCCTCGAACCGCAGTCCATCCAACCGCTGATGGGCAAGGGTGAGGCGGTCGTCGAGACGAAGCCGATCGGCGTCCTGCTGGCCATCGAGCCGTGGAACTACCCCTTCTACCAGGTGGTTCGCGTGGCCGGCCCCAACCTGGTGCTGGGCAACACCATCATCCTCAAGCACGCCGAGATCACCCCGCAGTGCGCGGTGGCGATCGAGCAGCTGTTCACCGATGCCGGCGCTCCCGCGGGGGTCTTCACCAACACGTTCCTGCGGATCGCCGACGTCGAACAGGTCATCGCCGATTCCCGCATCCAGGGCGTAACCCTGACCGGCAGCGAACGCGCGGGCAGTTCCGTCGGCGCCCTCGCCGGAAAGCACCTGAAGAAGTCGGTGCTCGAACTCGGTGGCAGCGACCCCTTCATCGTGCTCGACGCCGACGACCTGGGCGCCACGGTCAAGGCCGCCACCATGGGGCGGATGCAGAACACCGGCCAGGCGTGCACGGCGTCCAAGCGGCTGATCGTCACCGAGGAGCTCTACGAGCCCTTCGTCGAGGGGCTCAAGCAGGCGTTCTCCACCTTCTCCCCCGGCGACCCGGCCGACCCCTCGACCTCGCTGGCCCCGCTGTCCAGCGAACGGGCCGCCCAGGACCTGCACGCGCAGATCCAGGACGCCGTCGACAAGGGCGCCACCGTCGTCGCCGGCGGCGGGCGTCCCGACCACGCGGGCGCCTTCGTCGAGGCGACGATCCTGACCGACGTCACCCCGGAGATGCGTGCGTTCCGCGAGGAGCTGTTCGGTCCCGCGGCCGTCGTCTACAAGGTCAAGGATGCCGACGAGGCGGTCGAGCTGGCCAACAGCAGCGTGTACGGCCTGGGCGCCACCGTGATGAGCAGTGACCTCGACCGCGCGCGTTCGGTGGCCGAGCGGCTGGATGCCGGCATGGTGTGGATCAACCAGCCGACCGGGTCCTCTCCCGAGTTGCCCTTCGGCGGGGTGAAGCGGTCCGGCTACGGCCGTGAGCTCTCCGAGCTGGCCATGTTCGAGTTCGCCAACCGACGTCTCGTGCGCACGGTCCCGGTGAAGAAGACCGACAAGCCCCAGGCCGGCTGAGCGGTGTGGGCGGTGCGGCTCGGCCTCCCTCGCCGGCTCACGGGCAGAATGTGCCCGTGAGCCAGGTCTGGACGACGCCGCACCGCCCGTCACCCGTCGACGCGGTCGTCGCGCTGCCCGGCTCCAAGTCCCTCACCGCCCGGGCGCTGATCCTCGCCGCCCTGGCCGACGGCCGGAGCCGCCTCGTCCGGCCGCTGCGCGCGCGGGACACCGACCTCATGGCCGCCGGCCTGCGCGCGCTGGGCGTGCGCATCGAGGACGACGGCGACGACTGGCTGGTGACCCCGCAACCGCTGCTCGGCCCCGCGGAGGTGGACGCGGGTCTGGCCGGCACCGTGCTGCGGTTCCTGCCGGCGGTCGCCGCGCTGGCCACCGGACCGGTCCGGTTGGACGGCGACGCCCGTCTGCGGGACCGCCCCAACGCCGGACTGCTGAGCGCGCTGCGCGCCCTCGGGGTCGACATCGACGACGGCGGCAGCGGCCGCGCGCCCTTCACCGTGCACGGCACCGGAGGCGTCCGGGGCGGGGTCGTCGAGGTCGACGCCAGCGAGTCCTCCCAGATCGTCTCCGGGCTGCTGCTCGCCGCGCCCCGGTTCGACGAGGGCATCGACCTGCGCCTGGCCGGCGGGGTGCCGTCGATGCCGCACGTGGAGATGACGGTGACCACCCTGCGCGAGCACGGCGTCGAGGTCGTCGCCACCGAGCGGGGCTGGCGGGTCTCCCCCGGGCCGATCGCCGCGCTCGACCGGGTCGTCGAGCCCGACCTCTCCAACGCCGCCCCGTTCCTCGCCGCGGCCCTGGTGACCGGCGGCCGCGTGACAGTGCGCGACTGGCCCGAGGTGACCACGCAGCCCGGCGCGCAGCTCGCCCGCCTGCTCGCGGCCATGGGCGCCGACGTCGTCCGCACGGCCGAGGGCCTGCAGGTCACCGGCACCGGCGTGATCCAGCCACTGGTGGCCGACCTGGGCGAGGTCGGCGAGCTGACGCCCGTGCTGGCCGCGCTGTGCGCGCTGGCCGAGGGCCCGTCCCGGCTCACCGGGATCGCCCATCTCCGCGGTCACGAGACCGACCGGCTGCAGGCGCTCGACGAGGTGCTGACCGCCGTCGGTGCCACGGTGGAGCAGTTGCCCGACGGGCTGGTCGTCCAGCCCGGTCCCCGTCGGGCCGCGCAGGTGGACTCCTACGCCGACCACCGCATGGTCATGGCCGCCGCCGTCCTGGGGCTCGCCGTCGACGGGGTCGCGGTCGCCGACCCCGGCGCGGTCACCAAGACGTTGCCCGACTTCCTCGATCGCTGGGCGGGGCTGCTCGGCGAGCCGGCCGGAGTCGTGTCCTGAGCGGGCACCGGCACGACAGCCGCTCCGACGAGGACGACGTCCGCTGGCGGCCCAACCCGCGCGGTTCGCGGCCGCGCACCCGTACCCGGCCCACGCACGGGGACGCCGTCCCCGGGCTGGTGATCGCGGTGGACCGCGGCCGGATGACCGTCCGCGTCGAGGGCCCCGACGGCGCCCCGGCCGACGTCACCGCCATGCGCGCGCGGGAGCTCGGAAAGCACGGCGTCGTCGTCGGTGACCGTGTCCGGCTGGTCGGCGACACCAGCGGCCGGACCGACACCCTGGCCCGCATCGTCACCATCGAGGAACGGACCACGTCGCTGCGCCGCACCGCCGACGACACCGATCCCACGGAGCGGATCGTGGTGGCCAACGCCGACCTGCTGGTGATCGTCACCTCCGTCACCGATCCCGAGCCGGCGCTGGGATTCCTCGACCGCTGCCTCGTCGCCGCCTTCGCCGGTGGGCTGGAACCGCTGCTCTGCTTGACCAAGACCGACCTGGGCAGCCCGCAGCCGCTGCTCGACCGCTACGCCGGGCTGAGCCTGCAGGCCGTGCCGATGTCGCGGGACGCACCCCTGGACGCGCTCCTCGACCGGCTGGAGGCCCGGATGAGCGTCTTCGTCGGCCAGTCCGGTGTCGGCAAGTCGACGTTGGTCAACCGGCTCGTGCCCGACGCCCTGCGCGCCACCGGCGACGTCAGCAAGATCGGAAAGGGCCGGCACACGTCGTCCTCGGCGGTGCTGTTCGACCTGCCGGCGGGCGGCGGCACGGTCATCGACACCCCCGGTATCCGCTCCTTCGGGCTGGCCCACGTCACCGCCGACGACGTCCTGTCGGCTTTCGAGGAGTTCGCCGAGGCCGCGGAGGACTGCCCGCCGGGGTGCGGGCACATGGCCGAGGATTCCGACTGCGCACTCGACGCGTGGGCCGCCGCCGGCCCGCCGGCGCGCCAGCAGCAGCTTGCCGGCCTGCGCGTCCTGCTGGGAGCGGTCGGCCAGGTGGGCCCCGGCTACTGAAAGGACCCCGTCCTCCTCCTCACCCCTCGCACGCTCGGGTCGAGCCTCGGGACGGGCCCTTCTCACCCCACCGCTCCCGGTACTTGACATAGCCGGGTACCTGGCTACACAGTTTGCCGGTGACCGCTCACGACCCGCAGATGCTGAAGGGGGTCCTCCCCCTGCTCCTGCTGCGTCTGGTCGGTGACGCCGAGGACTACGGCTACTCCCTCGTGCTCCGGCTGCACGAACGGGGCCTGAGCGATCTCACCGAGGGCACCGTCTACCCGGCCCTGAGCCGCCTGGAGTCGCGTGCGCTGCTCGGCTCGCGGCTGGTGCCCTCGGCCAGCGGGCCGGCCCGCAAGTACTACGAGCTCACCCCCACCGGCGCCGAGGAGCTGGCCCGCGGCGCGGCGGCATGGGCGTTCCTCGCCGGCACGGTGCACGACATCCTGTCCCCCGCGATGGCACGGAGGAGCCAACGATGAACGTCCTGGACCGGATCCGGATCGAGCGGGCCGTGCTCTCCTACGACTGGTGGCTGGACCTGCGCGGCACGCCGCGGCGACGGCGGCGCGACCTGCGGGGAGAACTGCGCGCCAACCTGCGCGAGGCTGCGGCCTGCAGCGGATCCAAGGCGGCCGTCGCCGGGTTGGGCAGCACCCGGCAGATGGCCACGGACGCCTCCGCGGAGGACCCCACCCGCCCCCGCTGGACGGTGGGCGTGCACAGCGGCCTGGCCGCCCTCGTCCTCACCATGTTCGCCGCGTTCCTCGCCGGGCTGGCCTGGGCGGACGGCGTCATGAGCGCCGATCCGGACGAGCCGGTCCGCGGATCGGTCACGCTGCTGCCGGGGTCGTCCATGGGATACGAGCCGCTGGCCGACGGGTTCGCCGTCTCGGCCAGCGTGGGCTGGCTCCCCGTTGCCGTCGGGGTGCTGGTGTTCGTGCTCGCCGCTCGCCCGTGGCGAGCGCTCGGCAGGCGCCGCAGCGCCGAGCCGGTCGACCTCGGCTGAGGGATCGCCCCTCATACGTCGACGCGGCCGCCGCTGCGCCAGTACACGCCGGCGTCCCGGGTCAGCATTCCCTCGTCCACCAGGTGCCGGCGCAGTGCCGCGACGTCGGGGTGCCACACCGCCAGCAGCGCGTTGACCTCCCGCTCGGGATAGCGGACGCCGGGCTCGAACACCCGCGCCAGGTGGCCGAGCACCACCAGGCGCTTGCTGCGCTGGGCCGGGATCGAGGTGAGCCGGCCGTCGCGCACGAACGCCGACAGGACGGCGTCCTCCGCCGGGTCCTCCGACAGGCGCTGGGGCGGGGGCGCGGCCTCGGCGGCCGCCCGGGCGGCCGCCGAGAACAGGTCGGTGTGCAGGGCGAGGGCGTGCCGGTCGCGGTGCACGAGTACGGCGCGGCCCAGCCGGCGGGCAGCGAGCGCGACGTCCTTGAGAGGCAGACCGGACAGCCGCGACACTTCCTCGATCGTGCCGGCACCCAGCGCGAGGGCCGCGACGACCTTCAGCCGCGCAGGATCGGCCAGCAGCCCCACGATCGTCGCCGCGTCCATGCCCCGACCGTATCGGCGTCCAGGGCCCGGTTGAGCGGTAATCGACCGAGACCCGGCTAGGTTGGGTGCCCATGACGTCGGGCCGGGGATTTTCCGAGGACATGCGGCTGGCACACGTGCTCGCCGACCAAGCCGACTCGATCAGCATGGACCGCTTCAAGGCGCAGGACCTGAAGGTCGACACCAAGCCCGACCTCACCCCCGTCACCGACGCCGACCGCGCCGTCGAGGAGATGCTCCGGATCACCCTGAGCCGGGCACGGACCCGCGACGCGGTGATGGGCGAGGAGTTCGGCACGACGGGCCACGGTTCGCGGCGGTGGGTGCTCGACCCGATCGACGCCACCAAGAACTTCGTCCGTGGTGTGCCGGTGTGGGCGACCTTGATCGCACTGTTCGACGGTGACGAGCCCGTGGTCGGGCTGGTCTCGGCCCCGGCGCTGAACCGCCGGTGGTGGGCGGCCAAGGACGTCGGCGCGTGGACCGGCCGCCGG
This sequence comes from Blastococcus sp., assembly GCA_025965715.1. Taxonomy (GTDB): domain Bacteria; phylum Actinomycetota; class Actinomycetes; order Mycobacteriales; family Geodermatophilaceae; genus Blastococcus_B. Next base: position 21,007 of record JAOPWJ010000227.1, on the reverse strand, counting down.
CTGGAGTCGGCCACCCGGTGCCGGGTGTCCGACGTGACCACCCTCGGCGACGCGAGCCTGTCCTACTCGAGCCTGTCCGGATGGGAGGAGAGGGGCCGGCTCGAGGGCTTCCTGGACCTCTCCCGGTCGGTGTGGCGCACCCGCGCCTACGGCGACTTCTGGAGCTACGTCCTGCTGGCCGAAGGTGCGGTCGACCTCGCCTGCGAGCCCGAGGTCTCGGTGTGGGACCTCGCCGCGCTGGACGTCATCGTGCGTGAGGCCGGCGGCCGGTTCACCGACCTCGACGGCACGCCAGGTCCGGCCGGCGGCAGCGCGCTCGCCTCCAACGGGCACCTGCACAAGGCGGCCCTCGACGTGCTGGGCCTGCCGACGAAAGGCTGAGCGGTCAGTCGCGCGGCTCGAGGAGCGGGCCGGCGTCCCACCGGGGGACGACATCGATGCCGATGCCCCGGCCGGCCGGCAGTCCAACACCTACCGCCCGAGGACACCGCGGCCCAGGACCACGCCGAGCCGCCGAGCTCCAGCGGCCAGGCCGTACCAGCCCCCGGCCGCGTCGGCATAGGCGTGCACGAGCGGCTGGTCCGCCGACCTCGGCACCGAGTTCGGCCGGAGCAGCCGCCCGCCGGTGCCCACGTCGATCTGCACGCCCGCGGCGGTGCCCGCGGGCAGCCGGTCGGGTCACAGCAGCGCCGGCCGGAGCACGGCCCCGGCGGCGTCCACGAGGACCTGGCCGTGCATCCGGCCGGCCAGCCCGAGGGCGGGCACGTGCCGGCCGCTCAGGTCCTCCGCCACCTGCTCCAGCGCGTCGTCGAGGGGATGCCGCCAGACGCGCACCTCGGTTCCGGCACGGTCGGGCGCGGGGCGCTCAACCGCCGTGGGCGAAGCCGCCGGGGCGGCCGTTGCGGTCAGCGAGCAGCCCGGCGAGGGTAGACACGGCGATCTCCGCGGGTGCCCGCGAGCCGATGTCCAGCCCGATCGGCCGGTGCACCCGGGCGATCTCCGCGGCCGGCACGCCGAGCGCGGCCAGCGCCGCGACGTGCGGGCCTTCGTGCCGAGGGTTGCCCATGACGCCGATCCAGCGCGTGGGCACCGCGAGCGCGTCGCGCAGCACCTCTCCCAGCTCGTCGCGGTGGTGGTCGGTGACGACGACGTCGGCGCTGCCGCCGACGAGTTCCCCCTCCACCTCGGCCAGGGAGCCGCATGCGACGTCGGCCGGCGCTGACGCCGGAACGCGCCCCGGGTCCGGCTCGACGAGCACGGTGCGGAAGCCGAGGTCGGCGCCGTAGCGGAGCAGCGCGTCCGACACCGGTGAGGCGAACACCGCCACCAGCAGACGGCCGGTCACGCCGGCCGCTCGGGGCTGTCGCCGTAGGAGTACGAGGCGTCGGCGTAGCGACCACCGACAGCGACGTCCGGCGGCGCGATCGCGTCCAGTCGGGCGAGGTCGTCGGCCGAGAGTTCCACGGCGGCCGCGCCGGCGTTCTCCTCGAGGTAGCTGCGCCGCTTGGTGCCCGGGATCGGGACGACGTCCTGCCCCTGGGCCAGCACCCAGGCCAGCGCCAGCTGCCCCGCGGAGACGCCCTTCTCCGCCGCGATCTCCCGCACCGCCTCGACCAGCCGCAGGTTGGCCTGGAACGCCTCGCCCTGGAAACGCGGGTGGTCGCGCCGGAAGTCGTCCTCGCCGAAGTCCGCCGGGCTGGTGATCGCGCCGGTCAGGAAGCCGCGACCCAGCGGGCTGAACGGCACGAAGCCGACGCCGTGCTCCCGCGCGACGCCCAGCACGTCGTTCTCGACGTCACGGGTCCACAGCGACCACTCGCTCTGCAGCGCCGCGATCGGATGGACGGCGACGGCCCGGCGGATCGACGCCGCACTGGCCTCCGACAGCCCCAGGTGACGGACCTTGCCCTGCTCCACCAGCTCCGCCATGGCGCCCACGGTGTCCTCGATGGGCACCTGGGGGTCGACCCGGTGCTGGTAGTAGAGGTCGATCACGTCGACCTTCAGCCGCCGCAGGCTCGCCTCGGTGCAGGCCCGCACGTTCTCCGGCCGGCCGTTGACGACCCGCTTGCCGTCCGCGGTGTTCGACAGCGAGAACTTGGTCGCCAGCTGCACCTCCTCCCGCCGTCCGGCGATGGCCTCCCCCACCAGTTCCTCGTTGTGCCCGGCGCCGTAGACGTCGGAGGTGTCGAGGAACGTGATGCCGAGGTCGAGGGAGCGGCCGATGGTGGCCAGCGACTCGCTGCGGTCGGCGGCGCCGTACATCTGGCTCATCCCCATGCAGCCCAGGCCGAGGGCCGAGACGACCATGCCGTCGCCGAGGGTGCGGGTTCCGATCGCAGACGTCATGCCCGCATCCTTCCCCGGCCGCTCATGGCGCCGCCAGCGCGGCGATGCGGCCGACCTCCTCGGCCGTCAACGAGAAGCCGGCGACAGCGACATTCGCCCGGATCCGCTCGGGGGTCACCGGCTGGGGGATGACGACGAAGCCGTGGTCGAGGTGCCAGCGAAGCACGGCCTGCGCAGTGCTGACGTCGGGCGCGTCCGCGACCTCCCGCAGCACCGGCTCGCCGAGGTCGGTGTTCTCGAGGGCGCCGTAGCGGAGCTGGACCACCGGAATCGGGGGCCGGGTCATTGCCCTGACCTGCTCCGGGGTGCACGGACCCACCGCGCGCGCCCCGGGGCCGCGCTCGGTCCGGCGTCCCCGGGCGGGCGGTCGCCGTCCATCTGATGGGATGGACGGCGAGGCGGGCTCGGACCGGGTCCGCAAGAGGAGGCCCCTGTGCAGTACGCCGAGTCCGTCGTGGACCTGGTCGGCAACACCCCGCTCGTACGGCTCGCGTCGGTCACCCGCGACCTGGGCCCCGATGCGCCGCTGGTGCTGGCCAAGCTCGAATACCTCCACCCGGGCGGGTCGGTGAAGGACCGGATCGCCGTCCGCATGGTCGACGCCGCGGAGGCGAGCGGCGCGCTGAAGCCCGGCGGCACGATCGTCGAGCCGACCAGTGGGAACACCGGCATCGGCCTGGCGCTGGTCGCCCAGCAGCGGGGCTCCTCGTGCATCTTCGTCTGCCCGGACAAGGTGGGGCAGGAGAAGATCAACGTGCTCCGCGCCTACGGGGCGGAGGTCGCCGTCTGTCCGACCGCGGTCGATCCCTCGGATCCGCGCTCCTACTACTCGGTGTCCGACCGGTTGGCCCGCGAGACCCCGGGCGGCTGGAAGCCCGACCAGTACTCCAACCCGGCGAACCCGCAGTCGCACTACGAGACCACCGGCCCCGAGATCTGGAGCCAGACGGAGGGCCGGATCACCACGTTCGTGACCGGCATGGGCACCGGCGGCACCATCAGCGGCATCGGCCGCTACCTCAAGGAGGCCTCCGGCGGGCAGGTGCGCGTGGTCGGGGCCGACCCCGAAGGCTCCGTCTACTCCGGCGGCACCGGCCGGCCCTACCTCGTGGAGGGCGTGGGCGAGGACTTCTGGCCCTCCACCTACGACCGCGAGATCGCCGATGAGATCATCGCCGTGTCCGACGGCGCCTCTTTCGCCATGACTCGGCGGCTGGCGCGCGAGGAGGGCCTGCTCGTCGGCGGGTCCTGCGGCATGGCTGTCGTGGCGGCCCTGCGCGCGGCGGAGCGGCTGACGAAGGACGACGTCGTGGTGGTACTGCTGCCCGACGGTGGCCGGGGGTACCTGACCAAGATCTTCAGCGACAAGTGGATGGCCGACTACGGCTTCCTGGACGCCGCGTCCGGCGAGACCGTCGGCGAGCTGCTGCTCACCAAGACCGGCCAGACGCCGACGCTGGTGCACACCCATCCCAACGAGACCGTGCGCGAGGCCATCGACATCCTCCGCGAGTACGGCGTCAGCCAGCTCCCCGTCGTCCGCGCCGAGCCGCCCGTGACCGCGGGCGAGGTGGTGGGATCGATCGATGAGAAGGCGCTGCTGGACGCGCTGTTCGACGGCCGGGCGAATCTCGCCGACCGGGTCGAGAAGCACATGTCGCCACCCCTGCCGATCATCGGCTCGGGCGAGGCGGTCGAGGCCGCGGTCCGCGCGCTGGGGTCCGCCGACGCGCTGCTCGTGCACGTGGACGGCAAGCCGGCCGGCGTCGTGACGCGGCAGGACGTGCTGGGTCACCTGACGGGAGTGTCCCGATGAGCGACCGACTCCCCGGCTTCAACACCCGGGCGATCCACGCCGGGCAGGAGCCGGACCCGGCCACCGGCGCGGTCATCGTGCCGGTCCACCTGACCACCACCTACAAGCAGGACGGCGTCGGCGGGCTGCGCGGCGGCTACGAATACAGCCGCAGCGCCAACCCGACCCGCACCGCACTGCAGGAGGCGCTGGCCGCTCTGGAGCAGGGCACCTCGGGCATGGCGTTCGCGTCCGGGCTCGCCGCCGAGGACACCCTGCTGCGCACCGTCTGCGAGCCGGGCAGCCATGTCGTCCTGGGCGGGGACGCCTACGGCGGCACGTACCGGCTGATCTCGAAGGTGCTCTCCCGGTGGGGTGTCGAGCACACCCCGGCCGACCTCAACGACGCCGACGCCCTGCGGGACGCGATGCGGCCGACCACGCGAGTCATCTGGTGCGAGACACCGACCAACCCGCTGCTCAACATCGCCGACATCGCCCTGACCGCCGACGTGGCCCACGACGGGGGCGCGCTGCTGGTCGTCGACAACACCTTCGCCTCGCCCTACCTCCAACAGCCGCTCACCCTCGGCGCGGACGTGGTGGTGCACTCGACGACGAAGTACCTGGGCGGTCACTCCGACGTCGTCGGCGGTGCGCTGGTCACCGCGGACGCCGAACTCGGCGAGCGGCTGGCGTTCAACCAGAATGCGATGGGCGCCGTCGCCGGGCCGTTCGACGCCTGGCTGGTGCTGCGCGGGATCAAGACCCTCGGCGTGCGCATGGACCGGCACCAGGAGAACGCCGCCCGGATCGCGGACTTCCTGCTCGGCCGCTCCGACGTCGCTTCGGTGCTCTATCCCGGCCTCCCCCACCATCCCGGCCACGACATCGCCGCGCGGCAGATGTCCGGGTTCGGCGGCATGCTCTCCTTCCGGCTCCTCGGTGGGGAGGAGCAGGCGCTGCGGGTCTGCGAGCGGGCCAAGGTGTTCACCCTCGCCGAGTCGCTGGGCGGCGTCGAATCCCTCATCGAGCACCCGGGGCGGATGACGCACGCCAGCGCCGCCGGCTCACCCCTGGAGGTGCCCGCCGACCTCGTGCGGCTGTCCATCGGCATCGAGAACGTCGAGGATCTGCTGGCCGACCTGGAGCAGGCGCTGGGCTGAAACGAGGGCCCCGTCCTCCTCACCCCTCGCAGGCTCGGGGCGAGCCTCCGGACGGGGCCACGGCCGGCGCTGTATCTGCGGGTGGCCGGGCACACTCATCCCGGCATGTTCTTCCTGGTGGGCACCGTCGTCGCCGACGTGACCGGCGTCGTCCTGTTGGGCAAGGCCCAGGGGCTGGAGCGCCCGGGCCATCTGCTCGCCGGAGTGCTGGCACTCCTGCTCGGCTTCGTCATGTTCTCGTACGCGACGCGGACGATCCCCGCAGGTCTGGCGAACGCGGTGTGGGCCGGGTCGAGCATCGTCCTGGTCGTCCTTCTCGGCCGGATCTTCCTGAGCGAGACGATCTCGGCGGCGCAGTACGTCTGCCTGGGCCTGATCGTGGCCGGCACGCTGGGCATCTACCTCCTCGGCGACGCACCCCTGTCATGACCAGCGTCACCGAGTCCACGTGGACCGTGCCGACGGCGACCGACCTGCGCCGCGACCTGGCCGCGATCGACCTCCCGGCGCTCGTCGAGCGGCACGGCACGCCGCTGCTGGTGCTGGACCCGGCCCGGGTCGCCGAGCAGTACCGGGTCCTGCGCCGGGCGCTGCCGGACGTGCGGCCGTACTACGCGGTCAAGGCCCTGTCGCACGAGGCGGCGCTGAGCGCCGTCCGCGACGAGGGCGGGTTCTTCGACGTGGCCTCGCCTCGGGAAGCCGCGCTGGTCGCCGGGCTCGGCGTGGCCCCGGACCATTGCATCTACACCCACCCGGTCAAGAAGCCCGCTGACGTGGCGGCGGCGGCGCGCGCGGGCATCCGGACGTTCGTCTTCGACAACGAGGGCGAGCTGGACAAGTTCAGGGGCCTCGAGGAGCGGGTCGAGCTGATGCTCAGGCTCGAGTACCGCACCCCGCAGGCGCTCATCGACCTGTCGTACAAGTACGGCGCCCCGCCGGCGGAGGCCCTGGAGCTCGTGCGGGCCGCGCAGCGCAGGGGGCTGCGCGTCTGCGGCCTGTCGTTCCATCCGGGCAGCCAGCTGGCGAGCGTGGAACCGCTGCTCCGAGACATCCAGCACGCCGCGATGCTCATCGACTGCCTGGCCGACGTGGGCGTGCACCTGGACGTCCTCGACATCGGCGGCGGCCTGCCGGTTCCCTACGACGCCGCAGTACCGCACGTGAACAGCTTCGTGTCCGCGATCGAGGAGGAGGTCCGTCCGCTGACCGAGCGTGGGATCCAGGTGATCTCCGAACCCGGTCGGTTCGTGGCGGCACCCGCCATGCTGGCCGTGGCCGGCGTGGTGGGAGTCACCCGGCGCGGGGGGATGCCCTGGTACTACCTGGACGACGGCCTCTACGGCAGCTTCTCGAACGTGTTGAGCGACCACGTCCATCCCACGATCTACGCCTACGACGCAGGTCTCGAGGAGCGCCCGACCTTCCCCAGCGTCCTCGCCGGACCGACCTGCGACAGCAACGACGTGATCACGACCAGCGCGATGCTGCCGGCGCTGGACGTCGGTGATCTGGTGGTGGCGCCGTTCATGGGGGCCTACACCAGCGTCACGGCCTGCGAGTTCAACGGCCTTCCCAAAGCCGCCGTGGTCGTCGTCTGAGGGAGGGACCTCTCCTCCTCACCCCTCGCATGCTCGGGGCGAGCCTCCGGAGGGGGCCTCAGCGGGGAGCGGTGAGGATGCGCGGTCCCTCGTCGGTGACGGCGACGGTGTGCTCGACGTGGGCGGCCCGGCTGCCGTCCGCACTGCGCAGCGTCCATCCGTCGGCGTCGACCCGGTAGTCGTCGCTGCCGCCCGCGAGGAACCACGGCTCGATGGCGATCACCAGCCCGGCGCGCAGCGGCACCCCCCGGCCGGGCCGGCCCTCGTTCGGCACGTGCGGCTCCTCGTGCATGGTCCGGCCGACGCCGTGACCGCCCTGATCGGTGTTGATGCCGCACCCGCCCGCCCGGCCGACCGCGCCGATCGCCGCGGAGATGTCGCCTATCCGTCCGCCGACGACGGCGGCGCTGATCCCGGCCTGGAGCGCCGCCTCGGCCGTGGCGACGAGCCGTGCGTCGTCCGCGCGGACCGTCCCGACGGAGAAGGTGGTCGCGGCGTCCCCCACCCAGCCGTCGAGGGTCGCGCCGGCGTCGACGCTGAGCAGGTCGCCGTCGGCGAGCGGCTCAGGCGTGGGCACCCCATGCAGCGCGACGTCGTTGACCGACAGGCAGACCACGCCCGGGAACGGCGGCGTGGTCGCCAGCGGTTGGTAGCCGAGGAACGGCGAGCTGGCCCGGGCGTCGGCCAGCACGTCCCGGGCGACGTGGTCGAGCTGGGTGAGCCGCACCCCCGGCGCCGCCGCGGCCCGGATGGCGGCCAGCATGTCGGCGACCACGGCCCCGGCGGCGCGCATCGCCTCCAGCTCGCCCGGTGTGCGCAGCTCGATCACTTCGACCCCTTCCGGTATGACTGTCCCGGTACTACCAGACGACCCTGTCCTCCCCGCTTCCCGCCCGCTCGCGGCGAGCCTCGGGAGGTGCCGGGGCCACCGACCGAGGGCGCTGCTGCACGCAGCCCGCGGAAACCGCAGCCGAGGGGTACTGCCCCGCGTTCGGGGAAGCGCGGGCCGGGCAACGGGGTTGTCGCCAGGAGCCGGACCGAGCGAGAGGATGCCCCCGTGAGCACGACCGAGAGCACGACCGACGACCCCGACCTCGCCGCGATGACCGCTGAGCGCGACCGAATCCGCGCCGCTCACCTCAAGCCGGCCGGGGGGCGGGCCGCCTCCACCGCGCGGGGCCTGCACCACACCGCGCTGATCAGCAGCGACGTGGAGCGGACGGTCCGCTTCTATCAGGACGTGCTCGGCTTTCCGCTCACCGAGCTGATCGAGAACCGCGACTACCCGGGTTCCTCGCACTTCTTCTTCGACATCGGCCACGGCAACCTGCTGGCCTTCTTCGACTTCCCCGGCCTCGACGTCGGCCCCTACGCCGAGGTGCTCGGCGGCCTGCACCATCTGGCGATCAGCGTCGACCCCGAGCGTTGGCAGCAGCTGGTGCAGCGGCTCACCGAGACCGGGGTCGAGCACGTCGTGCACAGCGGCGTCTCGGTCTACTTCCGGGACCCCGACGGTGCCCGCATCGAGCTGATCGCCGATCCGCTCGGTGAGATGTACGGGCAGCACGTTCTCTGACCGCGTCCGCGTCGTGAGCACGGCCTCGAACGGCCCGCAGCCGGTCACCCAGCCACCACGCCCCGGCCCGGCCGGGCGACTCACCCTCCCCACGCTGTCGCCGTCCTCCCGCCTCTACATGGGTACGGAGGCCGGCGGGTCGGCGCTGCTGCTGGCCGCCACGGTGCTGGCACTGGCGTGGGCCAACTCCCCCTGGGCCGGCGCGTACACGTCCTTCTGGTCGACGCCGGCCTCCATCGGCGTCGGCGGGGCGGAGCTGGCCCTGGATCTGCGCCACTGGGTGAACGACGCCGCGATGGCGCTGTTCTTCCTGGTCGTCGGCCTGGAGATCACGCAGGAGGTCAGCACCGGGGAGCTGCGCGACCGGCGCAACGTCGCTGCGCCGGCCCTCGGGGCACTGGGCGGTCTCGCCGTTCCCGCGCTGGTCTACCTGGCCTTCAACTCCTCCGGTCCGGCCGCCGCCGGCTGGGGCGTCGTCATGTCGACCGACACCGCGTTCGTCCTCGGCATCCTGGCGCTGTTCGGCCCGCGCTGCCCCGATCGCCTGCGCCTGTTCCTGCTGACCCTGGCCATCGTCGACGACATCGGCGCCATCAGCGTGATGGCGCTGTTCTACAGCGGCGACATCCACCTCCCCGCCCTCGGGATCGCGGCCGTGCTGATCGCCGCGCTCCTGGGTCTGCGGTGGGTCGGTGTCTGGCGGCTGTGGCCCTACGTGCTCGTCGGCATCGCGCTGTGGTTGGCGGTGCACGAGTCCGGAGTGCACGGAACGCTGGCCGGGGTGGCCGTCGGCCTGCTGTTGCCCTCACGGAAGCCGGGGGCGGAGCAGCTGGAGCGCACCCGCACGTACGGGCGGGCGCTGCGCGAGCGGCCCGACGCCGAGCGCGCCAAGCTGGCCGGCCTGGCCGCCGCGGCGACGGTGCCGGCCAACGCCCGGCTGCAGCAGACCCTGCACCAGTGGACCGCCTACGGCGTCGTCCCGGTGTTCGGCCTGGCCAACGCCGGCGTCTCGCTGGACGCACAGACGCTGCGCGAGGCGGTCACCTCCCCGGTGACCGTCGGCGTCTGGGTGGCGCTGGTCGTGGGCAACGCGATCGGCATCACCGCCGGCACCGCGGTGGCGCTGCGGACCGGCTGGGGGGTCCTGCCGGGCGGGGTCCGCTGGTCGCACCTCATGGCCGGCGCGACGCTGGCCGGCCTCGGCTTCACCATCTCGCTGTTCATCACCGATCTGGCCTTCACCGACGAGCACCTCAAGGAGCAGGCGACGATCGGCATCCTCGGCGGATCAGTGACCGCCGCCCTGCTGGGCGTCGTCCTCCTGCGCGTGCTCGGCGACCGTTTCCCGCTGTGCACGCCGGAGTCCGACGGACCACCGTCGCTGCCGCCCCGCCCCTGGCGGGCTCCCGGCAGTTGACTCGACCCCGACGGCGCGGCGCAGGGCACGGAGCTCCATGCGGCCGGTGTACCGCGTGCCGGCGATGAACAGGGTGGGAGTGCCCTCCACCCCTGCCGCCAGGCCCTGGGCGAAGTCCGCCTCGACGCGCTCGCCGAAGCCCTGCGCCGCCTCTCCGACCACGCGGTCGCCGTCCAGCCCGAGCGACTCGGCGTAGGCGCGCAGGGCGACGTCGCTCAGCCGGTCCTGGCGCTCGAAGAGGAGGTCGTGCATCGGCCAGAACGCGCCCTGGGCGCCAGCCGCCTCCGCCGCCAGCGCCGCGGTCAGCGCGTACGGGTGGCGATCGGCGACCGGGAAGTTGCGGAAGACCAGGCGGACGCGGCCGCCGGAGCCGTCGACCAGTTGCCTGAGCACCGGCGCGGCGGCCGCGCAGTACGGGCACTCGTAGTCGCCGTACTCGACGACCGTGACCGGTGCGCCGACCGCGCCGCGGACGTGCTCCTCCCCGCGAACCTGCCCGGTCACCGCTCGGGGTCGGCGACGAGGTCGGCGTACTCGGGGTGCCGCTCGATCCAGCCGCGGACGAAGGAGCAGCGCGGCACGACCGAACCACCGCGCGACCGCACGTCGTCGAGGGCGCCGCGGACCAGCGTGCTGCCCAGCCCGGACTGCCCGGCGTCGGGATCGACCTCGGTGTGGGTGAAGACGAGGGTGTCGCCGCGCCGCTCGTAGGCGGCGAGGCCGAGCACCTTCTCGCCGTCGCGGATCTCATAGCGGTCGGCTTCCGGGGCGTCCCGGACGGTGGGCTCCATGGGCAGGGCAACCTCTCGGTCGCGATGGGTGTTCCTGGCTCCGTCGACGAGACCCGGCGCGTGGGTGGGAGAGGGCGCGACCGCGTCGCGGACGGCGGGAGGTCGGTGGCCGGGTCCTCGGCCAGCACGAGGTGGACGCCGTCATCCATCTCGACGACGTCGGGCGCGAGCACCTCACACCCGGCGGAGCCCACACAGGGCTCGCGGTCCCCCACCACCCAGGGTTCACGGCTGCGTGGTCAGCCGGGCCGGCACCCGCTCGAGGCCGCTCAGGAAGGAGTTGAGCAGCCGGTCGGGCTCGCCGGTCACCTCCAGCCGGGAAGCTGGCCGTACAGCGCGCGGAAGGTGCGGCGCTCCCCCTGGGACACCATCGGCGTCGACCGTCGACGTCGGCATGCCCGGCGACGCGGCACGACGCCGCGCCGCAACGAGCGAGGGCCCGGTCATCGTGATGACCGGACCCTCGACGCAGTAGCGGGGACAGGATTCGAACCTGTGACCTCTGGGTTATGAGCCCAGCGAGCTACCGAGCTGCTCCACCCCGCGGTGTGCTCTCCACGATACACGACCCCCGGCCGGGGTCCCGTGTGAGCCCTGTGACAGCCCCGTCACACGGGTCTCAGGCGACGAGCGCGCCTTCGCAAACGCACTCTCGGGGCCCCCTACAGTCCGGCTCGTGGCGGTGGACAGGGCGACGAGCGCGTTCGTCGGGGAGCCGCAGCCCGTGGAGATCCACCACCGCGGCATCTGGTACTCCGGTGAGCTGCTGGGGTGGCGGCACGCGAGCGACGGTCGTGTCGTGGCGCGGGTCCGCTGCGTGGTCGACAAGCTGCGGCACTCCACCTGGAAGGACCTCGCCGAGCTGCGGCTGCCCGACCCGATGCACCCGCCCCGCACCGAGCCGTTCCCGGCCCCGGCACCGCGGCTGCGCGCGGCCGGGCCCGGCGGAAACGGCGGAAACGGCGGACACGGCGCCACCCAGCCACACGTCCTGCTCGCCGACATGCGCAGCCGTCCCCCCAAGCCGGCGCACGCCGTGACGCCGCCTGCACCTCGGGAACAGCCTCAGCGACTGCCCATTCCTCCCGCGGGCCGGCCGGTCGGCTCAGAACCCGAGCCGGACCGCCGGCACCGGACCCGCACGGAGCGGACCGCCGCAGAACTCAGCGGCGTCTGACCCCCGGCTCAGGGCGGGGGCATCTCCCCCGTGCGGACCAACTGGTCGGCCACGTCCCGCACCTTCACGTTCTGCGCCATCGAGGCCCGCGCCAGCACCTGGAAGGCCTGGTCGGCGGTGAGCTTGTGCCGCTCCATGAGGATGCCCTTCGCCTGGTCGATGACCGCCCGTGACTCCAGGGCGATCTGCAGGTTGTCGGCCATCGTCCGCGCGCTCTGGTACGCGTACAGGTTGCCGGCGGCGACCGCCGCGTACGGCGCGAAACCGGCGCCCGCCGCACGGCTCCGGTCGTCGAAGGCGTGCGGCTCCCGGGCGTAGACATTCAGCGCGCCGCCGATCCGCTCGTCCTCGTCGATCAAGAGCGGGATCGACAGGGAGCTGAGGTTGCCGTGCCGAACGGCGGCCGGCGTGTAGTCGGGCCAGCGGGTCTCCCCGCGGGTGTCCGCGATCTCGGTCAGCTCCCCGGTGTCGGCGGCGTGCAGACACGGCCCATAGCCACGCTCGTACTGCCGCTCGTCGAGGGCGGTCGCGAGTTCACCCGTGGAGGCCAGGGTGGTCGGCTTGCCCTTGACCACCAAGGTGACCGACGCCTCGGGGCGGCCGGGCATGACGGTCTTCGCCAGCTCGGCCACCGTCTGGAGGAGGCTCTCCATCGAGAGTTCCCGCAGGGACAGGCTGCCCAGACGCTCCAGCGCCTCGGCCGCCGTCGCGGAAGAGTCGTACGAACTGTCGGCCACGACGGGCCTCCGGTATCCAAGGAACCGGGGCCTGGACCTCGGTCGCGAGCCCCTGTCGGGACCCGCGGGGTGCGCCGCGTTTTGACGCACACTCGGCGCCGGGTCGCCCCGGCGTCTGGCGGGAACCCTACGCGCATGGCGACCTCCGGAACGACGAGAACCAGCGCGATCGCGCCTGGGTTCTCCCGCCTTTCCGGTACAGGGGTCAGGCGTCCTGGAGGGGGGACCGGTCCAGCATCGGCCTGACTGTCCGCAGGCCCCTGTTCCTGCCGGCCGGCAGGTGTACCTGCCGGCGATGAGGTCGCGGGGAGGCGGTGGCTCCCCGGTGGCGCCACAGCGATGGCCTGCGGGCAGCCGTGGGACGCCGCGGGGTCGTCCACCGGGGCGGGGGCACCCCTGCCTGATCACGGCGCCAGCCCCGTCATCCCGCCTGCACCGGCCTGGCACAGTCCGACGCCAGCTCCACGTCCGCCGCCTTTCCGGAGGCGCCGTGGGAACTCGCCGCCCCTCCACAGGTCATGCCGTCGAGAACCCGGCGCAAGCCCCATAGGTACTGGCCGGTGGAGATGTAGCCGGCCATGGTCGATGCCGCCGCGGCGCTTCGTGGGAAGCGCGTTACCCGCCGTTCCGGCTCGACCAGGGCGGCACCGACCCCGACCAGCTGCCCACCGGCCCGATCCCCCCTCGCCCTCCGGGTCGTCCTCGGGGGTGTCACCCTCCGGGTCGTCGGCGGCGGGGTCGCCCAGTCCGGTTCCTGCCGCCTGGTAGCTGCACTGGCCGCCCCGGTATGACGCAGTGCCGGGCGGCCAGGACGCCGCTACGCCGTCCATGGTGATCAGACCCCTGATCCGGCGACGGCGTGTTCGGCAACAGCCCCGGACAAACGACGAGAACCGGCGCCATGGCGCCGGTTCTCGTCGTGCCGTTCCGGTCAACCGGTCCGGCGTCGTAGCGGGGGCAGGATTCGAACCTGCGACCTCTGGGTTATGAGCCCAGCGAGCTACCGAGCTGCTCCACCCCGCGTCGCTGAGACGACCTTACCAGCCGGCCGGCGGCGGAGGACACGGGGCCTGAGCCCGCGCCCTCCGCCGCCGCGGGCTCAGCCGGTCGGGCCGGCCGGCGCGCCCGACTTCTGGGCGCCCTGGTAGGCGTCCACGGCGTCCTGGAGTTCGGCCAGCGCCCGGCCCTGGGCCGCGAAGTCCCCGCTGCGCTGGGCAGCGGCCAGGGCGTCGAGGGCGCTGTTGATGTCGGAGACCGCCTGCTCCATGCCGGCGTTCGACGACGTGCCGCCGCCGCCCGACGGTGGAGTGCTCGGCGTGGGTGTGGCGGTGGTGTCGCCGCCGTCGGTCCCGCCGCCGGTCGTCGACCCTCCCCCGCTGTCGGTGGCGGACTCCCCGGCACCGGCGCCGAACACCTCGTCGAGCGCCTCCGACAGGGTGTTGCCGTACCCGATCCGGTCACCGAAGTTGACCAGCACCTTCTGCAGCAACGGGAATCCGCTCTCGCCCGAGCCCCGCACGTACAGCGGCTCGACGTAGAGCAGGCCGGCGTCCCCGATCGGCAGGGTGAGCAGGTTGCCGAAGACCGCGTCGGAGCTCCCGCTGTCGAACAGCGTCAGATCGGGTCTGACCTGGTTGTTGCTCAGGAACGAGTTCTGCACCTGCTGGGGCCCACGGAAGGGAGTGTTGCCGGGCAATCGAAGGACCTGGATCTCGCCGTAGCTCCCCGGTTCGCTGGAGGCGGTGACGAACGATGAGAGGTTGTCCCGCTCGAAGGCGTTCAGCGCGCTGGTCAGCTGGAAGCTCGCGGCGTCGTCCCCTGGCCGCTGGGCGAGGATGTAGTAGGGCGGCTGGTCCTCGTGGGTGTTCCGCGTCGGGTCGTCCGGGATCTGCCACCGGTCGCTCTGGTTGAAGAAGTCGACCGGGTTGGACACGTGGTACCGGGTCAGCACCGCGCGCTGGACCTTGAATAGGTCCTCCGGGTAGCGCACGTGGCTGATCAGCTCCTCACTCATGTCGCTCTTCGGCTTCACGGTGCCCGGGAAGGCCTTCATGAACGTCTTCAGCACCGGGTCCTCCTCGTCCCAGGCGTAGAGCGTCACGGTGCCGTCGTAGGCGTCGACCGTCGCCTTGACCGAGTTCCGGATGTAGTTGAACGTCTCGTTGGGCAGGGCGGTCGTGCCGGTTCCGGTCAGCGCATCGGCCGCCGCCTCCCCCAGCTCCATCTGCTCGGCGTAGGGATAGGAGTCCGACGTCGTGTAGCCGTCGAGCATCCAGGTCACTCGGCCGTCGATCACCGCGGGATACGGGTCGCCGTCCACCTGGAGGAACGGGGCGGCCTTCTCCACCCGGTCACGCGGGTCACGGACGTACATCACCTTCGAGGCGTCGTTGACCGCGTTGGAGAGGAGGAAGTTGCGCTCCCGGTAGTAGATCGCGTACGTCAGCTGCCGGAAGAAGCTGCCGACCGAGACGCCACCCTTCCCGTCGTAGGTGTTGCTGATCTGGCCCTCGGAGGAGCCACCCTCGGGCTGGTCGAACTCTCGCTCCGCAGCACCCTCCGGCGCGCCGACCACGGAGTAGTCCTTGATCAGCTCGCCGTAGTAGATCCGCGACTGGTCGATGTCGATGGTGCCCACCGGCGGCAGGTCGCGGGTGGTGAAGTTCGGCTCCCCGCCCTCAGCACCGGCCACGACCTCGTTCGCCGGCGCCGCCACGAAGCCGTTCCCGTGCGTGTAGACCGTGTGCCGGTTGATCCAGGTGTCCTGGTTCTCCGAGAGCCCGGTGCTGTTGAGCTCGCGGACGGCGACGACGTAGTCGCGGGTCCTGTCCTCGCCGCTGTCGGCGTCGGGCAGCGTGTACCGGTCGATGTCCAGCTTCGCGGGGAAGCCGTACACGTTGCGGATCTGCTGGCGCGCGGTGAACGTGTCGGCCAGGACGTTGGGGTCCAGCAGCCGCGCGTTGGGGATCGTCTGGGTGTCGTTGCGCAGCTCGGCCAGAGCGGCGGCGGTGTCCACCTCGTCACCGGTGCTCTCCTGCGCGTAGTCCACGTAGGTGATGTCGGAGAGCCCGTAGGCGTCGCGCGTCGCGGCGATCGCCCGCTCGATGTAGGGCGCCTCCTTCTCATTGGCGCTCGGCTTCACGACGAACTGCTGGACGATCGCCGGATAGGCGACCCCGATGACCAGGCTGGAGAGCAGGAGCAGCACCAGCGCCGCCGCGGGCAGGAGGAAGTTGCGGACGACGATGTTGGCGAAGAAGGCCAGGGCGCAGACCGCCGCCACGAACACCAGGATCGTCTTGGGCACCAGCAGGGCGTTGACGTCGGTGTAGCTCGCGCCGGTGAAGACGTCACCGCGGTCGGAGTAGACGAGGCCGTAGCGGTCCAACCAGTAGGCCACCGCCTTGAGCGCCACGAACAGTCCCAGGAGGACCGAGAGCTGGACCCGGGCCGCGGAGGTGAGCTTCTGGCCCGGCGTCTGCAGCCGCAGTCCGCCGAACACGTAGTGGGTCAGCAGCGAGCCGATCAGGGCCAGGACGACGATGGCCAGGCCGAAGCCCAGGGCCAGCCGGTAGAACGGGTAGTCGAAGACGAAGAAGGACAGGTCGAGCCCGAACTGCGGGTCCGTCTTCCCGAAGTCGGTGGCGTTGCGGAAGCTCAGCCACGTCTGCCAGCTGCCCTGGGCGGTGAACCCGGCGAAGAGCCCGAGCACCACGGCGACCGCGGTGAGCACCAGACCGCGGCGGGGTTCGAGCGACTGCCGGTAGCGCTCGAGGTTCTGCTGCTCGAGCGACATCGGGCGGAACGTCGGCCGGTGCCGGTAGGCGAGGTAGACCGCGGCCGCGACGAGTCCGCCGGTGGCGATGCCCGCCACGGCGAACAGCAGCACGCGCGTCTGCAGCTCGGTCCAGAAGACCTCGGTGTAGTTGGTCTCGTCGAACCACAGGTAGTCGACGTAGACGTTGGTCAGCGTGCCGATGGCGGTGAACAGCACCAGCAGCACGGCAGTGGCGCCGATGAGCAGCTTCGCTCGCCGCGACAGCGTCGGCACCGGCACAGGGGGCCGCATGGCCACGAGCGGTCTCCTTCAGTTGCAGTTCTCAGGTACGGCGGTTCTCAGGAACGTGGATCGGGCTCCGGCGGAGACCTCCGGTCATCCCAGCACAACGCACCGGGACCGAACGGGTTCCCATCTTTGTGTCGGTCAGGTCTGGCTCCGGCGGCTGCCAGGAGGACGGGATACCGATTCCCTGAGCGGTCGAAGCCGGCGCACGGTCGCCGGCTCAGCACGTGGCGGGCGCGCGCCCCGCCTCGTGGTCGGCCAGCGCCTGCAGCGCGTCGTCCAGGGTGGCCACCCGCGCCAGCGGGAAACCGGGATCGGCGACCGCCGCGGCTTCCGCGCAGTTGTCCGCCGGGACGAGGAACAGCTCGGCACCGATGTCGCGGGCGGCGACCATCTTCAGCGGGATGCCGCCGATCGGGCCGACCTTGCCGGCCGCGTCGATGGTGCCGGTGCCGGCGATGACGGCACCGGCGGTCAGGTCGTCGTCCCCGACCAGGTCGAGGATGCCCAGCGTCAGCATCAGGCCCGCCGACGGCCCGCCGACGTCCTCCACCTGGATGTCGACGTCGAAGGGCGCGGCCGGCTGGTCGAGGATCTGGATGCCGAGCAGGGCGCCGCCGTCGTCCGCGGTTCCCGTGGTCACCGACGTGCTCGCCTGCACCCCCAACCGCGTGTAGGTCACCGATACGGTGGCGCCACCCTCGAGGGAGGAGAGCACCGTGTCGAGGGCCTTGGAATCCGGCGTGGGGCGGCCGTTCACGGCCTCGATGGCGTCGCCCTCCTCGAGCCGGTCCGCGGACGGCGACTCGTCGGCCAAGCCCTGCACGACGACCTTCTCGGGGTAACCGAGATGGCCCAGCGCGACGGTCTCGGCCGCCTGCTCGGAGGTCAGGAACGCCTCCCGGTTGGCCACGCGCGTCTCCTCCTCGGTGCGGTCGGGGGGGTACACCGACTCCTCGGGGACGACGGTGACCTCGCTGTCGAACCACCCGCGGACGGCCTGCACGAGGCTCAGCCCGCCCCGGCCGACCCCCACCGTCGTGAGATTGAGATTGCCCTCGACCTCGTTGCGCTCGCGGCCGTGCACCTCGATGATCGGCGTGCCGTCGATCTTCCCGAGGGTGTTGTAGGTGGGGCCGGGCACCTGCGCGACGTAGGGCACCGGCAGGGTCGTGCCCAGCACTCCGAACAGCAGCAGCAGCACGGCGCCGGCGGTCAAGACGGCGATCCGACGTGTCACGACGCGCGAGCCTATGTCGCTTCCCCGGACGGTGGTGTCCACCCTCCGCGCACCAGCCCGTACCGCGGGCCGGGACGACACGATGATCACGCGTCTACCGTGGACGCATGAGTGACGTGCCGTTCGGCTTCGGGCTCCCCGACCGTGACCCGGAGCGCCGGGATCCCACGCCCGACCCGGCCGACCCCTTCGGCCTGGGCGCCCTGTTCGGCGGGATCGCCGGCGGTGGCTCCCCCGAGGACGTCCTGGCCAAGATGCCGCTGTTCGCCGAGCTGCAGAAGCTGATGAACTGGTCCGGCGGCCCGGTCAACTGGGATCTCGCCCGCCAGGGGGCGATCAGCCAGCTCGCCGTCGGCCATCAGCCCACGTCCCAGGCGGAACAGACGGCTGTCGCCGAGGCGCTGCGGCTGGCCGACCTGTGGCTCGACCAGGTCACCGACCTGCCCTCGGGCATCGAGCGCACCGCGGCGTGGTCCCGCGTGGACTGGGTCGAGAAGACCCTCCCCGCCTGGGGCCGGCTCATCGACCCGCTCGCCGAGAAGGTCGTCGCCGCGATGACCAGCGCGCTGCCGCAGGAGGCGGCCATGTCCTTCGGGCCGATCGCCGGGATCATGGGCCGGATGGGCGGGCTGATGTTCGGCGCCCAGGTCGGCCAGGCCCTCGGCAAGCTCGCCGACGAGGTGATCACGAGCACCGACGTCGGTCTTCCCCTGGCCCCAGCCGGAACCGGTGTGCTGGTGCCGCAGAACGTCGCCGACTTCGCCGCCGGCCTGGACCGCCCGGCCGACGAGGTCCGCCTCTTCCTGGCGCTCCGCGAAGCCGCCTCCCAGCGACTGTTCGCCCACGTGCCGTGGTTGCGCCAGCAGCTGCAGGACGCCGTCCACGCCTACGCCCGCGGCATCACCATCGACCGTGAGGCCATCGAGCGCGGCATCACCGAGGCGATGTCGGGCATGGAGGGCGGCCTCGACCCGAGCAACCCGGAGAGCATTCAGCAGCTGCTGGGCAGCGGGGTGCTGGAGCCGGAGGAGACCGTCGAGCAGCAGATGGCCCTGCGCCGGCTGGAGACCCTACTGGCCTTGGTCGAGGGGTGGGTGGACACCGTCGTCGCGGCGGCCGCCACCGACCGCCTCCCCGGCCACTCGGCGCTGGCCGAGACGATGCGCCGTCGGCGGGCGACCGGCGGGCCGGCCGAGCAGACGTTCGCCACGCTGGTGGGCCTGGAGCTACGGCCGCGCCGCCTGCGCGATGCCGCCACCGTGTGGGCGGCCATGAGCCAGCGGTACGGCAGCGCCGACCGCGACCGGCTCTGGTCGCACCCCGACCTGCTGCCGACCTCCGAGGACCTCGACGAGCCGTTGGACTTCGTCGCCCGTCAGGGCCTCGACGACGAGTTCACGGCCCTGATGGACGAGCAGCCGGAGAAGCCTGGGGACGACGAGGGCCGGGCCTGACTCAGTCGACCCGGTCGGGGTCCCCGGCGGCAGCCTCGCCGGCGGTGTTGGCCAGCTCGACGCCCTCCAGGAAGCCGCGGGCACGCTCGGCCCGCGGATAGCGCGCCACGAGTGCCCAGAAGCGCTCGTCGTGCCCCGGCTCCAGCAGGTGCACCAGCTCGTGGACGAGCACGTAGTCCACGACGTAGTCCGGCATCGACTGCAACCGGCTGGACAGCCGGATGCTGCGGTCGGCCGGCGTGCAGGAACCCCACCGCCGCTGCTGGTTGTCGACCCAGCGCACGCTGGCCGGCTCGGCGGTGCCGTCGAGATGTAGGGCCGACAGCTCACGCGCCCGTGCCATGAGCGCGTCGTCGCCCCCGAGCGCACGGCGACGGCGTTCCTCGCGGGTCTGCAGCTTGGCCACCATCTGGGCCACCCAGCGCCGCTCCTCGGCCGGGCTGAACGCGGCGGGGATGAGGACGACCGTGCGTCCCATCTCCCGGTAGGCCGTCACGGTCCGGCGCCGGCGGGCGCTGCGGCGCACCTCCACGACGTCCGCGTCCCCTCCGCCGTCGGCACGGCGCGCCCTGGCGCCGGACGGCGCAGGCCCGGACCGGTCGTGGTCTGCGGAGGCTTCGGGAGCGGATCGCGGCACGCAGGCACCGTAAGCCACGGGTACGGCATACGCCTCGATGAAGGCGCCCCGTCCGGTACAGGTCCCACGGACGGTGGACATGAGCGCCGCCCGCTCTGGTGACATCGCTACCGGGCGCGGCCGTTCCACAGCCTGGGATACCACGTCTGCGCAGGTCACCGGCTCAATCGACGGCCCTTCGACCGAGCCGCGCCGGTGCGCCGTCCCCGGGCCGCACACAGGGACACGCCGCACCGTCCCCACGCCCTCCACAACCTTGTCCACAGGCTGTGGGCGGGGCCGGGCCGGCCGTTGCCCGCCCGCGATACCTGTGCTGGCATGTCCGGGTAGCGTGCCTGCGCAACGGCGCCCGGCGCGTGCCGAGGCACCCCGAGAACGAGGAGATCCCGTGGCGGAGAGCTACAACGGCTACTGCGTGAAGTGCAAGGAGAAGCGCGACTTCGACGGCGAGGTCAAGGTCAGCGAGTCCGGGCGCCGCATGGCGCAGGGCACCTGCCCGGTCTGCGGCACCAAGATGAACCGGATCCTCGGCAAGGCGTAAAGAACGCTCGGAGCGCGCCCCTGAGAGGGCCGCGACGGCGGCGTCCCCACCACGGGACGCCGCCGTCGGCGTTCAGGCTCCCCCGGTCGGCCTGTGGACGGCGCCGGCGACGGGGCCCTCGGTCCTGTCACCCTGCCGGGGTGAGCGACTCCACGCACCCTCTCCTCCCCGCCGCCACTCCCCTGCTCGGCGACGGCGGCGGCGGCCTCCAGGTGGGCGGGGTCGACTCGACCGACGGGCTGCTGGTCACCCCCGCCGACGCCCGCCTGACCGCCCTGCTGCGCGGCCTGGACGGCGGACGACCGCAGCGGGCCGTCCTCGCCGACGCGGCCCGGGACGGCCTCGATCCGGCCCTGGTCAGCGGTCTGCTCGACGAGCTGCGCGCCACCGGGCTGGTCGTCGACCTCGCCGCCGCAGACCTCCTGGCCGCCGACACCGGCCCGGCGGCCCTGGCCCGCACGGCCGC
>JAOPWJ010000225.1 GCA_025965715.1 Blastococcus sp. | reverse complement strand
GCCGCGCCCGCTCCGGCGGCCGCGCCCGCTCCGGCGGCCGCGCCCGCTCGCCGGGCGACGAGCGGGCATCCCGTCCCGGTCAGGTCGCGGCGAGGATCACCCGCCCTGGCGCTCCGGCGACGCAGCTGAACGTTGCCGACCTCCGGCCGACCCGGTTCCGCCCGACCCGGTTCCGGCCGACCCGGTTCAGGCCAGGGCGTCGAGCCTCGACATGTCCTCGTCGGACAGGGTCAGGCCCGCGGCGCCGAGGTTCTCGGTGAGGTGGTCGACCGACTTCGTACCGGGGATGGGCAGCACGACCGGCGACTTCTGCAGCAGCCAGGCCAGTGCGACCTGTGAGGGCGTGGCGTCGAGCTCGCGGGCGATGTCGGCGACCGGGCTGTCGGGGGCGGCGAGATCACCAGTGGCGATCGGGAACCACGGAATGAAGGCGATGCCCTCGGCGGTGGCGTGGTCGAGGACGTCCTGCGACTTCCGGTTGGTCAGGTTGTAGAGGTTCTGCACGCTGACCACGTCGACGATCTCGCGCGCCGCCTGCAGCTCCTCGACCGAGACCTCCGAGAGGCCGATATGGCGGATCTTGCCCTGCTCCTGCAGCTCCTTCAGGGCGCCGAGCTGGTCGGCCAGCGGTACGTCCGGGTCGATGCGGTGCAACTGGAAGAGGTCGATGCGGTCGAGCTTCAGGTGGCGCAGCGAGAGCTCCGCCTGCTGGGTGAGGTAGGCCGGGCGGCCGACCGCCGTCCAGACCCCGGGGCCCTGCCGGGTGAGTCCGGCCTTGGTGGCGATGACGAGGTCATCGGCGTAGGGGTGCAGCGCCTCGGCGATGATCTGCTCGCTGACGAAGGGGCCGTAGGAGTCGGCGGTGTCGATGAAGTCGACACCCTGCTCGACGGCCGCGCGCACGACACGGACGGCGCCCTCGCGGTCGGCCGGCTCCCCCCAGACGCCCGGACCGGGCAGTTGCATGGCGCCGTAGCCGAGCCGGTGCACCGGCAGGTCCCCGCCGATGCGGAAGGTGTCGCTGAGCTGTGCAGTGGTCATGTCCGGAGCCAGCACCCGCGCCCGCGCGAGTGTTCCCGTGCCCGTGTTCGATGGCGCCATGGGTGAAGTAGTGGTCGTCCGGCACGGAGCAACCGAGTGGAGCAGGAGCGGTCAGCACACCGGCGTCACCGATCTGCCCCTGCTCCCGGACGGCGAGGAGGACGGCCGGCGGCTCGGGCCGATCCTCGCGCAGCGGACCATCACCCATGCCTTCGTCAGCCCACTGACGAGGGCCCGGCGCACCGCAGAGCTGGCGGGGTTGCTGGACGGCGAGCTCGACGCACGGATCGAGCCCGATCTGGTCGAGATCGACTACGGCGGCTACGAGGGCCGGACGACGAAGGAGATCAGCGCCGAGCTGGGCCGGCCATGGTCCTTGTGGGCCGACGGGACCGTTCCCGGCGACTCCGCCGGCGAGACACTCGGGCAGGTGGCCGAGCGCGTCGACCGGGTGCTCGACAAGGTCCGCCCGCTGCTCGACCGCGGTGACGTCGCCCTGGTCGCCCACGGACACGTGCTGCGAATCCTGACCGCACGGTGGCTGGGGCTGGCACCCGACGCCGGTGCCCTGTTCCCACTGGAGACGGGCCGGTACGGGCTCCTGGGCTTCGAGCACGACTGGCCGGCCCTCACCGGCTGGAACACCGGCTGCGCCTGAGGGATCGGGTCGTCAGCGAGCCCGGACCGCGCTGACCGGCTGCCACCGGGCTTCGGCCTCCTCCGCCGGAGGCTCGGGGCGCACGGGCCGGCCGAACAGCCAGCCCTGCCCGAGGTCGGCACCGAGCGCGGTCACCTCGTCGGCGAGCCGCTCACTCTCGACACCCTCGGCCACCACGACGGCGCCGAGCTGGTGCGCCAGCTCGGTGACCGCCCGCAGGACGGTGCGCGCACCGTCGTCGGGCAGCTCCTGGACCAGCCGCTTGTCCAGCTTGACGACGTCCGGGCGGACGGCGGCCAGCAGCGACAGGCTGGACCAGCCGGCACCGACGTCGTCGAGGGCGACCCGCCAGCCGAGCGAGCGGTAGTGCTCGAGGATGGAGACGAGGTGCCCCCGGTCCGCGACGGCGTGTGACTCGACCACCTCGAAGACCAGCTGCGAGGGCTCGATCCCGGTGTCGTGGACGACCCGTTCGGTGCTGGCCAGACACACTTGCGGCCGATAGATCGACGTGGGATTGAAGTTGACGAACAGGTCGTGAGCGCCGAGCCACGGCGCTGCCCCGGCGATCGCGGACTCCCGGCCGATCCGGTCCAGCCGGTGCAGCCAACCCGCCTGCTCGGCGACGAAGAAGAGGTCGCCGCCGCCCACCTCGCGGCCGTCCACGATCCCCCGCAGCAGGCCCTCGTGGGCGACGACCGACCGGTCGGCCAGCGACACGATCGGCTGGTACGCCGACCAGAACTCCGCCTCGGCCAGGACGCCGACCTCGACGGTGATGCCGCGGCGGGCGAGTTCGACGGCGAGCGTGGGAGCGGTGAGCAGTCGTGCGGTCAGCGCCGATCCGTCGGGGGGCGGATCGGTGACCACCCTCAGCGCCTCGGTCTCCGCTGCGGTCAGCTCACGGGCCAGCCGCTGGAAGAGCCGGGCCAGGCGCCGACCGTCGGGGTCGTCGACGATGTCCAGCAACTGCGGCGAGGTGAAGACGGTGAGGCCCAGTGCCGTCGCCATCCGGGCGATCGCCGGGAGGACGTGTCCGATGGAGGTGGCGATCAGGGCGTGGGTCGCCCGGCCCGGCATCTCCCAGTTCTGGCGGCAGCCGCAGACCCCGCCGCACATGATTCCCACGCCCGCAGGATGACCGAGAGCGCGGCGCGAGCGGAGCAGGCGCGCGGCGCCCGACCGGGTGACTCCTGGGCAACTCGCAGCCGTTGTCGGTGGCTCTCCTGACTTTAGAGTCTAAGGTCAGCGCCATGGCCGTTCTCTCCACGACCGAGATGCCCCGCCCGAGCCGCGGGGGCCGCCCCCGTGATCCCAGCAGGGACGGCGTGATCCGCGCCGCGATCCTGCGGCTGCTGGCCGACGTGGGCTACGGCGCGCTGACCATGGATGCGGTCGCGTCGGAGGCCGGCGTCGGCAAGGCGACGATCTACCGCCGCTGGCGCACCAAGCAGGATCTGGTCGTCGACACCATCTCCGACCTGAACCGGGCCGAGGCCGCTACGCCGGACACCGGCTCCCTCGAGGGCGACCTCCGCGCGATGCTGCACTCGTTCGTCGCCGTCATCACCGGACCGACCGGTGCCGCGACGCTGTCGCTCCTGTCGACCGTGCCGCACCACCCCGCCCTGGCCGAGGCGTTCCGCTCGGGACCCATCGCGGTCTGGCAGCAGGCCTTCGGGGAGATCTTCGACCGCGCCGAACAACGCGGTGAGGTGCCGCCCGGGGTGGCCGGTTCGGTCATCGGCGAGACCACCAGCGCGTTGCTGGTGCAGCGCTGGCTGCTGACGGGCCGGCGGATCGACCAGGCCTACGCCGACGAGGTGCTCGACAACGTCGTCCTGCCCCTGCTCCGCGGAGCAGGCTCGTCCATCGCCTGACCGCTACCGGCCGATTGTGCCGCGCGCGGCCGTGAACGGACCGACGGCGTCATCGGCGATCCATTCGCCGTAGAACCGCCCGGCTGCGGGCGGGCCCGCTCGCCGCGGCGCGGTCGACCGCGCCGGCGCAGAAGGCCACGACACCGCGCAGGTGCGCGTGAGCGGGGGGCGCGCGTCCTCGTAGGACTCTGGCGACGCCGGGCAGCCTCCGGCCGTCCAACGACGTCCCAGGAGGTCGCGGCAGCCTTCCGCTCGCACCACGACGTCGCCCCCGCCGCGCTCGGGCGCGCCGGGGGCGACGTCGTACCGCGGCACGGAGAAGACGGGCGGATGGCTGGTCTCGCACCCGCGGACAGCGCGGCGGCTGTCGGCCAGCACGCGTCCGCAAACGTCGACGACGATGCGCCGAGCGGTCACCTCGACCGACAGGCAGCCCAGGGTGGTCCCCAGACCGACTGCCGGCCGGGACGCACCGGGTCAGGGCGGACGCGGCCCCGGTCAGTCGTTGCGGTGTCGGATCTTCTGGACGACGACGAAGGTGACCAGCACACCCACCGCCCCGACCGCCGCCTTGCCCGCCGGGGTCTTCAGGAAGCGGACGACGGCTTCCTGTCCCTTGGCCTTGAGGCGCTTGGGGCTCGTCCGGTAGGTCAGCTGGTCCAGCGTTGCGGCCAGCGACTCACGGGCGGCGTCGATCTCCAGCTGGATCTCTCGAGGGTCGCGAGGCACGGCGACAGCCTGCCAGACGATCGCGGCTCCAGCGCCCCGACCACCGGCGGGACACCCGCGCGGGCGGCTCCTACACTCCTGGTTCGCGCGGGAGTGGTGTAACGGCAGCCACGCCAGACTTAGGATCTGGTGCCTTCGGGCGTGCGGGTTCGATTCCCGCCTCCCGCACTTGCGGTGAACCGCCAGGCCAGCGGCCGAGTTGGGGGCCGGCGGGGTTGTGGAGGCGCCTGGGGATCGAGACGTTAGGTCAACGTTGAGCCCACTGGCCTGTGGATAACCCGCTCTGGCTCGGTCATCCAATCCCTGCCGTACGAAGTCCGGGACGAAGGTGAACCGCCCCGGGTGCAGTGGAGGCTCGGTTCTGCCGGTTGGTCCTCGGTGAGGCCGGCGATCTGACGGTAGTAGTTGTCCTCGACCTCGACGGGCGGGATGTCGCCGCAGTGGCTGTGGAGCCGGCGGTGGTTGAACCAGTCGACGTACTCCAGGGTCGCGAGTTCGACGTCGTCGAGGCCTCGCCAGGGGCCGCGGCGGCGGATGAGTTCGGTCTTGTAGAGCCCGTTGAGGCTCTCGGCGGCGGCGATGTCGTAGCTGTCGCCTTTGCTCCCGACCGAGCGCAGCACCTCGGCCTCCTCGAGGCGCTCGGTGTAGCGCACCGACAAATACTGCCTGGACTCCGCGGTCGCTGTGGTGGACCAGCCCGCGGGCCTCGTGACCATCGCAGGCCCGCTGCCACAGGCCCTGCTCGAGCGCCTCGGAGGCCAGGTCAGTGCGCAGTGCGGTCGATCAGCGCCAGTCGACGATGCGGCGGCTGAAGACGTCCATCACGAACGCGACGTAGACGAACCCTGACCAGGTCGCGACGTAGGTCAGATCCGCGACCCACAGCATGTTCGGGGCCGGCGCCCGGAAGTTGCGCTCGAC
>JAOPWJ010000217.1 GCA_025965715.1 Blastococcus sp. | reverse complement strand
CATCGTCGACGGCGAGGCTGCGATCCGCAGCGACATCGACGACCTGGGCCTGCTCGGTTCTGCCGTCCTCGGCGACAAGGTGACCGAGCTGCTCGACGTCCGGGCGGCCATCCTCGCCGCTGACCCGGCGTTCTACTCCGCTCCCGTGCGGTCCGGCCCCTCGACGCCCGAGGGCCTCGCCACCTCTCTGCTGGAGGTCTGACGTGACCACCGCCATCGACCGCAAGGCACCCGCCGCCGGCGGCCAGCTGGCCACCTTCTGGCTGGACGGTGACCTGTACGGCATCGAGGTCGAGCACGTGCAGGAGGTGCTGCGCAGCCAGCAGCTCACCCGTGTGCCGCTCGCCCCGCCCGCCGTGGCGGGCCTGATCAACCTGCGGGGGCAGGTGGTCACCGCCATCGAGCTGCGCGAGCGCCTCGGCCGGCCCCCGCGCGCCGAGGGCACCGACGCCGTCGTCATCGTCGTCCGCCTGCACGGTGAGGCGGTCAGCTTGCTGGTCGACTCCATCGCCGACGTCGTCGACGTCGATGCCAGCGACTTCGAGGCGCCGCCGGACACCCTCGAGGGTCCGGCACGGGACCTGATCCGCGGCGCGTTCAAGCTCGACGGCCAGCTGCTGCTCGCCCTGGACGTCGGGAAGGCGGTGTCTGCCTGACGACCGACCACAACCACGGCCGGGTGGGCGCATGTCCCGGCACCGTCACTCCGCGCAACCGAATACTTACGCAAATCCCCCGAACGCGCGGCGGTGACCACCGTGCCCTCCTGCGAAGGGGTGACGGCCGGCGTCGCCCCGATAGCGCCTCCAGCGGTTCCCGGCCAGCATGGTCGGACACACTCCTGGAGGCTGCCGTGCCCTACACCCTGGTCAGTGCGGCCACCCTCGGCTTCGACCTCGTGCGGCTGCCCGCCGGGCGGTCGGTCGCCGAGGTCCTGCTGACGGGCCTGGGCGCCGGCGCCAACGGCCTGGGCATCCTCGCCTCCGCCCACCCCTGCCGCGGTCTCTCCCGGGACGAGCGCGGTGTTCGCGCCGTCCGCTCGCGCCGCGCCCGCGAGATGGCCGCGAACGTGCCGCACCTCCGGGGCGCCACCGGCGGCACCGACGGGATCGACCGCGCCGCCGTCCTCGTCGCCCAGCTCGAGCTCGGCACCATCGGCGACGCGCCGACCCTGGAGCGCCTCCTGCGGGAGGACGTCATGGGCCCGGAGCACCTGGCCCAGGGCTTCCTGTTGCCCGAGGAGTGGACGGAGGCCTCCGACGTGCTGGCCGACGCCGCGATCGGTTACTGGGCGGCCGGCGTGCTGCCCCCGCTGGTGCGGCGTGAACTGACCGTGGCCTTCGACCGCGTCATCGGCGCGGCGTCGTTCACCCTCCCGGCGATCGGCGAAGACCTCGGACCGGTGGCCGGGGAACTGGTGGACGTGCTGGGCGCGATCCGCGCCGTGGACGACCGGAGCCGGGCGCTGTGGCGCGCGGCGGTCGACGAAGGCCGTGCCGACCATCGGCCCTGGGCCACCGCCATGCACGAGGCATCCTGGGCCGCGCACGTCTCGGGTCGCAGCCGCGCACTGGCCGCGGTGCAGCTGCACGCCGTCCAGGCCTTCCTCGACGGCGGCTTCGACGTCCACGACGGTGCCGCCGGGGTGTGGAACGCCGTTGCCGGCTGCGCCCAGGGGATCGCCATGTCCGACCTGCTCGACGAGCGGTCGCTGTCGGTGCTGCGTGCGCCGTGGGACCGCGTCGGCACCCGCTAGCTGCTGGCTCGCCGTCCTGGGCCGAGTCGGTTCGTCCTGCCCGTGGCCGGCGACGAGGACGACCCTCTGCGCCCCGGAACTCTTCCTGACGGCGAGCCGCCGGAGTCGTTCGGCCCTGCGGTGCCGTCCGCCTCAAGGCCGCGGAGCGGGTGCCGATACAGCAGTGAAGAGCCTGCTGGACTGACCCAGCAGGGAGCAGGAGGACCCGCGTGGACCCGATTCGGGTGATGGTCGTCGACGATTCCGTCGTCGTCCGAAAGATCGTCACGGACGTCCTGTCCGCTGATCCCGACATCGAGGTCGTGGGCACCGCCGTCAACGGCAGGATTGCCGTCAGCAAGCTGGAGCAGCTCCAGCCCGATCTCATCACGATGGACATCGAGATGCCGGAGATGAACGGTATCGAGGCGGTCCAGGCCATCCGGGCCACCCGCAGCCGGGTTCCGATCATCATGTTCAGCACGCTGACCGAGCGCGGCGCCTCGGCGACCCTGGACGCGCTCTCGGCCGGCGCCAACGACTACGTCACGAAGCCGGCGAACGTCGGCAGCGTCGGGCAGTCGATGGACAGCGTGCGCGAGCAGCTGATCCCCAGGATCAAGGCCCTGACCGGCCGGCCGGTCACCGCCGGCCCTGCCCGCGTCGCCGCTCCTCCTCCCCCGCGCACCGCTCCCCCGCGCGCCCCTCTCCCGGGCACCGCTCCCCCGCGCACCGGCCCCGGCAAGAAGCCCGCCGTCCTGGTCATCGGCTCCTCGACGGGCGGCCCTGAGGCCCTCGCCACGGTCCTCTCCCAGCTCCCGGCGTCACTACCGGTGCCCGTTCTGCTCGTGCAGCACATGCCGCCCGTCTTCACCCGCCAGTTCGCGCAGCGGCTGGACCGCCTCTGCGCCCTGCGCGTCGTCGAGGCCGCGGACGGCAGCCCGCTGGTGCCCGGCACGGTCCACCTCGCCCCCGGCGGCCACCACCTCGTGGTGCGCTCCACCAGTCGCGGCCAGCAGACCGCGCTCACTCAGGGGCCCCCGGAGAGCTACTGCCGCCCCGCGGTCGACCCGCTGTTCCGGACCGCCGTCACCGCCTACGACGGCGCGGTCCTCGGGGTCGTCCTGACCGGGATGGGTGCCGACGGCCGCAACGGCGCCGCCGAGATCCGGGCCGCGGGCGGAACCGTGCTCGTGCAGGACCAGGCCACCTCCGTCGTCTGGGGCATGCCCGGAGCCATCGCCCAGGCCGGCTACGCCGACGAGGTCCTTCCGCTCGACCGCATCGCCGAGGCCATCAACCGCCACCTGTGCGGCGTCGCCCCGGCACGTCCCGGCGCCGTCTCCTCCGCAGGTCGCCGATGACCCTCACCGCCACCAGCTTCGACTGGGTGCGGGCGCTCGTGCACAAGCAGAGCGCGATCGTGCTCCACCCGGGCAAGGAGTACCTCGTCGAGGCGCGGCTGCTGCCGATGGCCCGGCAGATGGGCATCGCCGACGTCTCGCAGTTCGTGGACGCGGTCCGGTCACGGCCCGACCCCGACCACAACCGGCGGATCGTCGAGGCGCTGACCACGAACGAGACGTCGTGGTTCCGCGACGGGGATCCGTTCACCGGGCTGACCTCGACCGTGATGCCCTCGCTGCTGGCGGCCCGCGGCCCCCACGAGCGGTTGCAGATCTGGTCGGCCGCCTGCTCCAGCGGGCAGGAGCCGTACACCATCGCGATGCTGCTCGAGGACTCCCTCCCGGGCGCGAGCCAGCGGGTGTCGATCACCGCGACCGACCTGTCCCGGGCGATGGTCGAGCGGACCAGGGCCGGCCGCTTCAGCCAGCTCGAGGTGAACCGCGGCCTGCCCGCCAGCCTGCTGGTCCGGCACTTCACCCGCGCAGGCAACGAGTGGGAGATCGCACCGGCCTTGCGCCGGATGGTCACGGCGACCGAGTGCAACCTTGCCGCCCCGTTGCCGCGGATGGGCCCGTTCGACGTGGTCTACCTGCGCAACGTCCTCATCTACTTCGACCTGCCCACCAAGCAGGCGATCCTCCGCCGCGTGCGCGACCTGATGCCTCCCGACGGCTGGCTGTTCCTCGGTGCGGCGGAGACGACGCTCGGAGTGGACGACTCATGGGAGCGCGTGGTCGTCGGCCGCAGCTCCGCCTACCGCCCGACGAAGGGGAACTGACCGTGCGTGCTCTGGTGATCGACGACTCCCGCGTCATGCGACTGATCATCGCGGGAATCCTCGAGGATCTCGGCTACGAGGTACGGCAGGCCGGCCACGGCCGCGAGGGACTCGACGTCCTCGACGGGGGGTGGATTCCCGACCTCGTCTGCGTGGACTGGAACATGCCGGTGATGGACGGGCTGCAGTTCGTCTCCGCCGCCCGTTCCAACCCGGCCTGGCGCTCGTTGACGATCATGATGGTCACCTCCGAGAGCGAGCACGGCCAGATCGTGCGGGCGCTGGCGGCCGGTGCCCACGAGTACGTCATCAAGCCGTTCACCGCCGACGCCATCCGCGGCAAGCTCGCGCTGCTCGGCCTCCTCCCCGAGGAGGTCGTCCTGTGACCGCCTTCGCCGGATGTCCCGGAGACACCGGCGCAGGCCGCCGGGCCGGCGACGCACCGCCGGTGATCACCGACCTGATCGACGAGGAGACCGTGCAGAGCATCGCCGAGGAGGCGTGGTCGGCGCTGGTGGGGGAGGACGAGCTGCTCGTCCCCCTGCCCGGCGGCTCGCCCGAGGATGCCCTGAGCGCATGGGTCGAGATCGTCGGACCCTGGACCGGGACCGTCGTCCTCACCTGCGCCCGGTCCACGGCAGAGGAGCTCTCCGGTTGCCTGCTGAGGAACCACGCACCTCGGGTCCTCGACCGCGAGGACATCGAGGACGCGCTCGGTGAGCTGGCCAACGTCGTGGGCGGCAACGTCAAGGCGGTCCTCCCGGGACCGTGCGTCCTCGGGCTGCCCGAGGTGGGGTCCGCTCCCGAGGCCCCCCTCCCGGCCGACGTGTGCCGCGTCGACCTCCTCTGGCGTGGCCAGTCGCTGACCATCTCCGTCCAGGGTGCCGCCGGTGCCCTGCCCGACCCGTACGAGAACAACCAGAACGAGGTGCCACTGTGAAGATCCTGGTCGCCGACGACAGCCGCGTCATGCGGCAGATCGTCATCCGCACCCTGCGGCAGGCCGGTTACGACGACCA
The DNA here is from genome assembly GCA_025965715.1 of Blastococcus sp. Classification (GTDB taxonomy): domain Bacteria; phylum Actinomycetota; class Actinomycetes; order Mycobacteriales; family Geodermatophilaceae; genus Blastococcus_B. The sequence continues at coordinate 33 of JAOPWJ010000217.1, read as the reverse complement.
CGACATCGTCGAGGCCGAGGACGGCGCCGACGC
>JAOPWJ010000141.1 GCA_025965715.1 Blastococcus sp. | reverse complement strand
ACCACGCCGTCGGGTCGTCCTGGCCACCGCCCTCGCGGAGAGCAGCCTGACCGTGCCGGGCGTCCGCGTCGTCGTCGACGCCGGCCTCTCCCGGGTCCCGCGGGCCGACCTGTCCCGCGGGCTGGGATCGCTGGCCACCGTGCGGGCGTCGCGGGCAGCGGTCACCCAGCGCGCCGGCCGGGCCGCCCGCGAGGGAGCTGGGGCTGTCTACCGCTGCTGGGCCGCCGCCGAGCAGGACCGGCTCCCCGCCCATGACGAGCCGGAGATCACCACCGCCGATCTCACCGCCTTCGCCCTCGAACTGGCCTGCTGGGGGGCGCCCGGCGGCCGGGGCCTGCCCCTCCTCGACCTTCCTCCGCCGGCGGCCGTGCTCGTCGCCGAGCAGACCCTGCGGAGTCTCGGCGCGGTGGACGACGGGGGTCGCGCAACCGCCCGGGGACGGGCGCTGACCGCAGTGGGAGTGCACCCGCGACTGGCCCGGGCATTGCTGGACGGCGCCCGCCTCGTCGGGCGTCGCCGTGCGGCCGAGGTGGTGGCGCTGCTGTCGGCTGACCTGTCCTTCGGCAGCGACGATCTCGGCGCCGCCTGGCGGAGACTGCGCGACGGCTCCGACCGCGGCGCCACCGCCCGCTGGCGGGAGGAGGTGGGCCGCCTCGAACGTGCCGCCGAGGACGCCGCCTCCCCGCGGCTGCCCGACGACACCGCCGCCGGGATCGTGGTCGGGCTGGCACACCCCGAGCGGCTCGCCCGGCGCCGGCCGGGCACCACCGGCACCTACCTCATGGCCGCCGGCACCGGCGCCGAGCTGTCCCCCGGGACCGCGTTGACCGGAGCCCCGTGGCTGGCCATCGCCGTCGCCGATCGCTCCCCCGGCCGCCGGGACGCGCGGGTGCGGTCAGCCGTCGCCATCGACGAGGCGACCGCCCTGGAGGCCGGGAGCGCGCTACATGTGGACCGCGGCGAGGTGACCTGGCGCAACGGCGACGTCTTCAGCGCGCGCGTGGAGCGGCTGGGCGCCATCGTGCTGTCCGAGCGGCTCCTACCCGATCCGGACCCGGCTGACGTGGCCGTCGCGATCGCCGAGGGCTTGCGCCTGGAAGGGCTCGGGCTGCTGAACTGGACGCCGGCCGCGCGGGCGCTGCGGGACCGCCTGGCGGCGGCGCACGCGGGGCTCGGAACTCCGTGGCCGGCCGTGGACGACGAGGCGCTGCTCGCCGCGATCGACTTGTCGAGGGCGCGCCGCCGGGCCGACCTCACCGGCCTCGACGTCGTCGCGGCCCTGCGGGGGCTGGTTCCGTGGCAGGTGGCCGGCGACGTCGATGACGTCGTCCCTGAACGGATCGAGGTCCCCACCGGCTCCCGGATCCGGATCGACTACGCGGATCCGAACGTCCCGACGCTCTCGGTGCGGGTGCAGGAGGTCTTCGGTTGGGCGCGGGCGCCGGTGATCGCCGGCCGTCCGCTGCGGCTGCAGCTGCTCTCCCCCGCTTCGCGGGTCGTCGCCACCACCGCAGACCTCGCCGGCTTCTGGGTGACGGGCTATCCCGCCGTCCGCAGCGAGCTGCGCGGTCGCTATCCACGCCACCCGTGGCCGGAGGATCCGGCAGCCGCCTCGCCCACGAGCAGGGCCACGAAGCGGGCGCCGGGAGCGCGGCCTCGCCTCTGAGGCTGCGGGCTCGCCCCGGCCCGGCGAGGATCTTCCGGTGACACCGACACCGACCACCGACGAGTGGGGAATCGACGCGAGCTGGGTGGACGCCCTCGACGAGGAGCACCAGGTGGCCGAGTCGACGATCGAGCGACTGAGGGAGGTCATCGGCACACCTCCGGCCGACCTCGAGGACCGGGCGCCGATCGTGGCCCGGCCGGGCGACGTCCTCGAGATCGACGACGCGCAGGTGGTCTGCGAGGACGGCGAGGTCCGGCACATCGATGGGGAGCTCGCCGACGACTTCCCGCTGGGCTACCACTGGCTGCAGTCCCCTACGGGGCACCGTCGGCGGCTGATCGTCTCCCCAGGGCGCTGCTGGCTGCCCGACGACCGGTCGTGGGGCTGGGCGGTGCAGCTCTACGCCACGCGCAGCAGGGCGAGCTGGGGCATCGGTGATCTGGCCGACCTACGCGCGGTCCGCCGCATGGCCGCCGACCAGGGGGCCGGATTCGTCCTGATCAACCCCCTGCACGCGGTCGCCCCGATCCCCCAGCAGGAGGCCAGCCCCTACCTGCCGGCCACCCGCCGGTTCCGTAATCCCATCTACCTGCGGGTCTCCGAGGTGCCCGGCGCCGACGGTGTCGACCTCGAAGACGACGCCGGGCGGGCCCTGTCCGACGGGCCGCTGATCGACCGGGACACGATCTGGGCACGCAAGCGCGAGGTGCTCATGCGCATCTTCTTCGCCCACGGCGGCGGGGAGGCGTTCGCCCGGTGGCGAGAGGAGCAGGGCCAGACGCTGCAGGACTGGGCCACCTGGGCCGCGATCTCCGAGGAGCACGGCGCCGACTGGCACGCGTGGCCGGACGAGCTGCGCCGGCCGCGGACCCGGGAGATCGCCGCCTACCAGGAGCAGCACGGCGCGGTCGTGGGCTTCCACGCCTGGCTGCAGTGGGCGCTGGAGTTGCAGCTCACCGCGGCCACCGCCGGCATGACCGTGATCCAGGACCTGCCGATCGGGGTGGCCGGCGGCGGGGCCGATGCCTGGACCTGGCAGGACGTGCTGGCGCAGGGAGCGAGCGTGGGAGCTCCCCCGGACGCCTTCAACTCGCAGGGCCAGGACTGGGGGTCACCGCCGCTGATCCCCTGGCGCCTTCGGGACGCCGACTACGAGCCGTTCATCCAGTCGATCAGGGCGACCATGGCCGGCGCGGGCGGCCTGCGGATCGACCACGTCATGGGGCTCTTCCGGCTGTGGTGGGTGCCGGCCGACGGTTCCGCCGCTGACGGCGGCTACGTCCGCTATCCCGCCGAGGACCTCCTCGACATCGTCGCGCTGGAGAGCACCCGCGCGGAGGCGCTCGTGGTCGGTGAGGACCTCGGCACGGTGGAGGCAGGCGTGCGCGAGGCCATGGCCGAGCACGGCATCCTGTCCTACCGCTTGCTGTGGTTCGAGGACGACGACCCGGCCGAATGGCCGGCCGAGGCGATGGCCGCGGTCAGCACCCACGACCTGCCCACGGTTGCCGGGCTGTGGACCGGTGCGGACCTGGCCGAGCAGCGGGAGCAGGGCACTGGCAGCGACGACGAGCTCACGGAGGGCCGGGCGTCGCTGCTCGAGCACCTGCCCGGGGTGCCCGAGGACGCGTCCGTCGAGGACGCCGTCGAGCGGGCGTATCACCTGCTCGGCCGGGCACCGTCCAAGCTGCTGTCGGCGACGCTGGACGACGCCGTCGGCGAGGAACGGCGGCCGAACATGCCCGGCACGACCGATCGCCCCAACTGGGCGCTGCCGCTGCCCGTGCTCGTCGACGACCTGCCCGACCATCCGCTGGTCCAGAAGGTGGCCCGCACGCTCTCCGACGGTCTCGCCGGCGGGGGCGCCGAAGACCGCGCCGGCTGATCGGCGGCACGCCGGAGCGAGGGCGATCGAACAGACGTTCGAGGAACGTGCGACACTTCCGGAGTGGCCGGCGGCATGACTCCAGGACGCGGCGGACGCTCACTCGGAGAGCGGGCGGCGGCCTCCGGCGTCCCGGTTCCCGTGCCCTCCGCACCGTCTCCGACGCCCGCTCCGGCGTCCTCTGCCGCCCCGTCGTACGCCGCCGCCGGGGACGGCGGGGAGGGCCGGCACTGCTGGGTCCGCGACCCACCGGACGCCCCGGGCACCTGGCCGGGTCTGCTCGTCGAGTGGCGGCAGCGCAGCACCGGCTGGCAGGGACGCGTGGTCTACACGGTGATCGGCCCGCACGGCCCCGCGCTGGTCGAGACCTGGTTGCCGGCGGGGCGACTGGAACCACGCTGAGCCGGGATTAGCCCTCCGTGGTGGCGGCTATGGCCGCACGAGCGAGCGATCCGATCCGACGAACGGAGTCCTGCCATGAGCGCCCCCCACGACGGCCCCACCCTCGACGACGTCATGGAGACCGAGGAGAACCCGACCCGCGACCGCACGCAGCACGCGAAGGACCCGCACCCCGGTGATGAGGTCCTGGAACACCGCACCGAGCTGGAACGCCAGGCCGTCGGCTCGGACGACGCCGATCCGGCCGGCGCCGAGGAGCATGCGGCCACCGACTGACAGAGGAGCCCTGCTGCCCCCGACCATGGAACGACCCGCCAGAAGGGCCCTGGGCGCGGTCGACATCGCCTGCTGGGTGCTGAAGACCACCCGGCCGCCGTCCGCCGTCGTTCCCGGATGGCGGCCGGGCACGGCCCGGACGCTGACGCGGTGCGTGCGCCGGTCCTATCGCCTGGACCTCATGGCGGCCGGGCAGCCGTGTCTGCTGTGGCTCAGCGGCCGGTACGCGCCAGGCGTCCACGCCGTCGGCGAGCTGACCGGGGGCGCCGAGCCGGGCGACGACGGCTGGGCGGTGCCCCTGCGGCTCACCCTGCTGGCCGAGCCGGTGCCCCGAGCGGACCTGCTGACCGATCCGGTCGCCCGGGACGCCGAGGTGCTGCGCATGCCGGCCGGGAGCAATCCCTCGTGGCTCTCCCCCGCGCAGTTCGCGGTCGTCCTCGGCCGGGCCGGGGACGGAGGCCTGGGACGATGGACGACGTGACTCCGAACCGGCTCAGGGCGGGCGCCTGCGCCTGGCTGCTGACCCTGCAGTTCTTCGTCGTGGAGACGATCGCCCAGCTGCGTTACGCCGCGCCGTACTCCCGGCTGGACGACGTCATCAGCGACCTGGGCGGCTCGGAGAGCCCCGCCGCCCAGCTGATGAACGCCTCGTTCGTCCTGCAGGCCGTGCTGATCCTGGCCGGCGCGCTGCTGCTGCGCCCGGCGCTGCGCGGCACGTCGGGTCGAGTGGCCCCCGTCCTCCTGGAGCTGGCCGCCGCCGGCGTGCTGCTCGTGGGGGTCTTCCCGAGCGACGGCAACGGCGCCATGCACGCGACCGGCGCCGTCCTGCACCTGTTGGGCGGCGGGCTCGGACTGATCGCTCTGGCCTACTCGCTCCGCCCGAGGTCGGAGGCGCTCGGTACGACGCTGGCGCTGCTCGGCCTGATCGGCACCGCGATGACGCTGTTCTTCATCGCCGGCGTGACGCAGTACCTCGGCGAGGGCGGCACGGAGCGCGCGGCCGCCTACGTCGTTCCGATCGGGCTCGCGGTAGCGGGTGTCTGCCTGTGGCGCCTGAACGACGCGCCCGGGCCGCCGGAGGGCACGGCCGCCATGCGCGCCGAGCGGGCGCGGGCGCGGGCGGAAAGAGCCGAACGGAAACGGGAGCGCGACGGGGCGCTCGAGACAGCGGCGGGCCGGCGGGCGGGCGCGGCGGACCCGCCCGAGTTCCAGAGCGACGACCGGACCGGAGCGGAGAGCCACCCCGGCGACGATGCCGACCCGTGGGCCTCGCCCCGGCGGGGACGCGCCGACTGATCCCTGGTCCGCCGGCGGCCGGCTCGAAGCGCAGGACCTCCTCGGTCGGCGTCCGCCGACCGAGGAGGACAGGCGCCTCCCCCGGTCAGGCTGCCGGCCGGGCCTCCGCTGTGACGGAGGCGGGACCGGCGCGGTCGTGCCCGGCGGCGGGAGCGCCACACCGGCCAGGCACGCCATGCCCGCGATCGACCCTCCCGGTGCCCGGCCGAGCTCGTCGAGGAGGACGCCCGCCCACGGCAGACAGCACACGGCGCCGATCGCCGCGCCGGTGAAGGTGACCTGCCGCCCGGGCAGCCGCCGGAGCAACCGTTTCGGGGCCGCCACCCCACCGGCGGGCTGGGGCAGCCCTCGCCCAGCAGGAGGCCGGCGAAGACCGCGATGAGGATCGGGCCGACGTTCACCAGCAGGGGTGTCGTGCCGGCGTCCAGATGCTGCTCGGCGGCGTTGAGGGCGACGTTGTAGACGCCGAACCCGCCACCCCCGCACACCGCGAGAAGCGCCACCTGGCTCCGGCTGGGCTGCACCCAGCCGCGCCCGACGAGGAGCACACCCAGCACGGCGGTGCGGACGAGGAGCCGGCCCAGGGCCAGCGCGCCGGGCGAGAGGCACCGGGGTCGCCACCACGTGCACACCCGGGGCCCGCACGGCGGCCCAGGCGCGGGCGACCTCGGGGGCCGAGAGCTGCTCAGGACCGCCGAGCTCGACGACGCCCTCGGCCGCCGGCCGGCCGCAGACCTCGCCGATATGGGCCGCGACCTCACCGACGTCGATCGGCTGCACCCGCCAGCCCATTGGTACGGGGAGGACCGGACCTCGCCGGGCCTGCTCCAGCAGCTCGTCGGCGAACTCGTGGAACTGGGTGACCCGCAGCAGGGTCACCGGCAGGCCCGAGGCCAGGAGGACCTGCTCGGCGGCCCACTTCGCCCGGTAGTAGCCGTAGGGGATCCGGTCCACGCCGACGATCGAGACGTAGACCAGGTGCTGAAGGCGGTCGCGGTCGACCGCCTCGACCAGGCGCCGGGTGCCTGCGACATCGACCAGCCACGGGTTGCCCCGCGGATCGCTGGCCGCGTGCACCACGATCTCCGCGCCGGCCAGAGCTGTCGTCAGGTCGAAGCCAGTGGCCAGGTCCCCCCGCACCCCGCCGGGGCCCGTTCCGCGCCGCGACATCCGGCGGACCCGATGACCGGCGTCCTGCAGTGGCTGGGTCAGGCGGCTGCCGAGGCGTCCTGTTGCTCCGGTCCCGAGTACGCCCACGGGTGCGGTCTGGCGGTCCGCGCCCGCGCCGTGCACCCATGCCGTCCTCCCCGGTCGGAGGGCGTCCCGCCGCGGAATGACGGCTCCGGGGTCATCTCACATGTGAGATACCGTCTTCGTCCGTGACGGTCACCGATCTTCCTTCCGACACCGGCATGCGCCGGATCGGCTCCCTCGTCCGGGACGCCAGACGACACCGTGGGCTGACCCAGCAGCAGCTCGCCGAACGCCTCGGCACCAGCCAGAGCGCGATCGCCCGCATCGAGCAGGGCAACCAGAACCTGACCCTCGAGCTGCTCGGCCGGCTGTCCGCGGCACTGGAGAGCGAGCTGATCAGCCTCGGCCCGACCGGCCCGACGCACCTGCGGGTGGCCGGCGGACACCCGCTGCGGGGCAGCATCGCGGTGAAGTCGTCGAAGAACGCCGCGGTCGCTCTGCTCTGCGCGGCCCTGCTCAACCGCGGGCGGACGACGCTGCGCAACGTCGCTCGGATCGTCGAGGTCGACCGGATCCTGGACGTACTGCGTTCGATCGGCGTCTCGGCCACGTGGGACGCGGCTGGGCACGACCTCACCCTCGTCGTCCCCGACGACCTGGACCTCGCCGGGATCGACGCCGACGCCGCCCGGCGCACCCGCAGCATCATCATGTTCCTGGGCCCCCTGCTGCACCGGGCCGAGACCTTCCAGCTGCCCTACGCCGGGGGGTGCGACCTGGGCACGCGGACCGTGCAGCCGCACATGATCGCCCTGCGCCCCTTCGGTCTGGAGATCGAGGCGCGGGCCGGCGAGTACCACGCCACCGTGACCACTCCGGAGGCCCAGGCGCGGACGATCGTGCTGACCGAGCGCGGCGACACCGTCACCGAGAACGCCTTGCTCGCCGCCGCCCGCACCGACGGCACGACGACGATCCGCAACGCCAGCTCCAATTACATGGTCCAGGACCTCTGCCTGTACCTGCAGCTGCTCGGCGTCGAGATCGACGGCATGGGCAGCACCACCCTCGTCGTCCGCGGCCGGCCCGTCCTGGACGCCGACGTCGACTACACGATCAGCGAGGACCCGGTCGAGGCCATGAGCCTGCTGACCGCGGGCATCGTCACCGGTTCGGAGCTCACCGTCTGCCGGGCGCCGGTGGAGTTCCTCGAGATCGAGCTGGCGGTGCTGACCGAGATGGGCCTGCGGTACACGCTCTCGCCGGAGTACCTGGCAGACAACGGGCACACCCGGCTGGCCGACATCACCATCCGGCCTTCGACGCTCACCGCGCCGATCGACAAGGTCCACCCGATGCCGTTTCCGGGCCTCAACATCGACAACCTGCCGTTCTTCGCGGTGATCGCCGCCTCGGCGCAGGGGCCGACACTCATCCACGACTGGGTCTACGACAACCGGGCCATCCACCTCTCCGACCTCACCCGGCTCGGCGCCGACGTGCGGCTGCTCGACCCGCACCGCGTCCTCGTCAACGGCCCCACCCGGTGGTCCAGCGCCGAGGTGGTCTGCCCGCCGGCGCTGCGGCCCGCGGTCTGCATCCTGCTGGCGATGCTCGCGGCCAAGGGCACCTCGGTCTTGCGCAACGTCGACATCATCGCCCGCGGTTACGAGGGGCTCTACGAGCGCCTGGTGGAGATGGGCGCCCGCATCGAGGTCTTCCACGACTGAAGACGACCGCCGCCGTCGATCATCGGAGGGGTGGCCGCGTCAGCGCTCCTGGTCGGTGGGGCGCACCAGGACCTCGTTGATCGCCACGTGCGGCGGCTGAGCGACCACGTAGAGGATCGCCCGGGCGATGTCGTCGGACTGCAGCGCCCGCATGCTCGTCGTCATCTGCTCGGCCGCCGCCTTGGCCTCGGCCTGGGTGATGTGGCTGCGTAGTTCGGTGTCCACCGCGCCGGGCTCCACCAGGCTGATCCGCACACCGCGACCGGTCACCTCCTGGCGGAGCGACTCGCTGAAGGCGTTCACCGCCCACTTGCTGGCGTTGTAGACGCCGGCCCCTTTGCGGGCCTGCCGTCCGGCGACGCTCGAGAGGTTCACGATGTCGCCGGAGCCCTGCTCGACCATGCCGTCGATCGCGGCGTGGGTCATGTACCTCAGGCCGAGGACGTTGGTGGACAGCATCCGGCGCCAGTCCTCCGGATCGGCTCCCACGATCGTACCGAGCAGCATGACGCCGGCGTTGTTCACCAGGACGTCGAGTCCGCCGAGCTCACCCCGCGTCCGCTCCACGGCGTCCACACAGGCCGCCTCGTCGGTGACGTCGAGACCCAGCGGCAGGACCGAAGCACCGCCGTCGCGCAGTCGGGTGGCCAGCGCGTCCAGCCGATCCTTCCGGCGGGCTCCGATCGCGACGGCCGCACCGGCCGCGGCCAGCGCAACGGCGGTGGCCTCACCGATGCCCGACGACGCTCCGGTCACCAGCGCCACCTTGCCGGCCAGGGGACGGTCAGCCTGCGTCATGCGGAACCTCCTGTCGCGCCGCCCCGTGCGGCGCACCCCTCCACCCTGCCGCCGGTCGGGTCGGCGCGCCGCCCGGGGCGGGGAGGGAACTCAGATCAGCGCGTCCAGTCCCTCGTCGGGCAGCATCAGGCCGGCGTCGACCGGCGGCCGGTGCGGCTGGTCCAGCCCGCGCATGCGGGCCGCGTGCAGTGCCAGGAGCAGGTTGAGCCGCAGGGCCGGGTCGGAGGTGAAGGGGCCGAGCATGCGTTCCAGCTTGCCGATGCGGTACCGCATCGTGTTGTAGTGGAAGTGCAGACGGCGGGCCGACTCGGCGACGTTGAGGTTGGTCTCCAGCAGCACCCGCAGCGTCTCCCGCAGGTCCGCGGAGTCGGGGTCCGCGGCATCGGCCAGCGGACCCAGGACCTCGTCGACGTAGGACCGCAGCTCGGTGCTGTCCGGGATGAGGGAGAGCAGGCGGAAGACGCCGAGCTGGTCGAAGTGGGTGACGGTGGCCGACCCGTGGATCTCCTCCCCCACCCCGAGGGCACGCTGGGCCTGCCGGTGGGCTTCGGCCAGTGCCGACAACGACTCGGCGGGCCGCCCGATGCCGGTGCCGAGCAGCCGCCCTACGCGGCGCAGCCGACCGTTGACCCGCGAGGTCACCGCGGAGACGAGCGCCGAGACCTCTTCCGGCGTACGCCCGTCCAGCGGCAGGAGGGTGACGATCTCGCTGGCCAGGCCGGCGACCGCGGCGCCCGCGACCTCGGTCTCCAGCGCCGCCCGCCAGCCGTCGGCCAGCCGGTCGAGGACGTCGAGGGCCCGGGTGGGGTCGGCGGTGGCGTCCGCGACCGTTTCGGTGGCGGTGACCAGGACGGCGACCGGACCGTCCAACCGCCACCCGAAGGACCGGGTGTAGGCGAGGGTGCGCTCGGTGTGGCCGACGGAGCCGCCGACCAGGCGGCGGACCAGGTCGCCCTGGAAGCGCAGCTCGACCGAGTGGACCGCCTGCAGGCGGATCACCGACAGCGCCGCGATCACCGCCGCGCGCTCGAGAACACCGCCGGCGCCCAGCATCATCGCGCCGGTCCGGTGCACCGCCACCAGCCAGCCGTGCCGCTGATCCCCGGCCATGATCGGGGCGACGGCGTACTCGCCCACCCCGCCGGGGAGCTCGTGGTGACCGGGCACCAGCAGAATGCCGTCGGCCGGCGAGAGGTCGGCGTCCGCGAGCACGTCGGCGGGGGTGACCACCGTCTGGTCCGCCCGCACCCCGGACAGCCGCCGCGAGGGCGTCAGCTCGGCGAGGGCGTCGTCGGCCGCGGCGTCGAGCAGCCACAGCCAGTCGCTGATCTCGGCGACGTCCTCCTCGGGGCCGGCGCTGGTGACGATGTCGCGGTCGGGCCCGAGGCCCAGGACGGCGGCGCCGTCGAGCATCACCGCCAGCCGGTGGGCGACCTCCGCGAGACCCCCGCCGGTGAGCGCGACCTCCATGAACTCGTCGTCCATGCGCGAGGTGAGCGCCAGCGCCTGGCTCTGCTTGGTGACGACGGTGCCGAGCACTTCGGAGACGACCTCGTCGAGCCGCACCCCGGGAGCCAGTGCGAGCACGGGCAGGCCGCGCCGGTCGGCCTCGGCCAGCACCTCCCCGGGCACCGGGGCCGGGCCCTCGGTCCGGCGGAAGGCGAGGGCGGCGGTGCCCATGGAGTCGAGACGTTCGACCAGTGCGCGGCAGTTGGCCGCGTCGGCCGGTGGCAGCCGCGCCCCGAGGACCACGAGGACGTCGGGGCCGGCGGCGGCCAGCGGGTCGGTCGGGTCGTCGACGACCATGTGGCGGACGACGCGGCCCAGCCCCGTGGCGCCGGCCGCCACCGAGGTGCCGGCCAGCCCGGGAAGCTGGAGGGCCTCCTCGATGGTCAGGCCCATGCGTTCCTGCCAGCTGGTCCGGTCGTCCCTGCGGGTCTCCGGCCGCGACTCGGCGACAGCCCAGTTCCTGCGGAACGGAACCGAGCCGTTACGGTGCGTAGAGGCCACGAGCGAGGCATCACCCTGGGTCACGACGCGTCCCCCTTCAGTCGCGGTCCAGGTTGCCATACAACAGGAACCTGTCAGTAGTCCCCGGACGCCATGGCCCATTCTTGGCGACTTCCGCCATACGAGGGCGTGCGACGCGCCGCATAGGTTCGAACTCCGGTCCCCCTCGACCGCTGAATGCTAGGCCGTTCCCGGACTTCCGGTGACACCCATCATGCGGCGGACGGCGTGGAGCGGGCCGGGCGGGGGGGTCGAGAGGCCGGCGCCTCCGTCGTTCTTCTGCGAAGGGCCGCCGCTATGCGCACCGTCGACGAGAGCACCGCGCCGGATACCGCACGCCATCCGGAGGTCGAGCCGCAGCGCGGTCGCGCCGCCCGGGCCGGCGTCCCTACGATTTCCCTCCCCCGTGAAGAGGCCCAGGCCACCGCGCGCACCGCGCGACCGGCCCGGGCCGCCACCGCCGTGCCGGCGTCCGCCAGCACCGGGATCGCCGAACTCCTCCGCGGCCCGGTTCGGCCCGCCCGCGTGCTCATGACCGCCCCCGCGGCCGTGTACCTGCTCGTGCCCGGTGAGCGCGGCAGCGACGTGGTCGGCGTCCTCACCAGCGATGCCGCCCGGCTGCCCCTGGCCTGCGTGCTCTTCCGCCCCAGCAACGGGCGCCCGCTGGTGGCACTGCCCAGTGGGGCACCTGCTGAAGTGGGCGGCGGGCGCATCGTCGTCGGCGACCTGGCCGTCAGCGCGGCGGCCTGGTGGAACCCGCGCCCGCGGCTGCCCAGCTTGCACCCGGCGCTGCTTCCCGAGGGCGTGCGCCAGCTCCGCAACACCCTCTACGGCGAGGGCGTGCCACACAGCGCCTTCTGCCTGCCCGGGCTGCCGACCGGCCCCGGCGGTCCGCTCGCCGCGCTGCGCGGCGCGGTGCGCCGGGCCGACCTGGACGCGGCACTGCGGACGGCGACGCGGTTGATCGGCCTCGGCCCTGGGCTCACCCCGGCCGGCGACGACGTCATGGCCGGCACGATCGCGGGCCTGGTCCTGATGGGCCACCCGGCGGCCGAGCGGTTCGCCGCCGGCGTCTACTCGCTGGCCGCGGGACGCACCACAGAGCTCTCGCGAGCGCTGCTGCGGCACGCCGCCTGCGGCCGGGTCAGCGGTGAGTACGCCGCGGTGTTCCACGGGCTGGTCGGCGAGCGGCCGCTGGCCCCGGCGATCGCCGCCCTGCTGAACACCGGGTCCACCAGCGGGCGGGCCATGGCCCTCGGGTTGTGCACCGCCATCGACCTCGTGGAGCGCACCACCCGGATCCGCTGACCGCCCGTCAGCTGGGCAGCAGCGGCCCGAGGCTGTCCCACTGGGAGATGACACACCCGTTGACGCGGGAGAGCATCAGGTCGACCGGCTTACCGCCCCAGCGGCCCGTGACGTGCGCGGTCTGGGGGCCGTCGTACTGCTCGGTGCACATGGCGTCCTCCGGAATGGGCGCGAAGGGGTCCGCCATGCCGCTCAGGTGGTCGCAGGCGGCCTGAGCCGAGGGATGGGTGCCCTCGACGGCACCCCCGCAGGTGAGCGTGAAGCGCTCCGCGCCCGAGCCCTCACCCCGGTCGAACTCCACGGTCAGGTCGTTCTCGGACGGGGAACTGCGGCCCGCAGCCGGCTCGTCCGACGAGCCGCCTGCGGCACCGGTGTTCCCCGGCTGCTCGGCGCAGGCGGTCAGGCAGAGCAGGGCCAGGAGGAGCACCGGCAGCAGGGCGTTCGGCCGCGTCCAGCGGCGGCCGGCGAGCCGGGCTGCGGCGCGCAGGACGACGGTTCCCGTGCAGGCTCCCGCCGCGAGGCTGCGGGGGGTGGGGGGCACGGGCGTCCTTCCTAGATGCGGCAGGCGTGGATGCTGGTCACGAGGATTGCCCGGGCGCCGAGGTCCCAGAGTTGGTCCATCACCCGGTTGGTGTCCGTCTGCGCCACCATCGCGCGCACCGCCGACCAGCCGGGCGTCTGCAACGGGCTGACCGTCGGGCCCTCGAGTCCCGGCGTGATCGCGGTGGCGCGCTCCAGCAGGTCGTTGGGGCAGTCGTAGTCGAGCATCACGTACTGCCGTGCCACGAGCACCCCGCGGATCCGGCGGCGCAGCTGGGCGACCGCCGGGATCTCCTCGGCGCCCGCCCGCCGCACCAGGATCGCTTCACTGGTGAGCACCGGGTCGCCGATGATGTGCAGCCCGGCCGCGCGCAGCGTCGTCCCGGTCTCCACCACGTCGCACACGGCATCGGCCACGCCCAGTCGGCAGGCGGTCTCGACCGCGCCGTCGAGCTTCACCACGCCGGCCTCGATGCCCGCCTCGTCCAGATAGCGCTGCAGCAGCACCGGGTAGGCCGTGGCGATCCGCTTGCCGGCCAGCTGTCCGACCTTCTCGATCCCCGACTCCAGCGGTGTGGCGAAGCGGAAGGAGGACCGACCGAAGCCCAGCGGCATGACCTCGACCGCCGCCTGGCCGGCGCCGTCGGCGGGCGCGGTCTCCAGCAGCATGTCGCGGCCGGTGATACCGACGTCCAGGGTGCCCGCGGCAACGTAGACGGCGATGTCGCGGGGCCGCAGGTAGAAGAACTCCGTGTCGCTGTCCGGGTCGTAGACGGCGAGGTCCTTGGTGCTCCGGCGTTGCCGGTACCCGCTCTCGGCCAGCATCTCCGCGGCCGGCTCGCTCAGGACGCCCTTGTTGGGCACGGCGACGCGCAGCACGGCAGGACTCTCCTCAGGACGGTGTCGGGCGGTCAGGCCCCGTCCCGAAACTCGCCCCGAGCTTGCGAGGGGTGAGGAGGAGGGGGTCCTTCGACGTCTTCAGAGGTGAGCGTAGACGTCGCCCAGGGTCAGACCACGCGCCAGCATGAGCACCTGCACCCGATAGAGGAGCTGGCTGATCTCCTCCGCCGTCCGCTCCGCGCCCTCGTGCTCGGCGGCCATCCAGGACTCGGCCGCCTCCTCGACGACCTTCTTGCCGGCAGCGTGCACGCCGTCGCGGACGGCCTGGACGGTGCCCGAGGCCGGATCGCCGGCGGTCACCTTGCCGGACAGCTCGTCGAACAGCTCGTCGAAGGTCTTCACGCGTGGCCACCCGGAGTGGCGCTGAAGCCGGTGGTCCGCCGCGGCGAGCGCAGGTCGCGGAGCGTCAGCGCAGTGGCGAGGGCCGCGATCGCCGCGTCCCAGCCCTTGTCCTCGTCGGAGCCGGGCAGCCCGGCCCGGTTCCGGGCCTGTTCCTCCGTGTCGCAGGTCAGGACGCCGTTGCCGACCGGCTTGCCGGCATCGAGCGCCACCCGGGTGAGGCCGGCGGTGACCGCGTCGCACACGTACTGGAAGTGCGGGGTGCCGCCGCGGATGACCACGCCGAGCGCCACCACGGCGTCGTGCCGTTCGGCCAGGGCCTGGGCGACGACCGGCAGCTCCACGGCGCCGAACACCCGGACGACCGTGCGCTCGGCGACGCCGCTCGCGCGTGCCGCCTCCAGCGCACGCTCGAGGAGGGCATCGGTGATCTCGGCGTGCCAGGTCGTGGCGACGATGCCCAGGGTCAGGCCCGAGGCATCGACAGCCTCGACATCCGGTGCGCCTGCCCTGCTCACGAGGGCTGCTCGTCGACGCCGAGGGGGACCGTCGGCGGGACCGGGTCGGGTAGCGCCTCCCGCAGCGACGCCGCGGCCGCCCGCGACGAGACCACGTCCACGGCCTCCCGTACCGAGGCGGCGTCCGCCGGTCCCGCTTCGGTCTCCGGCTCGATGATGTCCAGCAGGTGGCCCATCCGGTCGCGCTTGGTCCGCAGATAGCCGAGGTTCTCGGCCGTGACGTGACTGGGCAGCGGCACCCGTCCGGTGATCCGGAGGCCGTAGCCCTCGAGGCCGGCGCGCTTCGCCGGGTTGTTGGTGAGCAGCCGCATCGTGTGGATGCCGAGGTCGACGAGGATCTGGGCGCCCGTGCCGTAGTCACGCGCATCGGCGGGCAGCCCGAGGTTGATGTTGGCATCGACGGTGTCGGCACCGGCGTCCTGCAGCTGGTATGCCTGCAGCTTGTGCAGCAGGCCGATCCCCCGGCCCTCGTGCCCGCGGATGTAGAGCACGACGCCGCGACCCTCCTGCGCGACAGCAGCGAGCGCCGCCTGCAGCTGCGGGCCGCAGTCGCACCGCAGGGAGCCGAAGACGTCGCCGGTGAGGCACTCGGAGTGCACGCGGACCAGCACGTCCTCGCCGTCGGCGATGTCGCCGTAGACGAAGGCCACGTGCTCGCGGGCGTCGTAGGAGCTGCGGTAGCCGACGGCGGTGAAGGTGCCGGCCGCCAGCGGCACGATGGCCTCGGCCACCCGCTCGACCAGCTTGTCCGAACGCTTGCGGTAGGCGATGAGGTCGGCGATGGAGATCATCACGAGGTCGTGCTCGTCGGCGAAGAGGCGCAGCTCCTCGCCGCGCGCCATGCCGGTCGGGTCCTTCTCGCTGACGATCTCGCACAGCGTGCCCGAGGGGCGCAGGCCGGCAAGGATCGCCAGGTCGACCGCGGCCTCGGTGTGACCGGGCCGGCGCAGCACTCCGCCGTCCTTGGCGCGCAGCGGCACGATGTGGCCGGGCCGGGCGAGGTCGCCCGAAGTGGTGTCCGCCGCGGCCAGCAGCTGGATGGTGCGCGCACGGTCGGACGCAGAGATGCCCGTGGTGATGCCCTCACGAGCGTCGACGGTGACGGTGTACGCGGTGCCCCGGCGGTCCTGGTTGACCCGGAACATCGGGGGCAGGTCGAGGCGGTCCGCGTCGGCCTCGGTGACCGAGACGCAGATGTAGCCCGAGGTGTACCGGACCATGAAGGCGACCAGGTCGGGCGAGGCCAGCTCCGAGGCGAAGATGAGGTCGCCCTCGTTCTCGCGGTCCTCGTCGTCGATCACGACGACCGGCCGGCCGTCCTTGATCGCGGCGATGGCACTCTCGATCGTGTCCAGGCGCGCCAGAGGGTTGTTCATCGCGCACCTCCTCCCAACAGGCGTTCTACGTACTTGGCGATGACGTCGACCTCCAGGTTGACGGGGGCCCCGAGGGCGCGCGCGCCCAGCGTGGTCTCGCGGAGGGTGGTGGGGATGAGGCTGACCTCGAACCAGGGCTCGGGGAGATCGGCCGCGCTGACGGCGCTGACCGTGAGCGAGACGCCGTCGACGGCGATGGAGCCCTTCTCGACGACGTAGCGGGCGAGCTCCGGCGGCAGCGCGATCCGCACGACCTCCCAGTGCTCGCCCGGGGCGCGGCTCACGATGCGGCCGACGCCGTCGACGTGGCCCTGCATCAGGTGGCCACCCAGTCGGGTGTGCGGGGTGACGGCGCGTTCCAGGTTGACGAGCGCACCGGCTGCGGCGGCGCCGAGGCTGCTGCGGGTGAGGGTCTCGGCCATCACGTCGGTGCTCCAGACGCCGGCGTCGCCATCGGGGCGGACCGCAGTGACGGTGAGGCAGACGCCGTTGACGGCGATCGAGTCCCCCAGGGTGACGTCCTCGAGCACCCGCTGCGCGCGGATCTGCAGGACGGCCGAATCGGAGAGCTCCTCGCGGACGACGACGGTGCCCACCTCTTCGACGATGCCGGTGAACACCTCAACTCCCTCCATCCGCGGACTCCCGCCCACCAGTGTGCCGGGTGGGCCGTAACCGGAGCTGCACGTCCCCGCCCAGGCGGGTGACGTCGACGACCGCCAGTGACAGCGCGTCGGTGATCGTGCTGATTCCCAGGTCTCCCACCAGGGAGGGCCCGGCGCCCAGCAGCGTCGGCGCCAAGTGCACCACGGCCTCGTCGACGAGACCGTTGCGCAGGAACGCGGCGGCCAGCGTGGGGCCCCCCTCGACCAGCACCCGGCGCACGTCGCGGTCGAAGAGCTCGGCCAGCAGCTCGCGCGGGCCCGAGGCGCGGCTGACGTGGGTCGGCGCCGCGTCGTCCAGGACCCGGGCGGTGGCGGGGAGCCGGCCACGGCGGTCGACCACCACGCGCAGCGGCTGCCGGCCGAAGATCCGGCCGTCGGTGTCCCGGACGGTGAGCTGGGGGTCGTCGGTCAGCGCGGTGCCCGATCCGACGACGACGGCGTCGCAGGTGGCGCGCAGCCGGTGGACCGCAGCGCGGGCGAGCTCGCCGGTGATCCACCGGCTGCTGCCGTCGGCCGCGGCGACCCGGCCGTCGAGGGTGGCGGCGACCTTCCAGACGACGAACGGGCGGTGTTTCCGGACACCCGTCAGCCACGCGGCGAGCGCGCCGGCCTCGGCCTCGGCCCGCTGCACGCCCAGTTCGACGTCGATTCCCGCCGCGCGGAGGCGTTCGGCACCCCCGCCGGCCAGCTCGCTGGGCTCGGGGACGGCGACCACGACGCGGGCCACTCCGGCGGCGATGAGCGCGTCGGCGCACGGCCCGGTGCGCCCGGTGTGCGCGCAGGGCTCCAGCGTGACGACGGCGCTGCCGCCACGGGCCCCCTCGCCGGCTTGGGCCAGGGCGGCCACCTCGGCGTGCGGGCCCCCGGGGGGCGCGGTGGCGCCCTCCCCGACCGGCGTGCCGTCGGCGTCGAGGATCACGGCCCCGACGGCGGGGTTCGGGCTCGTCGTACCGAGCACGCTCTCGCCGAGTGCCCGCGCCCGGGCCATGGCCTGACTCTCGACGGGGGTGACGGTCATCCGGCGGACGCCGCGGCGGCTCGTGCCCGCAGCGCAGTGATGGCCTTCGCGGGGTCGTCCGCGCCGTAGACCGCCGAGCCGGCCACGAACACGTCGGCGCCCGCCTCGGCCGCCTGCTCGATCGTGTCTCCGGAGATGCCGCCGTCGACCTCGATGAAGAGGGTGAGGTGGCCGCTCGCGACCAGTTCCCGCGCCCGGCGCACCTTGGGCAGCACCTCGGGCATGAACGCCTGCCCGCCGAAGCCGGGTTCGACGGTCATGACGAGCAAGGTGTCGAAGTCCTCGAGGACATCGAGGTAGTCCTCGATCGACGTTCCCGGCTTGATCGCCAGGCCGGCGAGCGCCCCGGCGGCGCGGATGTCCCGAGCCACGGCCCGCGGGTCGGTGCAGGCCTCGGCGTGCACGGTGACGTTGCGGGCGCCCGCCTCGGCGTAGCCCGGCGCCCAGCGCTCGGGGTTGTCGATCATCAGATGGCAGTCGAGCGGCACCGGACTGACCTTCTGCAGCGCCGCCATGACCGGCAGCCCGAAGGTCAGGTTGGGTACGAAGTGGGCGTCCATGACGTCGAAGTGCAACCAGTCGGCGCCGGCGACCCGCTGCGCCTCCTCGGCCAGCCGGGCGAAGTCCGCCGACAGCAGGCTGGGGGCGATCATCGGTTCGCGGGACACGTCCGCCGAGTCTAGGTGGAGGGCGATGTCCCTTCGTCGGGCGCGACGCAAAGCGGTCCTCCGGTCACCCGATCGGTTCCGGCTCTCCCCCGAACCGCCAGGTGGGCCGGCCTTTTCCGCACTGCCGCCATGGCCGGTACGGGGCCGGTCCGGTACGTGGGCGGTGCCGGCGTCGGGCGGGAGCGATCCGCGGGCCTCGCCGTCCTCTGCGTCCTGGTGGGAGTGCCGGTCCGTCCTGCCGCGGTTCGACCGGAGCACCACCGCAGGCCGGGCGGCCGCCGCGGTGGCCGTCGGACTCTTCCTCGTCCCCCCTGCGCCCCGGCCGGGCACGGTACCGCTGGCCCAGGGCGGGCGCGGCGTGGTCACTGCGCCGAGCGCCGGTCAGCGAGTGCGGCGGAGCAGCGCCAGGAACATCGCGTCCGTGCCGTGCCGGTGCGGCCAGAGCTGGGCGTAGGCACCGCGCGCCATGCCGGGCACCTCGGGGAAGAGCGGAGCGACCGGCAGCACCTCGACGTCGTCCCGGGCAGCGGCTGCGTCCACCACGGCCACCGTCTCGGCCGTGTGCGGCGAGCAGGTCACGTAGGCGACCACTCCCCCGGCCCGGACCGACGACAGCGCACTGTCGAGCAGGGCCGTCTGCAGGCCGACCAGTCCGGGGACGTCCTCCGGCGTGCGGCGCCAGCGGACCTCCGGGCGGCGGCGCAGCGCCCCCAGACCGGTGCAGGGCGCGTCCACCAGCACCCGGTCGAACGACCCGGGAGCCCACGGGGGTTCGGTGCCGTCCGCGGCGAGCACCTCGATCCCCTCCTCTTCCGCGAGGGCCCGGCGGACCAGCTCGGCTCGGTGCGGCGCCCGATCGGCGGCAGTCAGCCGCACGCCCTCGGGTCGCACGGCCGCCAGCAGGCCGGCCTTGCCCCCGGGGCCCGCGCACATGTCGAGCCATGCCGCGTCCGGGCCGTCCAGGGGCGCCCGGGACAGGAGCAGCGCGGCCAGCTGGCTGCCCTCGTCCTGCACCGCGGCCGCGCCCGAGCGCACCGCGGGCAGCCGACCCGGGTCTCCTCCGTGCAACCGCACCGCGAACGGGGACCAGGGACCGGGCTCGCCACCGGACTCCTCCACCAGCGCGGCGCGGTCGATCCGCCGCGCCACGAGGTGCACCTGCGGCGCCACGTCGTCGGCCAGCAGCGCAGCCTCGAGTTCGGCGTCGCCGCCCAGGGCCTCCCGCCACGCCTCGACGATCCAGCGCGGATGATCGGTGACCAGGCCGAGGCGCTCGTCACCGGTCGCGGCCAGGGTGGCCAGCCACTGCTCCCGGTCCCCACCGGTTGCCACCTTGCGCAGCACCGCGTTGACCAGTCCGGAGGCCCCGGCGCCGACGATGGCGCGGGTCAGGTCGACCGTGGTGTCCACGGCGGCGTGCGAGGGCACCCGAAGGTCGATCAGCTGATAGGCGCCCAGCCGGAGCAGGTCGAGGACACGGGGGTCGAGCTCCGCCAGCGGACGCGAGACCAGCCCGGCCAGGATGGCGTCGAGCGTGCCCTGGGCGCGCAGCGCGCCGTAGGCCAACTGGGTGGCGAAGGCGGCGTCGCGCTCGTCGAGCCCGCGCTCGCGCAGCAGCTGTGGCAGCAGCAGGTTGGCATAGGCGTCCCGTGCGGAGACGCCGTCGAGGACGTCGTAGGCGGTGAGCCGGGCACCGTCCAGGACGGGACGGCGGGTCGCCGGGTGCCGGCGCTCCTGGCGGGGTCCGCCGGACGGCCGGCGCGGTGGACGGGTCATGTGCCCATCCGCTCACCCGGGCCGGGCCGCGCGCCGCGGGCCCAGTCCGCCGCCGGCAGCATGCGCTTGCCGGCCGGCTGCACCTCGCCCAGGCGGACGGCGCCACGCCCCGCACCGATGAGGACGCCGTCGGGGCGCACCTCGACCTGCCCCGGCTCGAGGTCGACGTCGGGCAGCGGCTGCACCGGGCCCAGGCGCAGACGGTCGCCCCGCCACGTCGTCCAGGCGCCCGGGGCGGGCGTCACGCCGCGCACCTTCCGGTCGACCACGTGCGAGGGCACGGACCAGTCGACGCGGGCGTCGACCGGTTCGACCTTGGGCGCCAGGCTGATGCCGTCGGGGGGCTGCGGCTGGGCGACGAGGGTGCCGGCGGCGATGCCGTCCAGAGTCGCGACGAGCAGCCCGGCCCCGCTCACCGCCAGCCGGCCCAGCAGGTCACCGGCGGTGTCGCGTGGGCCGATCACCTCGGTGACCATGCCGAACACGGGACCGGTGTCCAGCCCGGCCTCCAGCCGGAACGTCGACGCCCCGGTGACCTCGTCGCCGGCCATGATGGCGTGCTGCACCGGGGCGGCCCCCCGCCAGGCCGGCAGCAGCGAGAAGTGCAGGTTCACCCAGCCGAACCGCGGCACCTCCAGGGCGGCCGGCGGAACGAGCGCGCCGTAGGCCACCACCGGTGCGCAGTCGACGTCGAGGGCGGCCAGTTGATCGAGGAACTCCGGCTCACGAAGCGAACGCGGCTGGAGCACGGGCAGCCCGGCCGCGTCGGCGCGCTCCGCGACCGGCGATCGGCTGACCGTGCGCCCGCGTCCGGCACGAGCGTCGGGGCGGGTGAGGACGGCGGCGACCTCGTGATCGGAGGCCAGCACGGCCTCGAGGGAGGCAACCGCGGGCGCCGGGGTGCCGGCGAACAGGAGCCTCAGTGCGGGCTCGCCTTCACGACCGGCGGCAGCACCGGCAGGTATTCGGCCATGCCGGCCCACTCGGCCTGCTCGATGGCGGCCAGCGCGGCGGCGCGTGCGTCGGCATCCAGGCGGTCGACGAAGAGCACTCCGTCGAGGTGGTCGGTCTCGTGCTGCACCGCACGCGCCAGCAGGTGGGAGCCCTCGACACCTACCGGTTCGCCGTGCATGTTCCAGCCGCTGGCCACCACGTGCAGGTGCCTCCGGCAGTCGAAGCGGAAGCCCGGGATCGACAGGCAACCCTCGGGGGCCTCCTCCGTCTCCTCGCCCACGGGCGACACGTCCGGATTGACCAGGTGACCGACCTCGCCGTCGACGAACCAGGTGAACACCCGCAGGCCGACGCCGAGTTGCGGTGCAGCCAGGCCGGCGCCGCCGGCCTCGAACATCGTCTCGGTCAGGTCGGCGACCAGCTGCCGCAGCTCGGCGTCGAAGTCGACGACCGGCGCAGCGGGGTTCCGCAGGACGGGGTCGCCGAGGAGACGGATGGGGGTGACGCTCACCCGACGATCGTAGAAGAAGCCCCCCTCGGCTCCCCGACGCCCGTGAACTCGCGCCCGGAGCCGGCCGGGGAGCCACCGTGAACGACCGACTGCGCCATTCCCTCGTTGCCGCCGCCGCTGGGGTCGTCGTCGTTGCCCAGGTTGCTCAGCGCGACGGCGATCGCGGCAATAACGATCAGGACGACCAGCCCGATCACGAACGTGCGAAGCCCCCGCTTCACGTCGTCGGGACTCTGATCCTTCGGCTGGGGATCGGTTGCATCCATGGCCCGCTCCTCGGTACACCGGACGTCGAGCCGCTGCTGGACCCCGTCCTCTCGCCTCGGCTACCCCACCGGAACGGCCGCGACACCGGCCCCGCTGCAGGGGCCCGCCGCGAGCTCGCGGGCGGTGGGGGGCGTTGATCAGACGAGTTCGAGCGGATCGAGCTGCACGCGGACCGGCTCGGGCGCCTTCCTGGCGCTGCGCACGCCCTGCACCTCGGCGAGCGCCTGCGCCAACGCCGTCCCCTGGTTGCGCGGAACCCGGATCAGGTACCGCTCCCGCTCGCCGTCCTGGTTGGCGCGGGGCGGCTCGGGCACGGGGCCAAGGAGGTCCGCCTCCGCAGGCAGCCGCAGGGCCGCCAGGAACTCCGCGAGCGCGCCCGGCGAACCCGCGACCGAGGCCATGCGGGTGACCGGCGGGAAGCCGAGCTCACGACGGTCGGCGAGCTCCCGGGCGGCGAGCCAGGCCGGATCCCAGCGCACCAGCGCCTGGACGACGGGATGCGCGGCATCCGCGGCCACGACGACCTGGCCGCCGGCCGCCGAGGGGCGCACCAGCGTGGCGGCGTTCAGCCACCGGCGCAGCGTCTCCTCCCCCGCCCGCAGGTCGGCGCGGCCGAGGAGGGCCCAGGAATCGAGCAGCAGCGCGGCGCCGTAGCCGCCTTCGGCGACCGGCTCCGCGCCGGGTGTCGCCACCACCAGCGCCGGACCGGCCGGCACGGTCGCGAGCACCCCCGAAGTGCTGCCGGACGTGCGCACCACGGCTCCCGGGAACGCCCGCGCCAGCTCCTCGGCGGTGCGGGACTCCCCGACCACCGACGCGCGGAGCTTCGTGCCGTGGCAGTGCGGGCAGTCGAAGGTGGCGGCCGGGCGGGCGCACCAGCGGCACGCCGGGATGCGGGCGCCACCCGGGCCCGGCCGGGAGGAGATGCCGAGCGGGCCGGCGCAGTGCGCGCAGCG